>DASZFK010000164.1:0-6993 GCA_035939855.1 Candidatus Angelobacter sp.
CATCCGGCTGATCTCCGACGGCGACCTCTCTGCCGGTATTGCTGCGGCGGTAATCGGCACCGGAGTTCATGCCGTGATGGGAACCGGCGGCGCTCCCGAAGGCGTAATTACCGCAGCCGCCATGCGCTGCCTGAATGGCGAGATTCTTGCTCGCCTGGTCATCGACCGTCCTGAGTTGGAAGAACGAATCGAGAAGATGGGAATCAAAGACAAGAAGAAGATCTATACCTCGAAGGACCTGGCTCCCGGCAATCACATCGTCTTCGCCGCTACGGGCGTGACTGAGGGCTCATTGATGAAGGGTGTGCGGTTCTTCGGCGAAGGCACGCGTACTTCTTCTATCGTCATGACGCGCAAGAGCGGTAAGGTGAGATTTGTAGATAGCATCCATTTAGTGAAGCGACCGGATGTTAAGGTGCGGTTCCTGTAAAAAAACAGCACTCAGTCGTCAGCACTCAGCCGCGTAACCACACCGAGGGCGTGGTCCATTGAAAGGCTAACTTCCTGGCGAGTTTCTCAACGGACATGCAATCGGGTGACCGCGCGTGATCGGGAGATCGGGTGATCGGTTTTGGAACAGTCATTGATTTCAAGCACCTTATCGTTGCAGTTAGTGGAGAGCATTCAGCCTGCAAACAGTTTCGGTTAGGGAATAGATGATCGTGGGGCATGGGAACGAGTTTCCCACACTTCGCAATTGCGATGGCCTGTACAATGACGATGGTGCCGCCACCAATGCCCTCTTCGGCCAAACGATTCGCCCTCACTCGTAGCATTGCAGCATTTTGCCTGAACTTGATTGCAGCGATCTCCGGATCAGGGTACTTAGGTCAGGATGTTTCGCGCCTCATGTACATCCATTTGCCATGGATGTCATTGGTGCAACGTCAGTTTCTGATCAGTATCGTCTTTGCGGCTGTAGCTGCATTTTGCGTTTCAAAGTTAAAAATCTGGTCAACGGCGACTGCGAAATGGGTTTGGATTGTTCCACTGGCTCTTTTGCTTGTCAGAATGGCAGTCTACAGCTTAGGTCCCACGCATGGAAGCGTCATGCAGAACTTGGATCCCAATCCCCACTTTGGATTCTGGAAACATTTTTTCTCACCCGATCGTTCGAGGAGCTTTCAAGGATTTGCTGAATATTCAGACTTCACTCTCTACACCATGGGAACGGTACGGGCAACTATCTATTCTTTGACTGCCTGGGCATTGGAGCGATGGGAACATTCCATACCATGGCCTCGTTCCGTAGAACCGGCCTCAGATCTATCTAGCCGTGCGCAGCCCGCATTTTGGCCGGCGTCAAAGCTTCCCTGGTTCGCGGCCACGAATTTGCTTATCGGAATCAACGTAGCCGTGTTCGTGGCGATGGTCGTATCGGAGGGTCCATCTCTCTTTTCATTTTTCTTTATTGGCAGCAATCAGCTCACGCGTTGGGGCGCCTACGTTGGTTCACACATACTAAGCGGAGAGCCCTGGCGGCTGATTACTGGCTCTTTTCTCCATTTGGGGTTCGGGCACCTGCTCGACAACATGATATGCCTCTGGTGGATTGGCAGGAACACAGAGAAGATGGCCGGCCCACGAGTGGTGACCGGCATTTACCTGTTAACTCCGCTTGGACCGGCATTTTTGAGAGGCGCTTTGTATCCTCTGTCGGTGAGCGCTGGTGCTTCCGGGGCAATCTTCGGGCTTATGGGTTTTCTGATTGCATTAGTGTTCCACGGCAAGATCAAACTTCCACAGAGCAAGTTGTTCTATTGGCGCTTGGCGATCTTCATTTTCGTTTCTCTGCTTTCCGTCCTTTCGCCTAGAGTGAACAATTTTGCGCATGTAGGTGGCTTTGCCGTGGGTCTGCTGTTGGGTTTGGTTTTTGTCCACTCGCTCCGAGGGGCATCCGCTCACAGAATTTTCTTGCCAACGCGACTGTTTAAGGCGCGTAACGCCATCGACAACGAGGATTATGCCCAGGCCGTTGAACAATTGCAGATGTGCGTTGAGTCGGTTCCCAACGCTGCCGAGCCGCATGCTCTGCTGGGATATTCGTTTCATGCACTTCAACGGTATGACGACGCGGCTCGCGAGTATAAACTTGCCCAGGAACTGGGATATTCCAACGAGGTCATCAACAACCATCTTCATGAGATCGCTAATTCCTCAGTCACAACCGAAGACGGGAAGGCCACGGCGACCGGCAGCCTGTCTTAGCAGGGAGTAGTCGGTTACCGCCTGCGTTCTCGCACGGTGGGCGTGGGCGGCCAAGTCTTGGCATTGCCTTCGAATAAATATTTGGCGATCTCGTAACGCTTGGTTCCGTCGTTGACCACGTAGCGGCGCGGTTTGTCATCAGCGCCGGACCACAACGAAACACCTGCATAAGCGCCATCTTTGCGCAGGATGTAATAGAACATGCTCAAGAATGCCAGCTTGCGCATGTCGTTGTTGTAGTTGCGGGCGATGCGTTTGAGCGCATCCATGCCTGCTTCTTCCGGAGACATGCCCCGGCGCATGTTTTCCACGATCGTATTCGCGCCGCACACTTTGATGTTTTCCTCACCGTTGCCGGTAGCGCCGGCAGCGCCTACATCCTGATCGCAGTAGCAGCCCGCGCCGATGATGGGCGAATCGCCGCAGCGGCCAGCGAGTTTCCAGGCGAGACCGCTGGTGGTAGTGACGCTCGACATCTCGCCTTTGGCATTCAAGGCTGAACAGTTGATGGTTCCTGTAGGCGGATGCAGAACCTTGTCGATGGCGTCCATGCGCGCTGCCTCTGGAATGCCCAGATCAGCGGCCATGGCATACATTTTGCGGATCGGCTCCGGGTAGTCATGAACTGCGCTGCTTTCTATAGGAACGGGGGGCGTCCAGTCGGGATCTGCCAAGCCCGGCCCCCACCAATCCTGGTTGGAGTGGGTTTCTTTCCACAGAAGCCAGATGCGGCGCGAGTCCTCGGTCAACAGATTTTCTTTGGGAAAGCCCAAGGCGAAGCCGAAGCGGGTTGCGCCTTCACCCACCAGCATCACATGGCCCGTGTGTTCCATTACCGCTTTCGATAGAGCCGCGACATTCTTGATGTCGCGCACGCCGCCAACGGAGCCGGCGCGGCGCGTGGGACCGTGCATACAGCAGGCGTCGAGTTCCACAACCCCATCTTCATTGGGGAGTCCGCCGAGGCCAACACTATTGTCCTTGGGATCGTTTTCGGGTCCAGAGACGACTTTGATGGCCGCATCGAGAGTGTCGCCGCCCTGCGAGAGAATCTGGTATCCATCGTCGATGTATTGATATCCGTTGGCCGCGCAAATGATGATGTTTTTGCGTGCTGAGGGCTGAGGTAATGTTCCGACCTTGGCGGCGGCCAGGGATGCTGATGTGAGCGCTAGTCCAGATAGAAAATCTCTGCGTTTCATGAAACCTCACTGTAAGTCGAAACATTTTACCGCTGATTCGTGGTGAGGGATGTGATGGAAACGGATATGAAAACGATGATGTTCCTTACCTGCCCAAGCAGTGTGCCCCTGTCACTTGCTCACACGCAATGAACGGGCGACCGTAGAGATTCTTCGGGCCAAAGAGCGGCCCTCAGAATGACAGACGGATGCACTGTGGAGTTGGGAAAACGATCTCGTAGCGTCGATATCTACACCGCAATTTTCTGTGCTGTGTTCTGGTCGGCGCGGTAACGCAATAGGGCGCCAATGCCTCCGGATTTTCTTAGGTCGCTTTCGCTCTCAACGAACATGATCTCAGCTCCATTACGGAGAGCCAGATCTACCAGGGCATCAGAAACGTCGCTTAGCTCTCTTGTCTCCTGGCCGCACAGAGCGCAGTTGCGGACCATGCGCGTATCGAGATGCCGGCAGTTAGCGCACTCTACCGCCTCCGCCGTGAAGTCGCGGCTCACCACAAGCGTTTGCACCTCCTGGCGTTCCAATGCGGTGAGCACGTGCCTTAAGCCGACCGCGCCGCGAGCATTACGTTGGGCTTCGCCCAGCACTTCCCGCATCAGCCCCTGCTGTTGCGACAGAGTGGATTCGGCCAAAATGCGGCCCGCCTGCTCTCGCACCTGCTCAGGCGTAGCAGCCACAGGATCAACCAGGAACCTACCAAGGAGCCGCTGGCGCACATAGGGATGCAGATGCTGCTCCAACTCCGGCCACGCTTCATCGTGGCAACCGATCAAGAGGGCTTCAAAAGGATGGCGGCTCAGCAGCAACTGGAGCGAGTCGGCAAATTGCTTGAAATGATGCATGACCTCATTTTCGAGATGGCGCTCGCGATGTCCTCCGTCATAGCCGGCAAAACCATCGCTCCTGCCGAGATGTGGCAGCTCGCCAAAATGAAGGTCGGGCAATGGTTGAATTCCATCTTCATAAAATTCAAACAGGCGGGCCTTTTCACGATTCACCAGGGCAATACAGGTACGAGGGCTGCCTGAACTAGCTGCCACTAATGGTTTGAGATGAAAACGTGAATTCACTGTAAGCATCGAGCGGCCCAAACGGGGAGGCACGTCAAGTTCATGCCATACGCCGGCTTCGCTGCAGGCAAAAATGGCCTTGCCCCGCGAATGGTTTCCATGAAGCTGTTCGGCGATTCCCAGTATTCTTTTCAGATCATCCCTTAAGGCCAGATGATTGCCCTGCCGTTCGGCTTTGCGCAGGGCTTCGCGAACCAGATCCTTGACCAGAATGGCTTCTTCACGATGCGACTTATCCTGCGGAACTTGAGGTTGGAAATAAAAGCTGATCGCGCAACCAGAGGGAAAATCTATTTTTGCAAGACGACGAAGTTCTTCACGCGTAATCATTGCGTTTTCTTTTCTCCTATGTCTTGAGTTGTATGCAATTCAGGCGACACGCGGACCGCGCAGCAAACTTCGCTTGATGTGGTTTTGCGCGGGCAAGGCCTGTTGAAGTTTTTTGCGGGCGTGGTGAATACGCTCGCGGATATGTTCAGGAGGTTGGTCGCTAAGGCGCGCGATCTCCTCGATGGTGAAGCCCTCGAGGCTGTACAAGACAAATGCCTCCCTGTCTTCAGGACGGATCTGGTGCAGCAGAATATCAAGCTGGGCGACCATTTCTTCGCTCGCAAATATCTCCTCGGGCGTGCGCACATTGCTATCGGCAATTACGCTTTCTTCGGGCAGCGAGTCGTCGGGCTGATGATATTGCAGTACACTTTCATCGCTGCCGGTGACATTCTGAATACCGGCAGGCGCATCCAGCGACACACTGGCAGTATCTGCGTTGGACTCGGCCAGAGTGCGCAGAGCACGCAACGCAAGACGGTTCAACCAGCTTTCCAGCGATAAGGCCTGAGGTTTGCTCTCATCCTGGGAAAGAACGCTTACCATGACCTCATCGATCACTTCTTCTGCGCTGACCAGATCTTCTCGAAGCTGGCCGGCAGCAATGCGATATTGCAGTTCACGTTCGATGAAGCGCTGCAGGCGCGGCAAGCTGGCGTTGATCCAAACGGCCAGCTCCTGAGAAATGCCTTCCTGCAAACCATCTCCCATGGGCGCAGCGCGGCCCGCCGTAGGCAATGGCTCCGTTGACAGGAGCTCTGCTGCCGGCACTTGTTTCCGTCCGGGGATTCGTCGTCCCTTGCGGTTCCATTGTCCCCGAAGAAGATCTTTGTGCCTGGTTACTTGAGAGAGCAGATCCGCAAAGGCCGACTTGATCGCTGCAACAATGTTGTCTCCTGACTCCTGCACCGCCAGTTGTCCTGAGGGCAAACGCAGGTTCAGAGAAGTAGTAACTGCATGGCCGTTTTGTTTATCAATGATTGCGTGAAAATGGATCAGCTCAGGTTTAAAGACTTGCAGCCTGGGTTGCAGCTTTTGCAGTTGATGTTGGAATTCGCGCTCGATCTCTGGAGTCTTGGCTGTTTTGTAACTGATGTGAACGTTCATGTGTGCCTCGGCTTAGGGAGAAGATCCCGAAAGAAGGTCCGCAGGCCCTCACTCTGCTGAGAATTTTACACCTGTGAGTTCAGACGCAACGAAAATTTTCCGCGTTGTCCTGATGAGAAAAAGCTTAGAAAAAGAATTTCCTTGCTTTTGCAGATTTTTTCTGAGCGGGTACTTAGCTTTGCATGGCGACTTCTAATTCGGCCTCTTGGCCACGACCTGTTGGTCGCGAATCATGAACTGGGCTGAACATGAAGCTGAGCCGCAGATGACAGGGACCAGGCCGCTCATTTGTCTTCGAGTGATCAGTCCCAGGGTTCCGCATTCCGGGCAGGACAGCACGGCCCAATATGGATCTTCCGGCTCGCCAACTTGACCGGCATTTTCGAGAACGAACAGCGTCCCCGGCTCCATCTGCTCGGGAATCCACTCTGTAAGGATGTTCAGCTCTGCCACCATATTCACCCTCCGGTTCGTAACCAGTTTAGGAACTCTTTCTCCTGCGGCCATTCAGCGCCGGATGAGACTGGGCCGGCCGGCGGCTGAATATTTCGGCGCGCACCTCCCGAACGGCATCGTTGAGACAAATCCCAAGCAATGGCTGGCGGGAGTTCTTCAGGATATCGATTATCTGCTGTTGCGAGTTTTCCAGGTAGATATGTTTGCCGTCAGTAAGCAGATGGTAGTCGGAAGCGCTGCCCGCAGCCTCGGCCAGCCGCCGTCCCAATTCCTTTTGCAGGAACTTAATGATGCGGCGAACGCGCTGCAGTGGCACGCCCTTACGCCGCAGGGCGCAGATGACAGCGATCTCAGTCAGATCTTCAACCGAGTAAAGCCGGTTCCGTCCCTCGCGCTGCGCTACAACCACCTTGCGCTCGTCCCACCATTGCAACTGGCGCGGCGTAATGCCTGTCAATCGGACAACCTGCGCTGATGTGAATCGTTGTTCCATCTCTTGCATGAAATGTTTAAAACATTTCCAAGCACTAATGTTTTGATTGTAGGATGAGCCAGTTGAATGTCAAGTTGTTTCTTGTTAACAATTTAGGCAAGCCTTTGTCGATTGGGTAAATGGGCGA
>DASZFK010000165.1:0-5139 GCA_035939855.1 Candidatus Angelobacter sp.
CGGCGCGAGAGACCGGAGCCATCGAGCACAAAAAAATCATTGACGGTCAGGCCGGCATGAAGAAGAAATTGCTTGAGAGCTGCTGCGCCGCCTTCAAATGAGCCTCCAATGCCTTTCAGTTGTCCGATAAGCCGCAGTGCCAATTCAGCATGAAGGTTCTGGCTGGTCTTATTGGTTACCTTTACGTCTTCGATCAACGGCAGGGAAACATGCTCTGCAAGAACTTGGATCGGTGACCCCGTGGCCGCAGCCAGCGCTGGAACTGGCGGTGGGGGCTGGTCAAAAAACTGGGCCAACTCGCCATGCTTTGCCCTGATTTTTCCCGTAAAGGTAATACCTCGCGCTTCCAGCAGCGAGCGAAAGACCTGTCCAGTGAATTCGGCAGGGTCCTCGATGGCAATCGCCTCATTCATGCCGGCGTCATCGAGCGGGATGGAACCCCACAAAACAACCTTATAGGAGCCAGCGTCGCGATGAATTCCGACCTTGCGCGTAACTCCGGCGGCAGTCGTCAAAATGCGATTGTCCAACTCGTAGTAGTTGTTCGGAGGATCGACGGTGACCAACGCCTTGTCTCCGGCCTTCTCCGCCGGTTGTATCTTGATAAAGACCACATTGTCGTTAAAGGAGAGGGCTGAGATCGGTGCTCCATCGATCCATTGCAGGTCATCGTGGGCCCAGCCTTCGCCGTAGCGCTCGGCAGCATAGTAGCTGTCATCTGCGACCAAATCACCGTCTACGATCTTAATGCCCCTTTGCACAATCTGGTCCGCCAACTGCTCAAGAATCTGAGTGTGGGGAGAGACCCTCTCGGTCTTTAGTTGATAGGGCATCACGCGTCCCGAAATATTAGGATCGCCACGGCCTACGATCACCATGTCTCCCAGCACGCGTCCATTGGCGTCGACCTTTCCGCTTGTCTCTATGGTTGTGTGAAAGCGATATTCCGGGCCAACCAGGGCCAGCGCGGCGGAGGTGGTCAGCAGTTTGACATTGGAGGCAGGAAGAAAAAGATGATCGGGGTTGAGCGCATAGATGGCTTTACCGGTCTCCATGTCCACTACGTCGATGCCCCAATGAGCGCGGGAAAATCCTGGCTGTCGGAGAATAGCCTGGATCTGTTTCGCCAAATCTTTTTTCTGGGGTGGATCGGCAGCAAAACCAGTGGACCGAAGCAGAAGCAAAACGAAGACGATAAATGCATGAGATCGACGCATGGAAGTTGGGAGATTATACAATCCGCTCATGCAGCGACCGTCTTATATTTGGGAGCTATGCCGGCGAAAACTGGAACTCGGCCGCGCCACGCTGGTGATGGGGATATTGAATGTCACGCCCGACTCTTTCTCGGATGGGGGGCAGTTTCTTTCCCACGATCATGCCGTCCGCCACGCCGTGCAGATGTTGGATGAAGGCGCCAATATTATCGACATTGGGGGAGAATCCACTCGACCTGGAACCAACACAGGAGAAACTGGGTTGCCGGCCGGCGAAGAGCTGGGGCGCGTGTTGCCCGTAATTGAAGATGTGCTTAGAGAACGCCCAAACGCCGTTGTCTCTGTCGATACTTATAAGCATGAAGTTGCGGACGCTTGCATCTCCGCCGGTGCCGAAATTGTGAATGATGTCAGCGCACTGCGCTGGGACCCGCAAATGATCTCCACGGTCGCTGAACTCAAATGCGGCATTATCCTGATGCATAGCCGCGGACGTCCGCAAGAATGGCGCACCCTCGCTCCTTCCCCTGACATTGTGAGCGAAGTGAAGAGCGATTTAAGCCAATGGTCGAAACGCGCCTTGGAGAACGGAATAGAACATGCCCGGATCGTGCTCGATCCAGGTTTCGGGTTTGGCAAGAGTTTTGAACAAAACTATCCACTGCTGTCAGGACTCGACAAGCTGCACGAACTAGGCTTTCCTCTTTTTTCTGGAACATCACGCAAATCGTTCATCGGACGAACCCTGGCGCAGAACGGACAAGATGCCCCTGTTAGCCAGCGTCTCTACGGAACTTTGGCAACGATAGTCGCCTCAGTGCTGAAAGGCGCACACATTGTGCGGGTGCACGATGTCCGGCCAGCGGTGGAAGTGGTAAAGGTGGCCGACCAGATTGCGCAGATTGGCTGAACTTACGATTTTAACCGAGATGCCGATTCCGATTTTAACTTGGAGTTGTGATTGGAGCTTGAGGTAACTTGCCGGGCGAGGATTTACGCTCAACGTGCGGCGACCACCGCACTTCTACACCTTGGTATGGCAAGAACACCTGATGAAGGTTCATCGTGACCTTAGTTGGATCGGTTGTTTTATCGATTGCAGCTTGCTCTGCCGCATGATGTATTGCGCGGGGAAAGATATCGAGATCCTTTTGCGTAATCCCTCCGGTTAATTGCACGGTAACATCTATCTTGTTCGTCAGAGTAACTACGTTCCATACAAAAATATCGTTTCTATGCATGAGTTGTTTGCCAGCCACAATCACTTCATAGGTAGAACCTTTTTCGATCCCCTCAATTTCATACTTTAAGTGGAGAGCGCCATTATGTTCAAAGATTTTCCCATCGTCTTCAAGTGCCAAAATATCAGCGACAGGAAGAAAGTGTGTTTTGTTATCACTGCCAACTTTGCCGAAAACAAATCGAGTAAACTGACTCTCCCTAATGCCTGATGGACGGATGTCGTCGTCCAGCCATGATTCACATAGGTATTTAGCGCGTTCATCGGACCGGTTTGTTACTTTGTAGGATGTGGTTACCGACACTTCAAGAATATCTGAAGGCGATCCATCACGATTAGAAAATGGCTGCAACTTGAGGTTCAGTGAATACTCTGGCCTTACAAAAGGCGAGTTCAAGACGCCATCCTCAAGTACTCTGCGGAGATCTTGATCAAGATTCTGTGTGATTTTGTATGTGAGAGCAGTGGCAAGTTGCTGAATCGAGCTATCCAATTGGTTGATATCTTCCTTTGCATGCAGGAGCTGATTGGTAATAGGCTGTAAAGATTCTTTGCTGATTTGGTCTATACCATCTTGTATCTTTTTTTTCACCTCTTCCTTAACAGATCCCAAAAATGTCTCCTGATACCCCTCTTCAATAGCAACACGAACAAGCATACCTACAACAAGGACTGCCCCTAAATGTTCGAGAAAATATCCGATCCATTCGCCATGCTGAGGCCACAATTCTTCAACTATCGACTCAGCCAGCTTGGAACCAAGCATGAGGAGCACACCTAACAGAGCAATGCGAATCGATGGCCAGTGCGCTTTGATCCAGCCCCCAGTGTGTTTGATAAGTGTCATCTGACTCCACGGCAGTGGTCTTTTTCAGATTTCTAGGAGCTTACCGCATCTGCAAGCTGTGATAGCTGCATAGGCGTCAATGGCCTAGTATACAATTCCAAGAAAAATGCTCGTTTTTGCGGCAATTTCAGGCCTTGAATTAGTCTCATCATTGTCTGCTCGCCTATCGCATATGACAGTTGATATGAGCGAAATAAGGGACTCGTGCCACGATCCCGAATCTCGTAGTCAATTGTGTCTGGGTCTGCCAGGGGCAAGCAGTCAATAATATAGTCTATGATATTTTCGACAGGCGCCTGTTCGTAAAGCATTAAATGTGCATTGTGGAGTATCACGAGAGTATAGTATTGAAGGGCTCGACTCAGATGGAATTCAGGCGGAAAAACCCAGTCGTCAGTCAGCAGCTCCGACACAACTTGACCTAATCCTTCGTTGGCTAACATTTCCGGCGAGTGAACTGTTGTTAGACCACATGCAGGGTTAAGTCTACCCTCTGCTATAAGATCCCGCCAAATAGACATTTGAACAGCATGGCCACATATTTCATGTAAGCATAAAACGAGTGGCCGGCCTTTATCATATCTCTTTCTGGCATGTAGGTTTATATTAAGGGTAATCCCTTTCTGAACGGAACCACTGATCCAATTACTCCAGTAAGCATCTACTTGAGTAAATTGCACAGAGAAGTAAAGGTCGGCAGGCACTGGGATTCCCGTGTCGCGCAATCTTCGAAGCCAAAGTTCCTGATGACCGATGATACCCTTCCGTATTTCATTCGCATCATGGATCAACAACTTTCGCTCGAAGCGTTCGCGATCCTCCACCCTCAAGATAAGGTCGAAGGGCGCCAAATATTCTATGACTGCGGCTCGTGCATTTTCAACTTCCTCATCAGAAAATGGAACAGGAACCAATCCTAAGGTATGCTCTAGATATTCGGGAAAAGGTATCTGTTGGCCCATGAGCGCCCGCAAATAAGCAATAGATCCACGAACCCGAGATCGAAGAAATTCTTCTTCATTGGCCGTGCCATCGAGTTGATCATATAATTTTGATAATTCAAACAGGATTTCGCGCCTTGAGTTGAACGATGCCAATCCTTCGAAAGTACTCAAATCAAAATCAATGATGTCCGGTCCTCCATGAGCTCGTTCGAATGCGTCCCACCCACGATAGGTCATAATGAAATGCTCGGTTGCTTCAGAGACGAGTTGATGCGGTTTCCGAAACTCAATATGATCGGATTTGGCAAAGGGGCACATATCTCAAATATACCTTCTATTGAGAAGCACTCCTGCCTCTCAACAGTTGCGCTTTGATGACGATAGTACCAGAGAACTATAGAAGTTTTCTCGTACGTCTCCATAGTAGAAAGTCTAAGCCTTGCATTTGCTATAATTTACAAACAGACAGCGTCGGCTAAAACAGTTTTTCTGAGTCCACCAAGATCGTAACCGGCCCGCTGTTGATAAGCTCCACTTCCATCATGGCCTGGAACTGGCCGGTTTCGCAGCGTACACCAGCGGATCGAATCTTTTCGGTGAAATATTCGTATAAACGGCGGGCCTCCTCGGGACGGGCTGCAGCGTCGAACGATGGCCGCTTCCCCCGGCGCACATCTCCAAATAATGTGAACTGCGAGACCACCAGCACGTCCCCGCCTACGTCTTGTACAGAAAGGTTCATCTTTTCGTCGGCATCCTCAAAAATCCTCAGCCCAAGGATTTTTTCCGCCAGGTAGTCGGCTGCTGTCTCCGTATCATTTTTGCCAACGCCCAACAGGACCAGGAGGCCGGCAGCAATTTCTCCTACAGTCTTGCTCGCTACCAGAACCC
>DASZFK010000166.1:0-8480 GCA_035939855.1 Candidatus Angelobacter sp.
GACACCGCGCCCCTGCCCTGTGCATGCTTTGGGCGAGACGTTTTCAGGAGAGCCGGATGCGGGAAATCTGCAAGTCCGGTTCGACGAGGGGAGAGTGAGTCGCACTACTGTGTTGCTCTCTCTCCTACTCTACTGGCTAAAGGTTTTGGTTTTTGGTTGTGGCTGCGCTGACCTATTTCTTGGCTGGCTCAGCCTCGACGCTTCCCGGCAGCAGCCGGCCGCTCGCCACAAATTTCTTGTACTTGGAATAGCTCGATTCGAAATCGAACCCTCCATTCAGAAACAACGCCAGCCGGGCGCTGGCATTCACTGAGACCCTCCGGGGCAGCCAAATCTCATCGTTCACGCATGTCTGTTCAAACAGGAAATGCGACCCTTTATGGATTCTCGCCAGAAACAATCCCCAGGTGATGGTATCGATGCTTTCCGCCTCGATCTTCACCCAATCGTAATCTTTCTGATCCACCCATATCTTTCCCCGCAGCTTGGGCAGGACATCGGCGTGGGGCTGCGTTGGATGAAAGTCTTTACGCGGGTTGGCTGCAATCACGTAGACATCTCTCCCATCGATTTGTTCCTGGCCATCCAGCCGAAAATCGTAGGCATTGATAATGTCGGCTGCAAACGCCCGCTCTTCCCGCCGGTCCTTTTCCATTTGTGCAAGCCGCTTTTGTTTCTCTTTCTGGTTTTCGTTCTTGTGCCTGGCGATAAACTTATCCAGTTTCTCCTGTTCTTTCTTTTCATCTTTGGCGCTCAAGGGCTTGTCATTTTTTTCGATGAGCCTGGAATATGGCTCATCGTAAAGAATCGTCAGATCGTGAGTCTCGCTCTGCCGATGCTTGGTGGAGTTGTGCTTGTCAAAAGCACGTACCTCCTGCTTTTCCTGGTAGGTGTAGTTGCGGGCCAGTGCAAAATTTCTTCGATCCACATCCAAAGCCCGGCGAATAATCTCTTTCGCGTCCTCAGGAGTCGAGGCAACGGAAACAGGATTCTCCTGCACCGCCGCCGGAATAGAAGCCGGCACAGGAGGCTGCTCCTGAGCGAAGCCCATGTTAAGCGATATGAAAAATGTGAGAACGAAGGAAGGCTTACGGAGAAACATAGCAGATCAGATATACACCGGCGAGTTGCCAGTTTCAATCGGGTGGAATTGCCATAATTGCCAAAAATTTGAAAGCCAGTTGGGACCAATTATGGCAATTTTGGCATTTATGGCAATTTTTGCAATCCCCTACATCTCGTCTTCGTCCGCCGCGGTTGCTGTCGCGTCCACGGGAACGCTCTGCGCACTACGGCCCACATTCAGATGGTCGTAGTTCATCATGGCATTGAAGACCAGGAAGAAGCTGCCCATGGTTTCTCCGCGCCAAAACGGATTATTGGCAAAGAGCACGACATGGCCTTTGCCGTGAGGCACGTCCACGACTGCCGGTTTCTCGGAAATCTCGTTACCTGAAACGATCATTCCGCTGAGCAGCAGGTCTTTCTCGGGAGCGAAGCGCAGAACGACGCGGGGCATCTCGTCGTGGCGCGGTAAGTTGAGTCGAACCGTATCGGTAACGTCCTCGCCCAGATAAAGCTCCTGCTCTCGCGGGCTTCGCTTGACCGGCTTTTCCACGGCAATTGAGGGACGCGCCTGAATCACATCGGACTCCGAGGCGCTTCCGCGCCCGCTGGATCTACCAGAGGCTCCTCCTCCGCCTTCTCCTCCGCCGCCACCACCGCCTCCGAATCCACCACCGCCTACACCAACTGTAATCACCGGACCCTCGCGGAAATAAACGTAAAGCTTGTCGTCGTAGCCATAGGCAATCGGGCTTTTCTTGTCGTCGATGCTCGAGAGCACGACGCTGCCCGGGGCCTGCATCGCCCGAGGATCGGCCACATTGACTACACCATCGGTCATGCCGCTGGCCACCGGAAGCGAGGCGCTGGTCTGCATCGCCAGCAACAGCCCGCCTTCACGAACAAATTGTTCCAGGTTGGCCAGCCCTTTGTATCCCAGGCCGCCGCGAATGTCGTCGCTGCTGTCCAGGCCTTTCGCGACAAAGTTGGGAGTCTCGGGTGAATTCTGCCAGGGCCTCGGATTGCCGCGCATGGGCAGTCCGCGGATCGCGGAGCTGAGATTTCCGCCCATCGGGGGCAGCAGAATCACATCGAACTGCTCGCGCAAATTCGGTGTCTCGCGCAGCTTGGTATCGGCCACGTAGGAGAAAGGAATCTTCAACTCGTCGAAGGCGGAGCGGTACCAGCCATCGTTTTGAGTGTTCTGCCAGTTATGCACGATCGCCACGCGCGGGGCAGCAAGCGGATGAGTGGCTACTTTAATCTCTGCATTGGTCGCATGAACCTTGATGCCTAACTCTTTGGCTGCGCTCTCCAGTTGATTGTGGTCGGCATTGCGAATCACAAATGTGCCGGCCTTGAACTTGATGCCATCCGCTTCGAACTCATCTTCAGCAGCGTCCATCGCCACCTTGCTCAACCGGAAGCGGAACGTAGCCAGGGTGTTATCGGTGTTGTGATGAATCAGGTAGGTCTTGCCCGTTCCCTCAATGCCGCCAGCCAGATGAATCGTGCCCATCTTTTGCATAGGAGCGTCGAGCACCGAAGTATCGGTCACTCTCAAAGCTTTTATGTTCTTGAGAGCAGCGAGAGTCCAACCCGTATCGTCGTAGGAACGTGGATCCCTGGGGCTGTAATATTGCGTATCCAGAACCATGTCGGCCAGGCGGCTGTAGGGTTGATCCATGCGGACGATGTAACTGCCTGCGGGAATCACGGTCTCCCGGGTTTTCTTGGTGTCTTTGTCTTGGTCTTTATCCTTATCCTTATCTTTATCTTTTTCCCTGCCTTTGCCCGAGCCTGGGTCTGATGCATCGCCTTTGATGGCATCCCGCGCGCCGTCCGCGCTGCTCAAGCGAATTTCTTTCTCTGCGCGATGCACCTCTACGCCTTGCACCTCAAGCAGGTTCAAAAACGCGGCCTGCTCGGCCGGCCGTGTTTCGTCAGCCGGAAACACCCACGCCGCCGGACCTTCCTTTTTGGCCTTCTCCACCGAGCGTTTGCTCTTGAGATAGAAATTGTTCAGAAACTGCTGGGCATTCGTAGCCAGGTTGCTCATGCCAAAAAGAATCGCGCTTTCCTGCATGTTGGTGTTGTTGCGCGCCGACCATTTGACCTTGGGCAAAGGCGGATTAGGCCGAAACCATTCACGATTGGTGCTTGCAGCAGGCAAGGTGCGCACCCGCGTATCGGCGCCGCCATTGCCAAAGGTCTCATAGAATCTGCCAATCGCATTGTGGTTGTTGGCGATAGAAAGCAGGTAGTTGGGCGCCCATCCATCATAGAATCCGTGGGTCCAAACGCCGATCACGCCCCGCTTGGTCATCTCCTCGATCTCGTAATAGGCCATCGACTGCCATTCGCTGATCACGATCGGATCGAGCCAGGCATTGTAGGGCCCAGTCCCGGTCATGATGTAGAGATAAGGAACCGATTCGTGCAGGTCGTGCATCACCGCCGGATGCCACTCCAGAAACGTCTTAAGCATGTTGCGGCTGAGCGCCAGCGTCAGACCAAGATTGTCCCGATTGTTGTCGTGCGCTACGTAGTGCCCCCACCAAACCAGTGGGTACGGTGGATCATTGGGATGCTTCTTGTGCTGCATGTAGACATCGACCATGCGGTCGTGGCCGTCGACCTCGACGATGGGCGTGATCATCACAATCGAATCCCGGCGAATCTTCTGGATGAATGGAGTCTCCTCAACCGCCAGCCGGTACGCCAACTCCATCAGCATCTCCGGCGCTCCCGTTTCAGGCGAGTGGATGCTGCCATCGGCCCAATAAATAGGTCTGTCTTCGGCAATCAGCTTCTGCGCCTCAGCCTCGCTCAAGCCGCGCGGATCAGCCAGCCGGGCATTGATCTCCTTGTAGCGGTCGAGTTTCGCCATGTTGGCTTCATCGGTCACAATCACCAGAAGCATCTCGCGCCCCTCTTCGGATGTGCCCATACTCCGCACCTTCACCCGCGGGCTCTTGCTGGCCAAAAGACGCATGTAGTCGTTGATGTCTTTGGTGTAATCCAACACATCAGGCGCGCCGATAATATGGTGCAAAAAGGCGTCCGGGGGCGGCACGCAAGAGCTTAAGGGAAGATGGTCCACCAACTCGGTAATGAAGAAAGGTTCGGTGGTGAATTCTTTGATCTTCTTGTTGTACTCCACATGGTCGGTTACGGTGCAAGCAGATTGGCCAAACCCGCTGACGCAAAACAAACTTAGAGAGAAAACTATGCCCAACAGAGAACGTTTCATGGAATACCTCGGTATCAATTGCCGGGATTATATAGAAGGTGCTCGTCAGCTAGCTACTCGGCGGGGAGAGCGAGGTATTTGCGCTGTGCGAGAGCCAGCGAAGCTGGCGGCCATACACATAGCCCACAGCGCAAGCTGTGGGTGTGGTTTAGCAAAAGCCCGTAAAGCCCGCGTAGCGGGCGGCATAGAATGCTGTCAATCTCAAACATAAGGTTCGTCGTCGTCGATCCCGTGCTTGCGCAGAAACGCCACGAACTCTTCTTGATACGCCAACTTCTCTATGACGTCTTTCCTGCCGGGTAAAAAGGTGAGCGATTGTTCGCCTCATGCTGGCCTTATGCCGCCGCTCACGGGGCTTAGCGCGTTGGTATCCTAATCTTACCCACAGCGTGCGCTGTCTTACTTGCGCCATGGAAGTTGCGTTGGAAGTTTTGCCATGCATCATGCCGTAGCTGCATGTAGATTACTTGGCACCGCTGTTGTCGTCTTCCAGAGCATTTCATTGTCGCCCAAATCCTCGATCCTCAAAGTTGGCTGCCGTGAAAGATGCTGCAATTTCTGAATCGTTGTGCGAAGGCGCCCCAGTTCGTGGAGTGCGTCGAAATGGCAGAGCACTGCTTCCGTAAGATTCTTGCGCGCTTGTTCGATATTTGTCTTTTGAAATTTTGGCAATTTTGGCAATGGAGCCTGCACTGAGGTGCGCCGAAGTGGCATTTATGGCAATTTTGGCAATCCCCCAACTAATTTTGGCACTCCCAACTGTCGATGACATCGACATTTTCGACACTGTCGAACGTCAAAACCCCTGTTCCGTCTCCGGTAGGTCCAACGGTTGCGCGATAACTCACACAATTCATTAGGGAAACATGCAGACATCCAACATGCGCTCTTTGGCCCGTAGCTTGCCTGCTTAATCAGACAGAGAAGAAGCTATCAACAAAAAATTGGAGATGAAGGATATGAGATCAAGAGCTATACCCTTAGTGTTGCTGTTTGCGCTTGCGCTGCCGCTGACCGTGTTGGCGTCTGGCCCGGCGAACGCAGGGAAAGTCACTTTCACGGAGCCGGTAACGGTTGGCAATACAGTGTTGAATGCTGGTAGTTATAAGGTGCAGTGGGAGGGAGCGGGCTCGACCGTTCAGGTCAGCTTCCTGCAAAGAAACAAAACAGTGGCCACCGTTCCGGCAACGGCAGTCGATGAAGCGAATCCTTTCCTCGAGGGGGCCGTACAAACCCGGGAGCAGAAAGGTAACGCCAAAGTCCTCAAAAAGATCCTGTGGAAGAGCGTGTCGCTAAACTTTGATGAGGCGGCCCTGGCTCAGGGTAAGTGAAATTTCAGACTCAGTTTCAGCTACGGGGGCGTAGCCTTAAACGAGCTACGCCCCTCCGTTTTCTCTTAGCTGATCCGAAATCGTGCACTGAGGCGCCCCGAATTGATCGGCCTATCTCAGGAAGTCTCCCAGTCCTGCTTCTCTCCACATCGATTCGAGCTTTGCCTGGTCCTGCGCTGATGCGTTCTTGTAAAGGACCATGAAGTTTCCGGCAGCCTGCTTCGCCAAGTGCTGATCCTGCGCACGAAGAAAAGCACGGAGGCCCTTGATCAACCACTGCCCGCTCTCGAGGAACCTGTCCTGTAGTGCCGTCAGGATGCCAAGCTGCCCATAAGTGATGGCGGCCCCGTGCTCGTTCCCCTGCTTTTCATCAATGGCGAGGGACTTGCGATACCACTGCTCCGCGGCTCTAAAATCCCGCTGCTTCTCGGCAATGATTCCCAGTTGGTGATAAGTGATGGCGGCCCCATGCTCGTTCCCTTGCTTTTCTTTAATGGCGAGGGATTGGCGATACCACTGCTCCGCGGCTCCAAAGTCCCGCTGCTCCTCGGCAATCCTTCCCAGTTGGTGATAGGTGCTGGCGGCCCTGTGTTCGTTCCCCAGCTTTTCACTAATGGCGAGGGATTGGCGATACCATTGCTCGGCGGCTCCAAAGTCCCGCTGCTCCTCGGCAATCATTCCCAGTTGGTGATAGGTGAGGGCGGCCCCGTGCTCGTTGCCCCGCTTTTCACTAATGGCGAGGGACTTGCGATACCACTGCTCGGCGGATCCAAAGTCCCGCTGCTCCTCGGCAATCCTTCCCAGTTGGTGATAGGGACCAGCAGCCATCTGTTCTTGACCGCAAGATTCATAGTGGGCCGCGAGGTGCTGGAACAAACGCTCTGCTGTTTCAAAATTTCTGTTGTTCTGCGCGAATGCCGCCAGCGATTGGGTGAGGGCAGCCATATCAGCCGTCATGCGCAGGCGTTCCGCTTCTTTTAGGGCATGATAAAAATCCTGGCCATGAAGGTGGAAAAAGGCCCGCTGTTCGTGCAGCGGCTTGGGCGTTAAACCATCAGCCAAAGTGCCCATCACGTCCACAAAGGCCCGTGCCCAACCGTCTGACTTGTCCACTGCTTTTCTATTGTTGGACCGGAGATAACTGGTCAGCAGGGGGTGCAGTTCATAGATGGTCTGTCCCATTTGTCTTAGCAAGCCTGCAAAAACCAGGGCCTCGAGCAGCGCATCGATTGAGGCTCGCGACCATCCTCCATCCACTTGCCTGGCCATCATTTCCAGCAAGCCCGCCTGGACAAAGCTTTCGTGCATCCCCAGCAGCACCAGCAAAGGACGAAGCTCTTCGGCCAGCGATTGCTCCACAAACGCAAGGGTCGCATAAAGGCTTTTCTGCCCCTCTTCTTCTTCGTCGAGCTTCAGGCTATCGAGATTCGAGCGCAGCGCCGCCAGCACCTGCGCCGCGCTCAACTTCTCCAGTCGAGGAAGGATGGCCCGCATGGCCAGCGGATGTCCGCCCAGAAGGTCCATCAAATCGACAATGTCTTTGTCCTCGTGGTTGATGGTTTTGCCCAGGTCGCGAAGGATCGCCTGGCAATACTCCCAGCGTTCTTCGCGGTCCAATCCGCCCAGGGGCAGATGAAAGCGCCGGGTAGGACCGAGCCAGTCTTCCGGCGAGCGGCTGGTGATGATGACCTTGCTCGCGCCGCCTCGCAGGTCGTCGAGGAACTGCGCGAGCAGCTTGCGGTCGGAATCGCGCAGGTTTGGCTCGATGCCGCTCCCTGGTATTCCGGAGGCCGACTCAAAGTTGTCCCACACGATGAGCAGCGGTTCGTCGCGCAACACCTCGGCTGTCTTTGCCACCTTTTCTTCCAGTTTCATATTGACCGCAGAAAAATTTCCACCGAACAATGCTTCGCCTATACGGTTGAAGACGAACTCCGCGCTGCGTATCTCCTGGAAGGAAAACCACCACGGCTCGTGCTTCAGGCCACCAGTCTGATCCATCCATTGCAATAGGCCTCGGGCCAGGGTGGTTTTGCCCACGCCGCCCAGTCCCTGAATAAGAATCCCCGCTGGCTTGCGTCGTAAGGCCCGCTCCATCTCCAGCAGGGCGCTGTCGCGGCCAATGAAGCCGTAGGGATTCTTTTCCCGTCTTAACTCCGCTGGCAATTTGGAAGGCCGTGATTCAAGCTTGGCGGCTGTGGCAAAAGGGAAACTGAGCGGCGATTGCTGGTAGAGGACCGGCAGCAGCCAATCCTGTAATGGAAACTCGCCCCGCGCGCAGACCCGTTGGTCGTCTTTATACATCTGCTGGCGGCCTGCACGCACCGCCTGCGCCATGCTGCCTTTCTCGAACAGCCGTCCATAGAATGCCGGCAGGAATACTTTGGCCCCGCTCACGTAGAGCGAATAGGCCATGGCCACGACTTCCCTCATCCCCGAGCGCAGCAAGGCTGTGGCCACCGACGAAAAGGGATCTTTCTGCCTGCCGCTGGGGTCGATCATGGCCGATTGGCAGGCATTGAGCACCACCGCCGGCACCGCGCATTCTTGCAGCAACGTGCTGAGTTTTTCGGCGGTGATCGGGTCGGGTGTCCCTTCTTCGGTCTCAAACACCAGCTTGCCTTCCGGCCCTTGAAACTTGAAGCCGCTGCCGGAGTCTGCAGCTTCGTAAGCGCCGTGGCCATCGAAGTGCAAGATGTGATAGAACCCTGGCCGCTCCCGTAAATGCCGGCGTAATTGATCAAACGTCGGCGGCCTCAGCAATTCGACCTGGGCGGGCAGCTTCTTCTGCTCGATCAACTCCACCAAGGGCCGGGCGATAGAGCGAAACT
>DASZFK010000167.1:0-14652 GCA_035939855.1 Candidatus Angelobacter sp.
CTGCCAGGCCACGCCGTACGAACGGAATTATAGATGCAGACGAGCCTGGCGGGAAACGAATTCCAATGTAGGTTTCAGTTTCTTCCGAGTTAAGTTCATTTGCCCTTCTTGGCCACTCCACGAATTGGTACAGGTATTCGCGGCGACCCTTTATGGGACCGTGAATTGCGATACACTCTTGGGAATCATAGGTATCTTGGGTTGATGCCCGATCTTCCTCTCGATCAGTTCAGCAACCTTGGGCCGGCAAAGTCGGAGACATGGCAATGGCAGCAGAGACTGGCGCCCGTAAGCTCCTGGATTCAGGCAGGAGCACTGACGGTAAACATGCAGCATACCAGTACCTGTTGAAGTATCTTCCGCCCTTCAAAGGCCTGTTGTGCGCCGGAGTCATCGCGGGCGTCCTGGACATTTGTTGTCAGCTCCTGTTTCCGCTGATGCTCCGTTACTTGGTGGATTTTGTTTTTATCCAGAGACATCTGGAAAGATTGGGCAGGACGGTCTTGATATTGATTGCGGCTGCCGCGGCCACCGTGATCATAAGAACAATACAGCGCCATTCCTTTGCCGCATTGGCTGCCGGTGCAGCCAGCAGGATCCGCGCCGACCTGCTTCGCCACCTGCGGGCCTTGCCATTGGCATCAATCTATGGCCGCCGCGCCGGTGATTTGATGTCGTTGTTTACGAGTGACGTACCGGTTCTCAGCAGTTTTTATGAAAACATTGTCGGAGAATCGATCATTGGCGCGTTCCGCCTGGTCGTAACTGTCGCTGTGCTATGGATTTTTCTTGGCAAGCTTGGGTTAATTGGCCTGGTGCTCGCTCCTGTTTATCTTTTACTGCCGTCTCTCTCCAAGCGAGGATTGCGGCGCGCCGGTGAAGATGTGCAGGATGCCAATGCCACCTTGTGCGCCGACCTTCAGGAAAGCATCTCGGCGGCCAGGGACATCAAGTTGTTTGACCGGGCAGAGTGGGACAGGGAGCGCATCCGCAAAGCCGATGACAAGCTCTATCGCTCACAGATCCGGCAGTCGTTGTGGCAAACAACATCTTCCACAACCTACCTTATTTACTGGATTGTTACCGGTGTTACCTATTGGATCGGCGGAAAGAGTGTTGCCTCCGGAACCATGACGGTAGGCAGCCTGATCGCCGCAGTCGCCTTCCTGACCTATATTGAGGTTCCAATCAACAACTTTGTTCGACTGAACTCGAATCTGCAGGCAATTCTTGCGGCCAGCGACCGGATCCTCGGCCTGCTTCATACTAAGGTGGAACATGCCGGACCTGAAGGCACTCTCGTATTTGCAGGCTGCCACCGTCACATCCGGTTCCGATCGGTCACATTTGGATACACGCCGGAAAACCCGGTACTCAAGGATGTTGATTTTTCGCTGCCGGCCGGCCAACGTACCGCGATCGTAGGGGCCAGCGGGGCTGGGAAGACAACCTTGGTCAATCTGCTTCTCCGCCTTTATGAGCCGGACCGCGGGCAGATTCTTATCGATGGGCAGGACCTTCAACTTTTCTCTTTGGAATCGATTCGGAAGAAAATTGGAACGGTTTTTCACGACAGTTTCCTGTTTCATGCCTCCATAGAGGAAAACATAAAATTCGGCCATCCGGATGTCTCCGATGAAGAAATTGCCGCCGCTGCCAGCGCAGCCATGGCCCATGACTTCATCATGGAACTTCCACAACAATATAAAACTGTTATAGGAGACCGTGGAGTTACTTTGTCCGCCGGTCAGCGGCAACGCGTCCTGATAGCCCGAATGATATTGCTCGATCCGGAGATCATTATCCTCGATGAAGCCACTTCAACGCTGGATTCCGAGTCCGAACAATGTGTGCAGGAAGCGCTTGGTATTTTGATGCAGGGCCGGACTACAATTGTGATTGCTCATCGTCTTTCGACCATAATAAACGCCGATTCTATCGTGGTGATTGAAGACGGGCGGGTACGCGCCGTGGATGAGCATGAAAAACTTTTAGAAAGCTGTGCAACCTACCGTAAGCTTTATGCGGCTCAGACAACAATATGATCCTGGCGCTCACGGTGAAATTAGATAAAAATGAAGTGGATACAAGATCATGAACCAACAAGTTGCCGGGACTAACCGCCTTCGAGTCGCTCTTGTCTGTATGCCTTGGGCTTCCATTACCCTGCCCTGCCTGGCGTTGAGCATCCTCAAGAAATGCGCCGCGCGAGCAGGGGCACAGGCAGATGTGCATTATCTTAATATTCGTTTTGGCGAACAGATTGGTTTTGCCCTCTACGAACAAATCGCGCTTAAATCGGCGCTTTATCCGGAATGGTTTTTTTCCGTAAACCTGTTTGGAGCCGGCGGCCAGTTGGCCAACAGCCTTGATGACCTGGAGAAAAACCACGCACAGGTTCTGGAAAAACTGGTCAAAACCACCGGCGGTTCCGTTTCAGAATGCAGAAAGATGGCCGATGCAGCCGATCTGCTCGTAAAAAATGCATTACGTGATGTGGATTGGAGTTCCTACGATGTGGTGGGCTTCACCATCACCCACGCCCAGATATGTTCATCACTGTTGATGGCCAAGACGATCAAGCAGGTCAATCCGCAGATTGTAACCCTGTTTGGCGGATCGGCTGCAAAGTCAGACATGGGACTCGAGCTCCTGCGGGCTTTTTCGTGGGTTGATTATGTAGTCCATGGAGAAGCCGAGGAAGTGTTTACTACAATCCTTCAGCAGGTCTCGCAGGGAGCCCGTGCTGCCATTCCGGGCGTATCGGTGCGCGTGGAAAACGATATCTTAGCCGGGCGTGATGACGTAGTCGGGATCCAGGACATCAACAATTCCCCGGCGCCCGACCACGATGATTATTTCAGGGAAGTGCAGCGAGTGCACCTGGATCAGGTCCTGCCAATTTCCATTACTGTGGAATCTTCGCGCGGATGCTGGTGGGGCGCAAAACACCTTTGTACCTTCTGCGGCCTTAATGGGACCTCTCTGGTTTACCGGAGCAAGGATCCTGATCTGTTCTTCAACGAGGTGATGGAGCTTGCAGAAAGGCACCAGTGGCTCTCGTTCCTTTCGTGTGACACCATTCTCGACATGCGCTATTGCCGCACCCTGCTTCCGCGTTTTGCCGCTGCCGATATTGATCTCTCATTCTTCTACGAGGTGAAGCCGAATTTTACCAAGGAACAGATCAAAGTTCTGGCCGATTCAGGCACTTTCAGAATTCAACCAGGCATTGAGGCCCTGGACTCAGACCTGTTGCAGCTCATGAAAAAGGGCATTGCCGGATACCAGAACATTCAGTTCCTGAAATGGTGCGCGGAATATGGCATCGAGGCTTTCTGGAACATCCTCTATGGTTTTCCCGGAGAAAAACCATCTCATTTCCAGGATTATGTGCGCCTGATGAGGTTGATGTTTCATCTGAAGCCACCCATAGACGTTTGCCCCATTACTTTCGAGCGATTTAGCCCCTATGACCTTGAAAGGGAGAAATTCGGACTGAAATTGCGTCCTGTAGACACCTATGACGTTCTGTTTCCTGCCGGTGTCCAAAAAGAAAAGATTGCCTATTATTTTGAAAGCACCGATCAGCCGGTAATCGATTCCATGGACTATATGCACCCCATTGTGGAGACCTTTCGTGAGTGGCGCCGTGTGCGAAGCCAACACAACATTGTGTGTTCCTATGAAAAAGGCCCGAATTTTCTGATTCTGTACGATAATCGTCCGCTCAAGCCGGGCAGTCCTGTGGAATTGAGGAAGATCGTGCTCAAAGACCTGCCGGCACGCGTTTATCTGTTCTGCGACGAAGCCCACTCATGGAACGCCATTGCCGCGGAGGTGCTGGGAGCCGGCACAAGGTCACAGAATGCCGAACGCGATCTCGCCCGGCTTCTCGAAAGATTCGTGGAACACGGCCTGATGTTAAAGGAAGGCGACCGGTATCTTTCGTTGGCAGTCCGGAGGAACAGAAAATCAGCCGCCAGAACAGCTTCAGCCAAAAAGAGCATCGAAAACGCCGGCATGATGGAACCTGAAACTGCCGGCGTCTTTACAAACTAATATAGATAGTCCGCCGGCGTTCAATCTCCGGCGTCTCTACAGGTGAATGCGATGTCATCAATCTTTGTATCTGCTCCACTCGACCTTTCAGCGCTATTTGACCAGATGGGTCAGTCGCTCTACCAGGCGTGGCGCAAGCACGATTTCCACGAAGATGCGTTTAGTCCTATTGCGTTGGAGGTGTGCTCAGGAATTTTGGAGCATCCCAATGTGGGCTATAGGGACATTCTGGGCTGGCTGGCAGCGGCCAAATCGCTGCCTTATCAGCGCCGCCTCGATGAGAACTTTGGCCAACCGTCGGTGACTCTCTACTGGACAGACAGTTTTTTGATCGAGGCTCTTTTTTGGCATACCGGCACCACAGCCATCCATCAGCATGGCTTCTCCGGCGCTTTTGGCGTTCTGGAAGGATCGAGCGTCCACGCTACTTATGAATTTTCCGTGGAGAAAAAGATCAACTCGCGGATCATGCTCGGCTCAACCCGCCTGCTTGGAACCGAGATTCTGGAACGCCGTACGGTCCGGGAAATCAAACGTGGCTCCGGGCTGATCCATTCGCTGTTCCATCTGGACGTGCCCAGCGTCACGGTCGTCGTCCGAACGGTCGAGGATCGTGAAAGTGGTCCGGAATACGCATATTCGGTGCCCAGTGTGGCGAGTGATCCCGCGGCTTTTACACCTCTGTTGAAGAAACAGATCCAGGCCCTGGAATTGTTGATCCGCATGGGATCTCCTGACATCAAGCAATATGTCCTGATGCTTACCGAACAATGCGATTTTTTTGCGGCATTTCAAATCTTGCGTACCTTGCGGCTGGGGCTTCCTCGCCCCGATATCTACGAAGAAGTTCTGGCCCATCTGCGCTCCCGCTTCCCTGACTACGTGGATATGGTAAAGCCCGCGATTGAAGAGGAGCAGCGCCGTTCCCGGATCGCCGATCTCAGGAGAATCATCGTCGATCCTGACCAGCGTTTTTTCCTCGCTCTGCTGATGAACTTGTCTTCGGCTCCCTCCATCTTCAACTTGGTCCGGCAGCGTTGCCCCGGAGTCGATGCCGTTAAACAAGCCCATGAATGGATACTTGAAATCGCTGACGTGATGCCGATAGGCATCACGTTTGATGGCCCCCTCAGGGAACTGCTGTACTGGATGCTCCAGGGAGCAACAAAGGATGAAGTAAAAAAGAAAGTGGTTTCACGAACCGGGGCAGCGCGGGCCGCCGAGCAGGAAAAGAATGCTGTGATTGCTTACGAGCGCATCTCCGACAACTTGCTTCTCCGGTCGCTCTTTACCTGCGCGTAATGGTATGCACCACTGCCTTAGCCGAAATGAATTCATCACCATACATTCTGGGAATCAGCGCTTCGCATAATGGTTCCGCCTGCCTGCTTCGCGGTAACCAGGTAGTCGTTGCCATCCAGGAAGAGCGCCTCACTCGCATCAAACGTATGCGCGTGCTTGCCGGCCGCTCCAGCCTTTCGGTCCCCTATTGTTTGCAGTATGCCGGCATCAAGGCGTCCGATCTGAGTCTCATCGTGATCAGTGTTCAGGGACGCGTGACCGACCCTCTCCAAAACATCAATCAAAACCCTGATCTGGCCGGCGCTATCAATAAAGTTCCAGTGTTATTTATTCCCCATCATTATGCCCATGCGGTCAGCGCCTTTGCTCTTTCGGGGTTTCGGAACAGCGCAATCCTGGTGGTGGACGGGATCGGCTCCCCCGCTGACGATTTCCTGCCGGCTGAGGCGAAGTTAACTCCCGCGGATGTTCCTGATGCGTGGGAAACGATTTCTCTCTACCAGGCCGAAGGCGCCGGCATATTGCCCCTGGAAAAGCATGTTGTGCCTCATGGAAAAACCCTTTTTCGTCGTCCTGACGGGATGTTCGGCTTCCGCAGTTTTGGCGCCATGTTTCAGGCGGCTTCCATCCAGATTTTTGGCCAGGATATGGAGGCAGGAAAGGTTATGGGATTGGCGCCTTATGGCCGCCCCATTGATCCGCCTTCTGATTTTTTTTCCATCAAGGATGGGTGCGTCGAGTTCTTCGATACTGTCCCGCAAAGGTTTTCCCACAAAAAGCGCTGGCCGGAAGAGGCTTCTTCCTATCAGGACCTCGCCTGCTCGATCCAGGCTGCCCTGGAGCAGGGACTAAAGTACTTTGCCGCGCATTTGAGGGAAATGACCGGAAGCAGGAATCTCTGCTATGCCGGCGGAGTCGCACTGAACAGTGTGGCCAACGAGATCATTGCACAATCAGGCGGCTTCTCCGATATGTTTATTATTCCTGCCGCCGAGGACAGCGGTGCCTCCCTGGGAGCTGCCTTTCATGGACTATGGCAATTAGACGGTCGCAAACATCATGCGAGGCTTACGAGAGATGAGTTTGGGGCTCCTTATCCGGACTCTCAAGTTCAAGAAGCAATCAACGACACGCCGGCAGTGGTGGCCCATCGCTCCAGCGATTTTATTGCCGAAACGGTAGAAGCACTGTGTACCGGTGATGTAGTTGCATGGTTTCAGGGAGGATCGGAACTGGGCCCCCGTGCTCTCGGCCAGAGAAGCATTCTCTTTGATCCACGGCGGAAGGATGGAAAAGAGATACTCAACCGTAGAGTAAAACATCGGGAAGCGTTTCGCCCCTTTGCTCCTGCATGTCTCCGGGAGCATGTAGCCGAATGGTTTGAGACAGCAGAAGCGGAGCCGGACAGTCCTTTCATGCTCAGGGTCATATCATTCCGGCGTGAGAAGCAGGGCCAGATCCCCGCCGTTGTTCATGTGGATGGCACTGGCCGGTTGCAAACTCTTTCCTCCGAAAACCATCCGCTTTTTTACCGCCTGGTACGAGAGTTTTACAACAGAACCGGAGTCCCCATACTGTTAAACACCTCGTTCAACGTCGCAGGTGAGCCAATTGTCGAAACCCCTGAAGATGCTCTGTTCTGTCTGTTGGCGACGGGAATAGATGTTTGCGTTCTCGGAGACCAGATAGTCAGGAAAACATCTGCATATAGCTCAATTTTGGATTTGTATCCCTGCATCACCGCAAAAAAGCTTCTTCTGGAACAGGAAATCAACAAAGGATTGATTCATCTTGAACATCCCGAGCTGTTTCAGGCCAGCGCGATTGTGAGCACTCCCTGGGGAGATTACACTCACTCCTTTACCTCTTCGTTCTTATGGGTCTTGAGGCAAATCAACGGAAATCAAAGTGGCTGGGATCTGCTCGCAATCCTGGCCAGATCTTCCGGTAAAGACAGCAAACCGATGGTAGACGAATCGAGCCTCATACGCATTCTTCTGGCTCTCAAGCGAATGAGAATCATCGGATTTCGTGTGGCCCCTGGACTGTCTGACGCGGCGGACAGGTCTGCACAAGCAGTGGTCACGAAGTAGCCGATGGAAATGGAAGCAACCGTTCCCATGGCCGAGCAAAATCTTGCTCCAGCCATTTTTCTGGACAGAGATGGCACCCTGATAAAGGACTTGAAATATATGTCCCGCGAAGAGCAGGTCTCGCTCCTTCCCGGCGCAGTGCCCGCTCTGCTTGCCTTTCAAAAGTATGGCTTCAAACTCATCGTCGTAAGCAATCAATCGGGAGTCGCTCGCGGGCTGATATCGCTTGAGCAAGCGGCTGCCGTCCATTCCAGATTTGTCACACTCATGCTGGGGGCAGGCGTGGCCTTCGATGGAGTCTACTATTGCTATCATGCGCCGGGAGATGGATGTGGCTGCCGGAAGCCATCGCCCGGGCTGGTTTATCTGGCCGCGCAAGAACATAATATTGACCTGCCCCGGTCTGTTTTTATTGGCGACCAATCAACGGACGCCGAGACCGGCACAAATGCCGGGATACGCTCTTTGCTGCTCTCTTTCAGCAGTGATGGCGCTTCCGGTTGGAACGAAATCGTGAAGGACATTTTAGGCAGGAATCTAGAAAATCCAGGACGGTAATGCCTCCATCGCTGTCCATGCTATCCATTGACAGAATGCAAATCTTCGTATATTGTTCGTTCTAGCTTCGATCGGCGTCATCCGCGAGGACGGTAACTATCGTGGTCATTCTTCCGATGGCGTAGCTTTACCCAAAATCCAGTCCAATCATTAAAAACCGCCAAACGCCAAAGATGAGCAATTCGCCCCATGCAAAAACCATGGAACGCAGCCAAGCCGTTCTTGTAGCGGCAAATTTGCAAAAAAAACCATGGAGCACAGCCCGCCCCCCGGCTGCGCCCTTGTAAAGAGCATCGGCCATGCCGAAAACCATGCTTCCACCCAATAAAATCGCAGCTTGTCTCAATGTCACGATTAAAAACATGGGATCAGAACCAAGGCGTCATATGCGGAGCAAGTTCGTCTTGTAGCGGCAAATTTGCAAAAACCATGGAGCACAGCCCGCCCCCGGCTGCGCCCTTGTAAAGAGCATCGGCCATGCCGAAAATCATGCTTTCACCCAATAAAATCAAAGCTTGTCTCAATGTCACGGTTAAAAACATGGGCTCAACCAAGACGTCGACTGCGCAGCAAGCCGTTTTTGTAGCGGCAAATTTGCAAAAAAACCATGGAGCACAGCCCGCTCCCGGCTGCGCCCTTGTAAAGAGCATCGGCCATGCCGAAAATCATGCTTTCACCCAATAAAATCGCAGCTTGTCTCAATGTCACGGGTTAAAAACATGGGATCAGAATCAGGACGTCGGCGCGTAGCAAGCCCGTTCTGTAGCGGCACTTTGCGAAAAATGGGGAACCAATTTGTCTAGTTTTTGGACAATTCCGCCCTTACGGATGAAGTCGACCGTTTCCCACTTGAGATACAAGTTCGCAGTGCGACAGAAAATTCGGGCTTAGATTATCTGGCCTTTTACGCCAAAGCAGCCGAATATACGCTGGATTTAGCAGTCTCATGAACTCCGGCGTTTCCGTTCTTTGCTGCGGGAATCCCAATATCAATGAGACCGGCCTGGGCCAGCCAGGAGAGTCTCTCGCGCAAGGGTGAAAGGTCCTGGGTGCGCCAGCCCTTGGTAAAGCTGTCCAGGCACACGGCAATCGTGAAATATCCTGAAAAGCGCAGCAGCAATTGATGGATCACTTCTGAACTGATCATGATGTGGCTGGTGGAGCGCCACTCGGAGAGGTAAAGCAATGCTATACAGGGAGCGCATTCGAGATTGCGTAACATGTCATCGGGCGGAATTTCGCCTTTCTGGTTCCAGTAGTTCAATATCTTGTCCAGGCGATATTTGAAGCGCAGGACTACAACGGCATCGGCGCGGAACTTCGGCCGCGCCTCCAGCCAGCTTTCATCTTGTGGCAGAGCCGCCTGGGAATTCGCACGCAGGATCGGGGAGCTGCCGGTCACCGGATAACAAAGCTTGGAAGCCTCAGCCTCAAACTTGAACAATTCGGCGACGATGGGCAACAGCCATTGCTGGGGACAAAACTCCGGCAGCAACTCGATCAGAAGGTCCTGCTTTTCAGCCAGTACGGCATCATGTGTGTGGCTTTCACCATACATCAGCCCATAGCGTTGCCAGACTTGCAGGCCCAGTTCCCGGCAAAAATCCACCGGACGCTCAAATCTCTGCCGCCACAACAAAGCTGCAGTCTTGGGATAACGCTTGAAGAAATCCACGCCATGCCCGATCAGGCGCGCACGCACCATCTCTCCTACAGGAAAGGTCTTGTTGGTGAAGACTGCTCTGGGAGGAATCTCGGAAAAGACAATTCCATCCTCCTGAATCGTGCGGGACATTGGCGTATCGGGAATGATGGAGGTCTGGTACAGATTGATGTGCATGCCGCGCTGAAGCAGAAAATTGACCGAATCGGCGAATGTTTCTTCACGGTCCTCAGGCAGGCCAATGATCAGGTCGGCCCCTCCGGTCGTCGGGACCCGTTGCTTCCGGAATGCTTCCAGGTGACGGTCAAAGCTGTCAATGTACCATTTGGCGCGGCCCACCCGCGTCAGCACTTCTTTGCTTGTGCTCTGCAGGTCCACCTCCACCGAGACATTCGCTTCCCGATATAGCTCAAAAAGTTCAGGATCGAAAAAGTCCTGGTTGTGATAACACACAATGCTGGTCTGGGCGTTATGACGGCGCTTCTCCTCGATGATGTGGCGCAAAAGGTCCTTCGCGATTTGCTTCTTGTAACCAAACATTGCATCCACAATCCACAACATCTTTACGCGGCGGGAGAGAATCCATGAGAGCTCCTCACGCACCCGGTCCTGCGGGAAGGAAAAGCGCAACGCCGTCCCATTGCCCCACTGGCAATAGGAACATTGCATGTAGCAGCCGCGGTAAGTTTCCAGAAAGGCACGCGGAAAAACGCCCGTCTTGGTTGATGTCGAGCAGTCAAACAGGTCCTCGGTGATCCATCCAGTGAGGTAAGGGGAAGCCAATCGAGAAAGGTCCTTGATTGGAGGACGGGCAGGTTCATGAATGACTTTTTCGCCGTCCCACCAACTGCACCCCTGCACACCTGATAGGCTCTCTCTCTGGCGTAGGCGTTGAACCACCTCAACCGTGGTAATTTCACCTTCGCCACGCACGGCTGCTGTCACATCGCCACCGCGTACCCAAGACTCGGCTTCGAGCTGCGTGCCAAGTTCGGGTCCCCCTACGATGATGGAAATGCCGGGATAGATTTTCTTGGTGATTGCGATCAGTTCACGGATGCTCAGATGGCTCCACAGGTACACAGAAAAGGCGATAATGTCAGGCCGCTCTTCCTCGACATAAGCGATGTATTTCCAGATCTCGGCATTCTTGCGGTTATAGTCGCGCAGCCGGCCGCTATCCAGGCTCAAGATTTTGATCTTAACATCACTCGTTTCGGGGGTAGCTGACAACTGGGCGGCAAGACAATAATTTGCCAACGGAAATTCAATTGGAACGGAAACGAAAAAAATCTTCACGAAAGTGACCTCCGCCAGATGCAGCAGGGACAGCCCCCCACGAGGGGGCTCTTGTTTGGGTCTACAACTTCGCCACAAACCGGGCGAGGTATGAGAAAGTAGCCTGCGGCACAGTATATCCTCAGGAATTGGCTGGCGCAAGAAGATCAGCCACCGGCGCTACAAGAAGCTTGGTCGAAATGCGGAAAGATTGGTAAAAACCCGTCTGGCCTGAAGATACAATAGTCGGGATGCCCGAGGCGATGATTCTAAGTTGTGGCGCGGACGGCCAATCCCGGCAATACCATGAGCCAAAAGCAAGTTTTTGACGACCGATTCGTGTTATTGCTGTCTGCAACGATAGACACAGGCAAGACACCCTTCATTCATCGCTCAAATCCAGCGGTGCGCATGCTGGATTACAAGACTGCCCTGCTGAAATGGCTCTCTGAACCCTCTATACCCACCATCATATTTTGTGAAAACTCTGGTTCACCTCTGGACGAACTGGTCGCTCTGACACATGAATTTAATTCCCGCGCGAAGAAGGTAACTTTCCTGTCTTACAAGTCACCGGAACGCGAGTCAATCAGAGGTAAAGGATATGGAGAGCTTGGGGCCATTCACTACGCACTCACAAACTGTAAACTTGAGAACTCCACTCTGGTTGTCAAAGTTACCGGGCGGTACTACATCGAGAACTTTCCCGACATTCTGGCGGATATGCGGCGCTCGGAACATGCGGCTTTATTGAGCTGCACCGTCCACAGGCAAAAGATACCCAGCGAATGCTTTGTTTCCACCCGAGAGTTCCTGTGGAATTACCTGGTTCCACGGCGGGAGAGTATTGATGATGTTGCCGGCTTTTACTTTGAGCATGCTTTAGCGGAGGCCGCCGCCGCTGCAAAACAGGATGGTTTGCTCCATGCCACATTCAGTGCTCGTCCGAAAGTCAGGGGCATGTCCGGCACCACCAACCTGCCACAGACCGCGAACAAGAAAGGGAATCACCTTAGTTTCTTTGTCACGCCAGATTATCGTCATTTTTTTCTGGCTGTGTTGAGTGAAACTCTCAAGAATGGGGCTTCGAATCCTGCGGCTCAACAGGCCCATAACCTATATCGTCGCTTGGAAGTTGCACCACCGCCCTCCGATACTGAGACCGCCTTCAGCCTCTTGGAGTTGAACCTGTTGGACCAATGCATTCATTTCTGCCTCAATGGCCTGGATCGAAATGAGTTTGCCCGGCGGACAGGATTCTCTTCTGAAGCTGCTTCATTACTGGCCGAAGCTATTACACAGGTCGTCGGTACTGGTCAATCCAATGGCTCTGGCGGTCATGATACAAATTCAATCCCTGCGGTCGTATCGGGAACTCCGGACTGATACATGAATATCTCTGTTGTAGGACTGGGAAAACTAGGGGCTGTGCTCGCTGCTGTCGCCGCCGGTCGTGGCCATCACGTTACCGGAGTGGACATTGATCCTGCCGTGGTAAACGCTGTCAACACGGGTGTCGCCCCTGTGCAGGAAACCGGACTGGATGATTTGCTGGCGCGTAATGTAGAGCGCATTTCTGCCACAACTCAAATGGAATCGGCAGTCGCTTGCAGCGATATCACTTTTGTTGTCGTGCCTACTCCTTCAAAGCCAGATGGGATGTTTTCTCTGGAATTTGTGCTGCCGGCGGTCCGCTCCATTGCCTCTGTTCTGAGGAATAGCACAAAATATCATCTGGTTGTGGTTTCGAGCACCGTCATGCCGGGAGCCATGGAAAGCAGCATCGTGCCGGCTATGGAGCACCTTTCCCGGAAAAAATGCGGCCTGGACTTTGGGGTTTGCTACAACCCTGAATTCATAGCTTTGGGAAGTGTGATCCGCGATATGCTCAACCCAGATATGGTTTTGATCGGAGAGTCAGATCCGGTGTCGGGGGGCATTCTGGAGCGATTTTACGGTACATTGTGCGCCGGATCACCGCCTTTAGTGCGCACCAACTTCGTGAATGCGGAATTGGCTAAACTTGCCCTCAATACATTTGTTACTACAAAAATTTCCTATGCAAATATGCTGGCGGAAATATGCGAGCGATTGCCGGGGGCTGACGCCAGCACGGTTTGCGCTGCGATTGGGTTGGATTCGAGAGTGGGAGCCAAATACCTGAAAGGAGCATTCGGCTATGGCGGCCCATGTTTCCCGCGCGACAATAAGGCCTTTTTAGCATTGTCGGATCATCTTTGCGTGGACGCAGCTTTACCCAAAGCTACAGACCAGATCAATAGCAGACAGGTGCAACGGCTGGCTGGGAAACTTCTCGAGTTGTCGCCGCGTCCCGAATCGGTAAGCATCCTGGGAATGTCGTATAAGCCGAATACCCATGTCATAGAAGAATCCCAGGGGGTAATGCTGGCTCAGCATCTTCTCCATTCCGGTGTGCAGGTTGTCGTTTATGATCCCGCTGCGATGCCCGCGGTACGCAGTGCACTGAAAGGCCCGGCATATTTTGCCTCGACCATGGAAGAATGTGCGGCTGCTTCTTCCGTGCTTGTAATTGCTACGCCATGGGAAGAATTCAAGACACTCCATCCACGGCATCTGCGCACGGCTCCACCGCGTCCTTTGGTGGTTGACTGGTGGCGCATCTTGAGGCCGGCTGAATTTCTTGGCACGGCAGATTATCTGGGATGTGGACTGGGAATGGAGAAAGTAGAGCAGAACAGCGTGTGCGCGGATGCTGCGCCTGATCTTATCGGAGAACAGTTGTGATTGCACGAGTGTTGGTTACCGGCGCCGGCGGATTCATTGGCCACCATTTAGTGACCTATCTTAAGAACCTCGGTTATTGGGTCCGTGGTGTCGATATCAAAGAACCCCTCTACGCTCCAACCCGCGCTGATGAATTCCAATTGCGCGATCTACGGCGTTGGGAGAACTGCCTTGCCGCGACCGAAAATATCGATGAAGTATTTGCTCTGGCTGCTGATATGGGCGGCATGGGCTATATAAGTGCGCATCCGGCCCTGATTCTTCACACCAACTCCCTTATCAACCAGCACACACTGGAAGCGGCGCGTCAAAATGGCGTAAGCCGCTATCTTTATACTTCTTCAGCCTGCGTGTATCCGGAATACAAGCAAACGGATGCCGATGTGACTCCGCTGAAGGAAAGCGATGCATATCCTGCTCAGCCCCAGGATGCTTACGGCTGGGAAAAGCTTTTCTCTGAGCGGCTCTGCCTTTGCTATGGTGAAGATTACGGCTTGCCGGTCAGAATTGTCCGGTTGCACAACGTCTTTGGTCCCCTGGGCGCCTGGGAAGGCGGACGTGAGAAAGCTCCGGCTGCGCTATGCCGCAAAATTGCTACTGCCAAATTGACCGGTAATCCCGAAGTCGAACTTTGGGGCGATGGAGTGCAGACCAGGTCTTTCTGCTACATCGACGATTGTACTGAGGGCATTTTCCGCTTGATGCGCTCCGAGTTTGGCCAGCCACTCAATCTTGGTCAGGACCGTATGATCAGTATCAACGATCTTGCTCTCCTGATTGCGCAGATCGCGGGAATAACGATCAGGCTCCGGCATAGCGAAGGCCCTATGGGCGTTCGCGGACGCAATTCCGATAACACACTCCTGCGCCGCACTCTGAATTGGGAACCGGGAGTGTCTTTGGAAAAAGGTTTGGCATCGACCTACACGT
>DASZFK010000168.1:0-2426 GCA_035939855.1 Candidatus Angelobacter sp.
CTTGCTGGGCTTTTTCAGGGTGGGGAAGATCGCAGCTTCATCATGCTCGACATGTCGGTGGAGAATCCTTACAGCGTGGTCTTCCATGAATATGCGCACCAACTCATGAATGGAATGCTTAAGAACCAGCTTCCTCCGTGGTTTGAGGAAGGATTTGCCGAGTTCTTTTCCACGATTGAGGTCGATAGCAAAAACGCGCGCGTGGGCAAGATACCCGAGGAGACCTACCAGATACTGCGCCAGAGCGTGATGAAGACTTCCGATCTCTTTAAGGTCCAGCAGAACTCCCAGACCTACAATGAGACTGGCGACCGACGCACCGTCTTCTATGCCGAATCGAGCATGGTTGTGCACTATATTTATGACAATCAGCTCATCCCCAAGATCATGCAGTATTTCGAGTTAGTCCTGCACAAGAACGTCTCAAATGAGGATGCGTTCCAGCAATCTCTTGGCATGAGCACAACGCAATTCGACAAAGTCCTCAGCAATTACATTCGCGGCGGGCAGTTCAAATATTTTCAGCTTCCCCTGCCTGCCATCGCGAGTTCGGGCTACACGACGACTCCGTTGAGCGCGGCGAATAGCAACGCCATCCTCGCCGATATTCATCTGCACTCCAACGATTATCAGGAAAAAGCCATCGCTGAATTCCAGGACATCCTGAAAGGCGATCCCAACAACGCCGCCGCCTCCCGAGGCCTGGGTTATGCCTACCTGAGGAAACAGGACTACAAGCAAGCTGCAGATTATTTTCGTCGTGCCTCGCAGGCCGATTCGAAGGACCCACGCGTCCACTACTACATTGCTCTTCAGTTGAGCCGCGAAGGTGGCTTCAACAATCCATCCGACCTGCCGGAGCTGACCAAAGAACTGGAGACTGCGATCTCCCTGGATCCGAAATTCGCAGATGCGTATATGCTCTTAGGCTTTGCCCAGGGATTTGGCGGCGAACCGGCGAAGGGCCTTGAGACCATGCAGAAAGCAATTGCCCTGAACCCGCGCAATTACCACTATCAGTTGAACTTGGCGCAGATGTACATGAACAATCGCAAATTCGACGAGTCGCTTGCCCTGCTGCATAGCCTGGAAAAAGTTCCAGATCAGCAAGTCGCTCTGCGCGCAAGCCAATCGGCACAGCAGGTAGAGCAGATGAAATCGTTTTTTGCGGCTGCTGGCAAGCCCTCAAATTTCCAGCCATCTGATGCAAACGGCAGCCCGCAGACCGTTGATCCTCCCGCGAGGGTTCTGAAGAGATCGGCGCTCTCCGAATCCGCTTCCGACTCAAATCAGCGTGAAACTGTCGTGAACGAACCGAAACCGGAGCCGCCGAAGTCACCGGAACCAATCAAGTTCCTCGAAGGCATGCTGAGTTCGGTGGACTGCTCGAAGCCTCCCACCGCCCTCCTAGCCGTGGTTTCTGGCGCGAAAACTTGGAGGTTGAGTGTCGCCGATATCGGCCATGTCATCGTCTTCGGAGCGGACAAGTTCTCCTGTAACTGGAGCAGGCGGAAAATCTCAGTGAATTATCGCGATGCAGGTAATTCCGAGGGAAGCGTCGTCTCGCTGGAAGTCAAATGATAAGCTGATTTGGTAGCATCGTTTGTGGCTGGCTGTCATCAATTCATTAGCGTCTTTTGTAACCCCGCTGATCATTTACGCGGCCGGCTACTGAGGTTCATCTGTGCGACGTAGAATTACCGTCTTCATTATCATCATTCAGGCGTTTCTTTTCCTTGTTCATTGGTTCGTCTATTTCACCTGGACCAGCTTCTGGGGGCCCGGAAACCTAAAGCTCCAGATCATGATGGCGCTGTTGTCGGTCAGCTTTGTCTCGGCTTCAATGCTGGGTTTTCGGTACTCTCAGGCGGCAGTGCGGTTGTTTTATACGGTCGCAGTCGTTTGGCTGGGCCTGTTGAGCTTCTTTCTGCTGGCAGCAATTCTGTGCTGGCCGGTTTATGGGGTTGCGCGTCTGCTGGGACTCCCATTCGAGGCCCGAACAATCGCTGGAGCATTGTTTGCTCTCGCCATTGCCGCAAGCCTCTATGGCATGGTGAATGCTGCGTGTACGCGCGTCACCAGAATCAGCGTAAAGCTGCCCAACCTGCCCGAGTCGTGGCGAGGACGCACAGCCGCTTTGCTCAGCGACACACATCTTGGCCACGTCAGAAACTACAACTTCATACGGCGCATCATCGGCATGTTGGCCCGCCTGCAGCCCGATGTCGTCTTCATCAGCGGTGATCTCTATGACGGCCTGGCTGCCGACGTAAACCGCCTGGCCGAACCCTGGAGCGAACTCTCCGTTCCCCTGGGCGCTTATTTCGTGGCCGGCAATCACGACGGATTCTCAGGCCATGCCAAGCATCTGGAGGCCATGGAGCAGTCGGGCGTCCGGGTGTTGAACAATGAGAAAGTGGATGTGG
>DASZFK010000169.1:0-18418 GCA_035939855.1 Candidatus Angelobacter sp.
GCAACAGCTACATCGCCAACGGACTGGAACTTCGCGCCGGAGACGAAGTGCTTATCAGCGATCAGGAACATCCCGGGGGAGAACAGCCCTGGAATCTTCGGGCCAAACGATATGGCATCGTAGTGAAGAAGTTTGAGATTCCCAAGCCGCCGAAGAATTCTGCCGAAATCCTCAATCGCATCAACGATGCTCTCACGCCCCATACACGGATTATCTTCGTCAGCCACATCACTACCACCACTGGAGTGGTCATGCCGGTCAAGGAAATCGCCGCGCTGGCCCGCTCTAAGGGCATCATCTCTGCTTTTGATGGCGCTCACGTCACCGGCATGATGCGCCTCAACCTCCAGGAGATTGGCTGCGACCTCTATACCTCGTCGCCGCACAAGTGGCTGCAAGCGCCCAAAGGCACCGGATATCTCTTTCTTCGCGATGAAGCCATCATGAACAAGATATGGAACACCATTGCCACCCACGGATGGGATGAACCCGAACTCAAGGCCGAGCGCTTCCAGCATATCGGCTCATCGAACGTGCCCATGCTCGCCGGATTGCAAGCTGCGCTGGATTTTGCCAACTGGATCGGCCTCGAACGGATCGAAAAGCGCCACCGCCAGCTTGCCGACTACATTCACGCCGAGATGCTCAAACGCGGCGTCGAATCCTTGACCTCGCCCGATCCGGCGCTTCGTTGTGGAATTGTTACAGTCAACGTGCCTCCGAAAAAAATGCCGGACCTCGAATACGCTCTCTGGAAACAACATAAAATCCGCATCCGTGGCGGCGCTCCGCACAAGATCAGGCTCTCTACTCCGTATTATTTGCAGAAAAACGACATCCAGCGGTTTCTGGAGAAGTTCGATGCTTACAAAGCGTAGCCGTCCGGTTTATTCTTTCCTTAGATCATAATTGCTGGTTCAAGCAGCTTACAGCGGGGATGTGGTCCAACGGATCAGGGCACGCGGCTTCGAACCGTGAGATCAGAGTTCGATTCTCTGCATCCCCGCCAGAAAAAATTATGGCTAAGCTACGAGACATCAAGACGATAACAGCGTGGAGGGTTGCAACGCGACAACTGTTCGATACCGCTGAAAATCAGCCGCATTGAATGTCAGAATGCTGCTAATAGAATACACACTTATTATGGCCACCAGCCGTGCATCGTAGACCTTGACACCTTGTCAACGAGGACACGCATTACCGATCGCGGCCTTCATACATCGATTCGCGGCTGACCGCCTGATCGGAAAGGGGAGGGGTGGGACGGTGACCTGCGGACCATACCTCAAAGGCAGTTGCGCGCTCCTCAGGCGACAAGGTCTTTTGTCCCACCGAAAGCGCAGCTCCTTCGACCATCGAAAGAAGATACTCCTCCAGGGTCATCCCATTTGCCTGCGCCTGTGCCAATAAACCTGCTTCCACTTCTGGCTTGAGGTTCAAAGTAACTGTCATAGTGCTGATTATACGATGCTGCCCGGCAGCTATCCCAATGCCTGGTCAAAGTCAGCCATGAGATCGTTTTGTCCCTCCAGGCCGACTGAAACGCGGATCAGGCCAGGAACGATGCCAAGCCGTGCCGCCTCCTCGACGCTCATGTAATGTGCGAAGTTCGAAGCTGCGTTGACCGCCAGAGTTTCCACTCCACCCAGGCTGGTGGCGTGCGAAGCCAGACGGAGACGGTCTAGAAAGCGATTCGCGCCTTCCGTTCCTCCGTGGACTTCAAAGCTGAGCATGCCGCCGAAACCCAGCATTTGATTGCGCGCCAGATCGTGCTGAGAATAACTCTTCAATCCGGGATAGTGGACGGCCTTAACGGCGCGATGACCTTCGAGGAACTCGGCCAAGGCCATTGCATTCTGGTTGTGCTGGCGAATACGGAGCGCCAGGGTTCGCAACCCCCGAAGCATCAACCATGAATTGAAAGGGCCAAGCACTCCGCCCAGCACGATATGGGTGTTCCATATCTGCGTGATCCAATCTTTGCTGCCCATCACCACTCCGGCAAGCAGGTCGGAGTGCCCGCCAAAATATTTTGTGGCGCTGTGAAATACCAGGTCACAACCGAGATCGAGGGGACGCTGATTGATCGGTGTAGCAAAAGTGCTATCAACCAGGGTTGTGATGCCTCGTGCTTTTCCAAGCGATGCAACCGCGCGCAAGTCGGTGAGAGCCATCACCGGGTTGCTGGGAGTTTCAACCAGAATCAGCTTGGTATTGGGCTTCAGCGCTCGTTCGAATGCGGCAGCATCGCGCTGATCCACTTGCGTGACCGCTACTCCGAATTTTGGCAAAAGCTTCTGCAGCAGCGTGATGGTAGCGCCGTAATGATTGGTTTGTGCGACTACATGGCTGCCTTGCCCGACGATGGTTAGGACCGCCGTGCTGACGGCGCTCATGCCGGAAGCAGTCACCAAAGCCGACTCGGCGCCTTCCAGAGCAGCCAAAACGCTTTCCACCTGGCTCGACGTTGGATTGCCATAGCGCGCGTAAAATTCAGGATGGCGTGGCTCATCAGAGCGATGGGCGAAGTCCTCAGCCGAATGTGCGCGAAAAGTTGCAGTCTGGCAAATAGGTGGCGAGACGGCCGAGGTCGAGTTCAAATGCCGGTCGGCGTGAATCAGTTTTGTTTCGATGGAAGCAGTGGTTAAGCGGTCCGGTTTCATGGTTCTTCCCTTCTCACTGGAAACATCATGGTATCGAAAAACGCTTCGCTCGATAATCCTGGGCCTTGTGCGATTTGTGAACTGTTTCGGGGTGCGTAGAATTAGAAATGCATGCCCAATTCCATCGACAGGCTGATCGAATCGTTTTGTAGTCTTCGTTTATCACGCTTATGAATCGCGTGCTCTCAGACGAACGCAACCGAGGTTAACATTGCGAACTTCAAAACTGATCAGTGCCAATTCACACAGATCTTCAGAGCTGATGTCCCTCATTCAGGCGATCATCCGCAATGATGCGGATGAGGTGACAAAGCTGCTTAAAACCACGCCTTCCCTGGCGCGAGAGCGCCTTGTTGTGGGCGCCACGCGGCAAACAGCGACTGACTTTTTCTTTTCAGCCATCGAACACTATCTCTTTGCCGGCGATACACCATTGCACGCCGCGGCGGCCGGGTATCGAAAAGAGATTGGCCAGGCACTGATCAGCAACGGGGCGGATATCTCGGCAAGAAACAGAAGGGGTGCCAGCCCCTTGCATTACGCATCGGATGGAGGCCCTGGCGTACGCAAGTGGGATTCCGAGGCACAAGCCAGAATGATCGTCTTTTTGATTGAACAGGGAGCGAATCCAAATGCACTGGATAAGAGCGGCATCGCTCCTCTACATCGAGCCGTTCGGCAACGCAGTCTGAGCGCCGTGGATGCATTGCTGCGCAATGGCGCTGCTGTTCGACTCAAGAACAAAAGCGGATCGACACCGTTGCACCTCGCCGTGCAAAACACCGGCAGGGGAGGAAGCGGATTACCGGAAGCGAAGGCCTTTCAAAAGGAGATCATCGAGCGGCTGCTCAAAGCTGGTGCGAATCCGCAAGACCGCGATGGGCAGGGCAAGACAGTCCGGCAATGGGCGCAGAGCGACTGGATACGGGCTTTGTTGTGACCATCACCCTGACTGCGGCTCGTGTACGAACGGATCCTCAGCTCTACTTGCCCTTGAACTGTCCCGCTCTTTTCTCGCGCACCGCTCGTATACCTTCCTGGTGGTCCTCAGTCTGAAAGAGCCAACTCTGCTCCGCGAATTCATGATCTGTCTGCGACTTTACGGCGTCCGCCAGGCCACGCAGCATGGTAGCCCGGGTTGAACGGACAGCCAGCGGCGCGCCCTCAGCGATTTCTGCAGCCAGTTTCCGGGCAGCATCGCGCACGCCATCGGGCGGCGCGAGAACATCACCCAGCCCCCATGCCACTGCCTCTTCTCCATAAATGCGCCGCCCGGTGTAGAGCATGAGCGTGGCGCGCTGCATGCCGATCAGCCGCGGCAGCGTATAGGTGACGGCGAACCCCGGATGGATACCGAGTTTCACAAAATTGGCCACAAACCTGGCCTCGGGAGAGACCACCCGGAAATCAGCGAGGAGCGCCAGACCAAGGCCTCCTCCAACAGCCGGGCCTTGAATGGCAGCCACTATCGGCTTTTCACAGGAAAACAAGCGGACAGCCTCTTTGTAGATCAGGCTCGCTGCGCCGGAAGCCAACTCATCGCTGCGCGCGGCGGGCCGCTTACTGAAGTCTGCACCCGCACAAAATGATTTGCCTTCGGAAGCCAGCACCAGCGAACGGCAGGCAGGGTCCTTGTCCAACGACTCAAAGGCGTCAGCCAGGCTCCGAATCAACTGCTGATCGAAATGATTGTGCGGTGGACGATGAATTTCAACCAGGGCAACATGTTGTTCCAATACAACCGATACATCTCCGTATTGCGCGCTTGTCATGAGCTGCCTTCCAAGCAGGGATTCAAAGCTTATCTAGCACCTGTGGTGAGAGATTGCCGCCGCAAATAATAACCATTACGGTCTTGCTCCGATAGCGGCTTGTGTCTTTGAGCGCTGCCGCCAAGGCCACCGCGGCTGCGCCTTCAACAAGCCATCCCTTCACATCCCTTATTTTTCGCATGGCTGTAAGGATCTCATCTTCAGATACGAGAACGGACCGGTCAATCACCCGCTTGCACAAATCCAACGTTATGGAGTCGGCTTCCAGCCCGCCCGCTGTGCTCTCGGAAAGCGTCGGTTGTTCTAGAACATCTACGATTTGCCCTGCCCTCAAGCATTCGTAAAGAACAGGAGAGCTTTTGGCCCAGCAGCCTACGACTTCCACGCGCGGCGCAACCCATTTGAAATAAGCGCCGATTCCACCGACCAACCCACCGCCACCAACCGCGACAAAAACTGCATCCAGGGCAGGTGTCTGTGTTTGTAACTCCACGGCAATCGTGCCCTGGCCGGCAATCACGTCAACGTCGTTATAGGGCGAAATGAAGGCTTTCCCGGATTCAGTCGCCGCCCTCCGTCCTGCCAGCTCCGCCTCTAATGGGGTTTCGCCAACCCGGCAAACAGCAGCTCCAAATTGCTCCATGCGGCTGGCCTTAGAAGGCGACACATACGACGAGACATAAATCTCAGCGGCAATGCCTGCATCCTTTGCTGCCGAAGCCACACCCAGTCCGTGGTTGCCATTGGACGCGGCGATCACCCCCCGTGATCTTTGCTGGCTTGAAAGCAAACTGATCTTATTGGTTGCGCCCCGCAATTTAAATGATCCGGTCTTCTGAAGGTTTTCGAGCTTCGCAAGCAGCCGCACTGAGGCTTCAGGCGCCAAATCAGAGATCGATTCCACCGGCGTTTCCAACACCAACGGTCGAATCCTCCGATGAGCGCTCAATACAAGCTCGCCCCACTCGGCAATATCTTGGGGCACGTCGGGCTGCCTCGCCTTTTCTGGCATTATTTTCATGACAATCTATTTTCACATGCTCTGACCGGCACGTGTGCGAGAGGGAGACGGTGCACGGGCTGAGGCCCAATGTCACTTACTTTAGAAAATGGCCGGGTTTTACAAAATACTTCACCCCTTGTCATCTGAACGGAGCGCGCCGATAAACTAAGCTTTGCAAATGGATAGGCGCGAAGTGAAGAGCCTGCCCTGAACGAAGAGAAGGGACCCCGATAACGTGCGACCCTTGAGATTTTTTTAGCTACAAACTGGGGTAGAACACCTCGTATCTGCAATTAAGCCCCAAATGTTATCGGGGTCTCCTTCGGCTAGCCTCAGGACAGGCTCTCACTCCCGCGCCGATCTTATTCGTAGCTTTGAATTTCTTGCCGCGCTTCGTTCGGGATGACAGGGGGATGGATAGATTATGGTGGAGACATTTTGTAAAGTAAGTGACATGGGGCTGGAGCCCGCTTCGTGGGCACTCGGCGGCATGACTCCGCAGCCGGTCAGGCCGTGCTCTGATACGAGTCTTCACGATGGCCACATGTTGTATGGTTCAGTTCTTTTCACGCGTTTCTGGCCTTTGCGTCCTTGGCGTACTTTGCGGTGAACTGGTTTTGTTTCTCTGCTACTCTGCAATGCTAACAATCAAATTCTTGCCTAGCTGCGAAGGAATTTATCAAGCTGCATTCAGATCAGTGGTGTCAGTGGAGATCAGTGGGAAGCAGGTATTAATCCGCGTTCCTCCGCGTTGATCCGCGGTAAGAAAAGGTTTTGGTTGCGGCTCTGCTGCTCTGCGTACTCTGCGCTCCCTGCGGCCTCTGCGGTTGCTTTTGGTTTTCCTTTGCGCCCTCCGCGTCCTTTGCGGTGAACTGTTTTCCCATGGTGCCCTTGCCAAAGCCAGAATTCCTGGTTTATAAGTAGGCAAAACAAAAGCTTGATTTTTTAACAGGAAATTCCCTTGATTACCCGCAGCTATATTCCTCTTCCACTGGCGGCTGGTTTGTAGGGCTTAAGCGGTTAGCCAGGTTCTGTAAAGTTGCAATGGGCGGACTCTTCCGAAATTGCCACGCTGGTTTGCCCGGTTCTAAGGCAAACTAGCGGGCGATAGCACTTTGATTGTTTGCGCAATTTCATGCTGTCAACTGGGTCGAACCTGACCTGTATCGTGGCCGGGTACGGAGAGGGTACCCGGCTTACGGTTGTCGCCAGAAGGAGTATTCGTGGCCGAACACGATGAATTATTAGAGAAAGGATTTGCGCTGGCTCATTTTATTTTCCCTCACCGACCCACTGCTGTTTCCATTCTGATCAGGGCGATGAACAAGTTGGAGACCCAGCGCGGTCAAGAAAGCAAGAGGAATTATTGGCGCGACAAATATTTGAAGCGTTGGATCACCAGGGTGAACCGCAATGATAGCGATACCCTTCAGTGGCTCATCTACTTTGAGTCCGATTATTTCGAAAAGCAGCAGGAGCAATCCGGCCAGCATACGGCCCAGGATCTGGTGGTCCGCTACATCAAGAACCTGGTGCGCATGACCACTGCCATGTCGTCATTTCACGTCAATATTGGCCTGCATCGCATCCTGCACAACTACAGCACGGGCGAAGTCCAGAAGGCTTACGAGTTCATGACCGACCGTTATCTGGGTGCGGATGAATATCGCAGGGCCAAAAGCGTGCTGATGACCAAATTGGAGGACCGCTTCGGTAAATACCTCCAGCCTGTCAAGACGGCCCATGGAGAGGTAAGATTTGAAGCGAATCCGGACCAGTGTCGCTGGGTGAGCCTGGTTCGCGAGTGTCTTACCGCATTCACGCCTTGGAGCACCATGGGCAGTTGTCTCATCCCAGCAAACCTTGGCCCCGATACCGGTCATCTCTGTCATTTGTTGTCTGGCCAAAGCCATGAAAAGTTGAAGCAGGACAAAATTGAAATCAATCGGTGCCATGCATTAATCGACCCTATTTGTTCTGGGCGGCTGATCAAAGCCCTCGGTTTTGACCCGCCTGAAGAAAAATTGGCTCTACCGAGGTTCCTTATGGACACAGATAAAACTGACACCCACCCAGGCCAGTCGTCACCGACAGCCCGGCTGACAAAAGAAGAACTCACATCGATTCGAGACAGTCTTTCCGCAGAGGCAGCATTGCGTCAAAATGCCTCGCCGAGCGTGTTGCGGGTCCTGGTCGACCATCAGGAGCGGGCGATTATCGACCTGGATCGTGAAGGTCAAACGCAATTCGAAATCCAGGAAGGCGCTGAATTGATTGAAATATGGGCCCATGGCAGAGGCAAAGAACTTCTGCTGGCCTCTCAACTGATCGGCTATACCGAAGGTCAGGGCATGTCTCCAATCACTTCCAGGATTTCCATCCGAGGCAGAAAAAAGCTGGTCTTGTCCATCAGCCCGGCTCCTGCCGCCCAGGAAGTTCGGTCCGCTACGGTATCGTTGGTCTGTTTTTCCGACGACTCGACGGTTTGGGGCAGGGAGGGGAACGGCTCTCGGCGTTGGTTCGGCTCTTTACCCAAATACGCATTGGCTTCATCGGCGCTGGTGGCCCTTGGCTGGTACGTGGGCGCGAGTATGTACAAGCATGACCTTGCTGCACAGCGCGTTGCTTATGAAAAGGTTAACCAGGAGTTGGCTCGCGAAAGAGTGGAGATGGCTTCCGTGACAAAGCCCCCGGAAATAGCGATTCCGAAGCAAGAACCCGTGCTCTCCTACATGCTATTGGGCGATGATTCAGTGACCCGCGGTCCAGGTGGCCGGGAGCAGCCGACGGTGGTTGTCCCCGAACATCCCTCTCTTGTAAACCTGAAGCTGCCAATCGGAAGTGATGCTCATCGGTTCTATCGCGCTGTGCTAAAGCCGTTTCTCGAAGAAAAGGAAATCTTGAGCGAGAACCTGCTGCGGGAAAGAGATAGCGCTATCTCCAGCGTCACCGGTCCCGTCATTTTGTTCACAGTTCCGACGATCTTTCTGGCTCACAATAAAGACTACTTGGTTGACCTGAGGTATGTGACTTCCAAAGGGAAACAGGAAGAACTGAACAGCTTTACTTTTCATGTAAGCAAGAGAAAGAAATAGATACCCTTTTCTCACTCTCCGGTCCCCCCACCGGATTCCCCCATTGATCAAAGCGTCTGATTGTAAGGCCCCCCGCCTATTACCGGGTAAAGTCTGTTTCCTTTCTTGGGAATAGGTTCGCTTTGCATGTTTTCCGAAAATGCCACGCTGGTTTCCGTCTTGGTGATGTAAAAGTAAGGTGAGCTCCTGTTACGAACGGGGAAACGGCAGGGGGAAAGAACGTTCTGAACAGCGTCCACTTCGCTCGTGCAAGCTCTGAGTGGCCGTTTCAGACTTGAGAGGGCCGGTTCGTTCCGATCTGACTGAAATCGGTTCGAATCGGCCCTCGCAGTTATTGTTATTGGTATCTGTGTTTACGAGGCATGGTGCGCTACCGGTAGTCCTTGCTGATTTGAGCGTTAGCCTAATATCACTTATTTACAGAATGTCTATACGCTGTAGCCCGCTCACCCTCTGTCATCCTGAACGGAGCGCGGCAAGGAATTTCACAATCAAGAATATGATCGGCGCGAAGTGAAGGACCCCGAAAATGTTTGGAGCTAAATCGCGGATGCGAGGTGTTCTACCCAGATTTTGCTATAAGTTAAGTTGGGTTGAAGAGGGTGGCCACGATACTGCGTAAGACTTGAATCCAGAAGCTTTGGCAATTGGGGTCGAATACCCCGAATCCGCAATTTAGACCGACACATTATCGGGGTCCTTCACTACGCGCCCATCTTCATTTTCGAGGCCAATTTTTCGCGGCGCTCCGTTCAGGATGACAGGGGGTAGAGCGTCGCAAAACTGGGCCATTTTCTAAAGGTGACATTAAGTTTTAGCCCTGCGACTCTTCCCCTCTGCTCTTGAACTTCGAAGTTTTTTGCCCGTGTCTTTAAAAAGTTCTGAGTCTGTGGACGGACGAGGCGCTGGAGAGATGTGACAACTGCGCAACGTCAGCTTGCCGTCGCGATATTGCTTCATCGCAGCGATACCTTCCATCATTTCCTCAAAGATTTTTCTCTTAGGCACGTGGTTCTCCTTAATGATCGTGAATGATCGTGGGGTGCAATCATGGACCCACGCTTAAATTGTGTTTTGCGAGGATCGAACCTGAGGCATGATCTACCTCTGCCAGCGCGCGCTGATAGGCAATGTGGGATTGCACCAGGGCCAGTTCGGCTGCCGAAAGCTGGTTTTGGGCATCAAGGACGAAAAAGATCGTTCCTGCGCCTAGCTGATATTTTCGCTCTTCTGCACTCAACGTCTTGGCTGCCAGATCACGTGATGTCTGGGCGGCGGTGATGATTAACTCTGATTGTTCCAGGTCATGTACAGAATTCTTGACTTCGGTGGAGATGGTCTGCTCCAGGGAACGCATTTTATAAAGGTCATTTTTCTTGGAGACGAGAGCTGAGCCAAGATCGGCCGCGGCCGCGCGGTTGCGGAGTGGCAGCCGTAACTGAAGGCTCATGCCATACGTGGGAAAATTGAATCCGGCAAGCTGCGCCAGAGAATCGCCAAATCCGCCATTAGAAATCACAACCGGGCCGGTCGCTGAATTGGCAAACGAGACTCCGCCCAGCCCATTGCTGGTGTAGCTGGCGCTCAGACTAAGGTCGGGCTTCAGGTTATTGTTGGCGACCCGCACGTTGACATCGTCAATAGAGAGTTGCTGGTGCTGGGCCTCAATCTCAGATCGGCTCTTCAAGGCCTGGTTCAGGATGTCCGAAAGATCCACCGCAGCCAGAGTGCTGCTGGCTTCGGCGTTCTCCGTCAGGTCCAGATCGAGAGCGCCGATGCGGGGATCGAGGTCGGCGCCAATCGTCTGGCGCAAAGTATCTTCGACGCGTTTGAGATTGTATTCGGCCTGGATCAAAGCAATCTTTTTTTGGGCTACCTGGGATTCCGAACGATAGATTTCAAGCGGAGGCAGCGCTCCAAGCTCGAGCGCTCTTTTGTCCTGCTTGTAGGTTGCGTCGGCCAACTCCACGGATTTGCGGATCACTTCCAGGTTCTTGCGCGCTTCCACTACATCCCAATATTGGTTGATGGCACGCTCCACGACATCACTCACCTGGGCCTGAAACGTTGCTCGTGATTGGCGAATGCCGCGCTGGGCAATAATGATGGGAGCGCGGTTCGCGAAGATGCTTCCATTGCGCCACAGCGGTTGCTGTAGAGAAAACGTGAGCCCCGAAGAAAATGATGGATTCACAGTGGCAAAACTGCTGTTCGTGGTGGAGCGCGTCGTGTTCAAGCCAGCTCCAAACAACGTACCGGTCTGAAATTGCTGGGCGTAATCTACGTTGGAAGTCTGGATCAGGCTGCTGAGTGTCGCCGCTCCTTGAAGCGATGAAGTAGTAGGAGATACAGAACGCGTGGGCGCAAAGCCCGCCGTAATTGATGGGTCAAACGGGCCATAAGCCCTTTGCAGAGCGAACCGCGAAAGATCGTATTGACCACGGTCCACACTGACGTCTGCATTGTTTTCAAGCGTGAGCAGGAGCGCATCATCCAGGCGCAGGCGAAGCTTGCCATCTTTGACAAAGTCTTCGAGGTGAGCGGGGCCAGGAAGTTGCATCACTGGACGAACCCGATGGAACAAAGTGCCAACATACCCAGGCGAAGACGAAACCTGTGCGGAAGTGAGAGCAGTACAAACGACGAGGAATAACACAAGCGTAAGTTTTTTGTTTTTCATGCTCATGACAATCGTTTATGGCAATCTAAGAGATAGTGTATCGGTTCCATCGTCATCCCGAGAGGTGTCCGCGAAGCGGAGACATGGAGGGACCTTGCGCTCTGTTAGTTATCCTATTCGTATCGAATCGCCTCTACAGGATCGAGGCGCGCGGCCTTTGTTGCAGGATAAATTCCAAACAACAGCCCTACGGATACCGAGAACAAAAACGACAGTAAGATCGAACTGACGGTTGTAACGGTGGACCATCCTGCCAGCCAGGCAATCAACTTCGACATCCCAAACCCAAAGGCGATGCCGATCAACCCTCCCAGCAATGAAATCAATACAGCTTCCACCAGGAATTGGCGGACTACATCTCGTTGACGCGCGCCAATGGCGCGACGAATCCCAATCTCCCGGGTCCGTTCCAGGATACTGGCCAACATGATATTCATGATGCCTATTCCGCCGACCAACAGAGAAATCGACGCAATGGCTACCATCACTAGGTCAAAAATGTGTTGGGTTCGTTTTTGCTGGGCCAGCAACTCGGCGGGGGCGATCACGCTGAAGTCCCCAGCCTCTCTGTGGGAGGCGTTTAACAAAGAGCGAACTACATCGGCCGTGGCGATAGTGTCCAACGCCGAGCCGACTTGAAGATAAATGCCGTCGATGTCGTCCTTGTAGCCGCTGCGATTATCTTCCAGGCGGAACATGGCTGATTCGAGAGGGATATAAATCAGGTTATTGAAATCCTGGTTGGGAAGCTCGGTGTTGCTCGACTGAAAGCTGAGCTGGAGACCAACCGTTCCAATCACATGAAACCATTGCTCGTTGATCTTGATATATTGACCGACAGCCTCGGCCTGTCCAAAAAGGCTGGATTTAGCGCCTTGTCCCAAGACCGCGACAGCAGCAGCATGGGCATTTTCTTCGTCGTTGAAGAAGCGGCCCTGCGTCACTTTTAGATTTGCAATCTGCTCATAGTTGGCGCCTACACCGTATATCACCGGCATTTCATGCTGTGGTTTCGGGACCATGCGTCCGGGAGCAAATCGCTTGCGAGGCGTGCCTTGGACGAGGCTGGCAACATTCGATTGAATCACGCGGAAGTCGCGCAACGTCAGCCCCAGGGAGAGCTTTCTCACCTGCATCAGATCTTCCCAGGAGTTGGATTCGTGCGCTTCCACGATTACATTTCGCACTCCCATCTGTTCAATCGCCGCCATGATCTGCTGCCGGGCGCCGGCGCCGATGGAAAGCATGGCAATCACCGCGGCTACGCCAAAAATCATTCCCAGCATGGTGAGAAGAGAGCGCAACTTGTGCAGGAAAAGATTTTCAAGGCCGAAGCCGAGATCGGCAAAATATTGGCCCGCGCTCGGCAGTGGGCGGCGTTTGCCTTGTGTGTCCCGCGGCATTATTGGCCAACTCCTATGGAAGAAGGCGAGCCACCCTGGGGCTGTTTCTTATGTTGCGCCTCGGGGTTTACCAGGGCAACCTCAGTTCCTTCTGGTAGATTCTCGACGATCATCCGGTTCTCTGTTTGCAGCTTGATCTTAGGTTCTGTAGCTTCGAAGTGGTCGCCGTGTTTGACATAGACGACAGGCTTGCCATCTTTTTCAAACAGGCACTGACTGGGCAAATAAAGCTGGTCCTTGAGCTGAGTGCCCCGGACGATGATTTCGGCAGAAGTCCCAGGACGCGGAGCTCGCTTTGGGTTCACCAGAGTGAAAGCTACATCAAAACGTTGGATCGTGGACGGTCCCCAGTCGGTACGGGAAGCCATGCCGGCAATGCTTTTGACTTTGGCTTGATAGACTTCTTGGGGATCGGCATCGATGTGAATTTCGGCGCTTTGTCCCTCGGACAGATTAGGCCGGTCGCTCTCGTAGATTTTCGCTACCACCTCCATCTGACTCATGTCGAGAACCTCGGAAATAAATCGGCCGGAATAAACCACATCGCCTTCACGGTATTGCGGAATCGTCATTCCCTGCATGAACCAGCCTCCGGTGGCATCCTGGTTCTCTTTGACCGACACCAGTCCGGCGATCGGCGACTTCAATTTCATGTTCTCGATCGTCTGCTGCGCCTGCTTCATTCCTAAGGCAGATGTCCTGCTCTTTTCTATCAACAAGGCGAGGGCTGCATTGCTGGAGGCAGCGCGAGAGTTGATGTCCTGTTGAAGCTGTTCCAGATGCCTCCGGGACTGCTCCAGGGTGAGCTGATTCTTCCTGGCATCGATTTCGCTGACCAGTTCGTTGCGGCTCACCTCGAGTTCAGCGCGCCGCACATCGAACTTTGCCTTGAGCAGAGCGACCTTGTCTTCCGCCTTCTTGACCTCGGCATCCGCCTTGGCTTTGGCGATCTGCTGCTCTGCTTCTGCCAATTGCGAGCGGCTCTGCGCGAGGTTGTATTCCTGCTCGCTGGGGTCGAATTCTATGACGACGTCCCCGGCCTTGACCGCGCTCCCGGTTTTGGCAATGTGGACGATCTGAAGAACTCCATTCACGGGCGGCGCCACCAGCATGACAGAATGAGGAGTGTGCAATTCGCCCTCGGTGTGCACGTCCACTCCCAAAGTCCCTTTTTGCACATGGGTTGTGGGAATGACCTTGGGAGCAGGACGAAGTTGCTGAACGGCGTAGGCGATCCCCAGCCCAAGGACCCCAGTGCCCAACACAACCGCCGCAATGCGCAATATTTTTTTCTTCACCGGCTTTCAGGCTTCTCCTGGGTGGGATTCCGAAGCGCAACCCTTTCTCCGGCGCGCAGGCCACTCGCGATCAGCATCTCATTCTTTGTCCGCCGCGAGACCTGCACGGCGCGTTCTTCAAAGCTGGAACCACGGAGAACATACACCATCGAGCGCCCATCTTTATCGAACACCGCTTGGGAAGAGACCATGATGCTATTGGGAATTTTCTCAGTGGCAATCCGGCCGCTGGCGCTCATACCTGGGCGGATTGCGGGATCGCTCTCCAGGAGTTGAAGATCGATATCGAAATTCTTGGCAAAGGGAAACGTGGAGTAATCAAGCTTGGCAAGTGGACTGATATTGGCCACAGACCCTCTGAATTGTTTCCCGGCTACGGCATCAATACGAATCTCTGCAGATTGATCAAGCTTCATTTGCCCGCGATCGCTTTCATCCACGTGGGCGCTCAAGCGGACCGAACCCAAGTCCGGAATCTCTACCACTCCGGCTCCAGGCCAGGCGCGGTCTCCTTCTTTGAAATCCGGGGCCGCGCCACCCGTCATCCAGTTACGGACACGATAATTGGGAAGCAAGGTGACCATGCCGTCGGAAGGAGCGCGCAAAGTGAGAGATGCGATCTGGCGCTCAATCTTCTGGACATCAAATAACGCCTTCTCCCGTTTGTGTTTTTTGGCGTTGATGTCGGCCTCGGCAGAGCTTTTACCCGAAGTTTCTTTTTGCTGAAGTTCTTTGAGTTTCTGCTCGGCGTCGGCGACTTTCAGCCGATTCTCAGCGCCGTCGATCTCCGAGAGTATCTCTTGCTTGCTGGCATCGAGCTTGGCGCGGTCTACATCAAAACGCCCTTGCAGAAGGTCCGTTGCTTGCTGCTCCTGAGTCAGACGCCCCTCGGCCCGCGTATGCTCGATCTCGGCATCAGCCGATCTCAATTCCGACTGTTTTTGTTCCAAGGTACGCTTCAAGGTAGAGGGATCGAACTGCGCCACCACATCGCCTTTCTTGACCACACTTCCAGTCGGCACCAGTTTGATGATTTGCAAGTCGGTTCCCACAGAAGGAGCGGTGAGCTGAATGGAGCGAACGGCCTGGATCGTGCCCCTGACTGAGACGTAATCTACGAAATCACCCAGCCTGGCTTCAGTGGTGGGGATGGAGGGGGCCGAAGCCCGGCGAAACGCCAGACCACAGACCGCAAGCACCAAGGCTGCGGCTGCAACCGCGATCAGGCTTTTACGCTTGCGAACAAAGCGGATTGGGGACAGGTTTTTCATCGGCGTGGGTTTCTCTGGAGGATTATGCCCGGTTCAACTCCGGAAAGTATCACCTGTTCCTGATCGTTGGCAGGGCCAAGCTGCACTTCGCGCTTGTCAAAGCCCGCACCACTCTTGATCTGCACGTAATGATGTCTATTTTCATTCAAGACGGCATCGCGGGGTACTACCAGAACATTGGGCTGTCGATCCAGTTCAACGTCAACCGCTGCCGAAAGATCAGGTAGGAGCTTGGGGTCAGTGCCCTCAATCGAAAACACCGCGTCAAACGTCCGCACCATCGCGGAGAGTGGACTGGCCTGGGCAACGGCGGCAATATATTCAATCTTTCCTTGGAATGATAGCTCCGGATATGCATCCAGTCCAATGCGAACGGGTGCTCCTTCCCGCATTTCGCCGATGTCGGCCTGGTTAACGTGGGATCGAACCTGCATGTGGCTGGGATTAACGATCTGAAGAAAAGGAAAGCCCGGACGAACCTCGTCGCCTTCCTGAACATCTGCGATGGTTCCGCCCTTCCACATCGAGTTGATGACAACAACACCATCGCTGCCGGCGTGGACGACCATTTTGTCGGCGTTGCCGGCAGCCCACCGCATCGCTGTTTCGGCTCGGTCCCGTTGAATCTCAAGAATCTTCAGCTCCGCCGCCGCCGCCCGCCGTTTCAAATCGAAGGTTTCCTTGAGCTGTTGCAGGGTGGCCCGCGCCTGCTCCAGGTTTTGCTGGTTCTTTTCCGCATCGATGCGGGAAATGATCTCGTTTTTTTTCAGCTCCAGTTCTGCATTTTTTTCCGCGTCCTCAGCCAGCTTCAATCCAGTTTCATCGGTAGCGCGCGCGGCCGCCTGGTCCGCCTGCTTCTTCTTGATCTGGTCCACCAGGTCGAGATATTCCGCCCTTTTGTCGAGCATGTTCTTAGCCTGGGCTTCGCGGTCAAATTCGACGACCACATCCCCGCGATGAACGGTGCTGCCATTTTTGACGAGCTTAGTGATGATCAAGCCACTCAGGCTTTGTCCGGAGAGCCGAGGCGCGGAAACGGCATGAGATTCCACGGCTTCCACAATCCCGTGCAAACGGATTCGGCGGACAAAATCCTTGCGGGTCACTGTGGCCGTTTGAACGGTACCGGCTTCCGTTCCATTTCTTGCGGAGGAGGTGCGCGAGCGAATTGCCAACACGGCAAGCACAATACCGGCCAGCACGACCAAGCTTATCAACCACTTGCGCCAGACCCGCCGTGGCGGCTGAGACGGTTCAGGCACGATGTTTGGAGCGCGTTCAGGCGCCGGGGAGGCTTCCCGAACCGGCGCCACCTCGGTAGCGCTAAGAGAGAAGAACGATTTGACGCCCTCAAACACTATGTTTCGACCTACAGCGAACTTCCTGACAATTCGCGCGTCATGATACCGCACATAACCAGTAGCGGCCAACGTAACGTTTCCCTTCAAGCTTACCTTGTTTATACCCTACATTCATGCGTGCTGAGCTGAAAGTTTGCGAGCCAGCCCGGAAGATCATGTCTCTCCGTGTGGCCCGTGCCATTGTAGGAACGCAGAAACCGGGCGCTCTTGCAGAATCTCTAATTTGCGGACTGCCGGGCCGTGGTTAAAGGTTTGATCTGCGCCACCAGGGTTTTTGCATGAGCAAGTTCGGGGCGATCAGAATGCTCGCCATTGTCGCAGTTCTTGAGCAATTGCGCATAGTACTCTGCGGCTTTTTGCGGCTGCTTTGTCGCTTCGGCGGCCTGCGCAGCTCCGTAGAGACCATTGAATCGATTCGGATCGGTGTGCAGCGCTTTCTCGTATTCAGCAAGCGCCTCTTGGGGCCGGTCCAATGCCAGCAGCATGTCAGCCAGCATTTCGCGGGCCGGCAAAGCTACTTCGGCCTTGCCTTTGTCGTCTTGTGTATCTGCAAGGGCGCGGATCCGGCGCAAGGCTTCATCATTCTTTCCCTGGGCAAAAGCCAGCCAGGCCTGGACCTCATCATGGTCGGTGCGCATTCCTTTTCCCATGTATCCTTTGCGGCCCTTCAGAGCTTCGGCCCGCAAGGCTTCATATTTGGTAGCGGCCTTTTGTGCCGCGGCTGCATCATGCAGATGCCCGGCAGCTATGGTTTGCGCCCAATAGGTGACCGCTTCCGCACTGGGGCCTGCGCTGGAACGTGGTTGCAACGCCAGTGCGTCGTTCCATTGGCGTCTCTCCAAGGCATAGCGGGCAGGGAAGTCGGCTGCCATCTCATCGAAGTAGGCTTGGTAGTCTTTTTCAATGTCATCTTTTTTGAAGGCCAGAAGATCGTCCACCATGCCTTTAGCTTTTACGTTGTCGCCAATCTGCAAGTAGGCGTACACGAGAAAGTCCATGGAGTGCATCCGGTGATGCATGGTGTGGACGTGCATGGCTGCCTGCTTGTCGACGATCTTCAGGGCAGCGAGATTGGAGTTGATGTCATCCTGCCAAAGCCCTAAACGCGCAAAGATATGCGAGGGCATGTGAACCGCATGGGGCGATGCCGCCGCGATCCCAGCGTAGCGCCGGGCAGCCGCCAATCCTTGACTGGCAAACTTGGGATTGTCGCAGCTATGAATCAGGTAATGGGCTATGCCAGGATGGTCGGGTTCCTTCTCGAACAATTGGTTGAGAATGGAAATTGCCTTTTGGGCGTTGGCTTCACCGGTCTTGTCGTTGGATGAGGCCAGCAGCGACAACGCATAGAATACAGCGGCTTCATGGTCCTCAGGGTAGCGCTGATAGACCTTTGCCATCGCCTGAGAATATGCATGAGAATATTTCTCATGCTTGGTCTCGTCATAGTTCCGGTAGAAAGCGGCGACGGCGTCGATGTAGTCGCTCTCTCGCTGGGTCTTCGTGCCGGTCGCCTGCGCTTTCTGGACTAACTCCCATCCACGCTTGGCGTCCTCGGCATTAGGACGTCCCCACAATTGGTGATATCGGCTGATCGATTGGCCCCAGTAGGCCATGCCGCATTGCGGATCTTTTTGCGCCACTTCCTCGAATTGGTGGTTGGCAACTTCATATTCGAAGGAATGCAGTAGGGCCACGCCCCGTTCAAACGCCTTTTGCACGGAGGCTGAACAGGAGGTAGGAAAAGACACCGTGCCCACCTTCTCATTCGGGTCGAGATGATGATCGTGGTCGTCAGCCAGGAGAGACAGCGGGAAGAGAAGCAATACGAAGGTCAGAAATAATGAGGACGATTTCATGAAAGCTCCTGGA
>DASZFK010000170.1:0-3584 GCA_035939855.1 Candidatus Angelobacter sp.
TCCCGGCCATCCAGACCTGAGTTCCGGAAGCGCCTACCTTCGCAACAAAGCCGGCTTGCAACAGGTGCTGGAAGATTCTACTGAGGAGGCAAAGCGCACTCTCTCGGCGGTAAGTAATGAAATCAGGATTCGGGAAGTAAAAAACGGGAAAAGAATCTATTGTCGAGTGCCGCGCGGGCACGAAAACCTATTCCGTACGTCAGCCCAGGGCATCGCCGTGCCTGCCTCGATCGAGAAACGCACAAGCGGCCCTTGGCCGGCCTCTGAATTCTTAAGTGAATCGGTTAAGATGCCGGAAATAGCAGGTAAAAGATGACCGAGGTCCGCAAAGTCAGTCCTGAAGAGATCGCTGCCGCCGTCTCCGACCTCAACCGCGAGTTGCGCGCAGCAAACGCCGGAACCATTGACCGGATTGATTGTTCCCCGGAAAACATCGAGCAAGGGCTGGCCCGTCTGGTGCTGAGCCTGGTCGAGTTATTGCGCCGCCTGCTGGAACGTCAAGCCATTCGACGCATGGAAGGCGGCTCCCTCGACGATGCCAAAGTAGAGGAGATGGGCCAGGCCCTCATGAAGTTGGAGATGAAGGTCCAGGAAATAGCGACCGCCTTTGGCTTGAGACCGGAGGACTTAAACCTGGAATTAGGGCCGCTCGGGAATCTTTTGGATGATTAAAAGCTCTTTCGAAAGGTCAGGGGGTAGATAGAAAAATTCTCATTCAGGGCAACTTTCGAATCGGCAGCCCGCATCGAACATTGATTGTCAGTTTCCCCCAAACAGGTGATTTGGATCGAATGCGGAAGGTATGATGCGGAAATGGGCGTCGTTGGATGGAGATTTGTGTCAAGAGGTACTGCGGCGGTTGAAACCAAAGTGAAGCCCCGAGCGCGAAAGGGTTGACAGTTTGTGTTGCAGGTGGTTAGGATGCGTGGGGGTCGCGCAAATCTACCACGCCAGGGCGCCGATCTCCCCCAGTTGATTCCTGAGATAACATGCAAAGAGTTCCTACGGTTTCCGGAACAGCCAACCTTCTCGACATTCTTGACCGAGTGCTCGACAAAGGTCTGGTGATCGCTGGGGATATCCGCATCTCCCTGGCGAATGTCGAGTTGCTGACCATTCGCATCCGGTTGCTGGTTTGCTCGGTCGATAAAGCTGAGCAGATTGGGCTGAACTGGTGGAGGTACGATCCCAATTTAACTGCTTCGGTGCCTGAATCTGCGGGGCGCAGGACGCAATTGCCTGGGCCAGCCCCGGGCCAGGGAAAGACCGGCAGCAAGCAACCTGCGCGCGGCAAGCGCGCAAAATAGAAGTTTTTTGACTTCGATGAAGGAGGCCCTCAATGGCCGTTGAACGGGTATCCGGCGGTTCAAGTCTTATAGACGTATTAGACCGGGTATTAGACAAAGGCATAGTGATCGATGCCTGGGTCCGAATCTCCTTGGTTGGTATTGACCTGATCACCGTGGAAGCTCGCGTGGTGGTTGCGTCGATCGACACTTACCTCAAGTATGCCGATGCGGTAGGCCTCACGGGCCTGGTATCCAGACCGACTCTAACGGAAGGCGAAACCGAAGAGGAAGAGCCGGAGCCGCCGGCAACCGAACCCGTCCGGCGTCCAATTCCTCGAACGCCTCGCCGGCGGCGGTGAAGCTAGGTGGGGGCTCGTATGGCTACCGCCGAGCTGCGGTTCCAGTCTGATCGTATCAACGCGCGGCGCGCGACATCCACGCGCCGTCCGGCCATCCTTCGTCTGCTTGAAGCCGAACGCTCGGAAGAGATCTTTCCGCTTCTGCTCGAAGAGATCATTGCACTTGGCTATCCGCGGGCCTTGGCTGTCGATGTTAACTTCGACAGCGGGGACATTTCACCGGCCGCTGCCTTGAAATGGCCCCGGCAGCAGTTGGAGAAGTTCGCCACCGCCATGTGGATGTCGGAGCATCCGCTGGTGGGAGTTCTGCAAACAACCCGCCCCGCGGTCTTGACCAGAAGCACCATCCACAATCATCCGATTTACGTCCATCCCATTGTCTATGCCAATCGCAACCTCTGCTGGGAGGCGGACCGCATTCGCACCGGCAGTTGCCTGGCGGTCCAGAATTTTCGCAAGGAAAAGAGAATCAAACTCGAAGAGCAGCTTTGTTCTACCTGCGACATGCGCGCTTACGCCGGAGCCGTCATCGTAGAGTTGCCGAAGAATTCCTCCGAGCAGGCGCTGGCCGAATTGGCAGAACTCATCGACCTTGCCAACCGTTACCTGTCGCGCCTGTTCAAAGTTGAGCATTACTACAACCGCATGCGCGATATGGAGATCACGATTGCGCAGATGAGTACGGTAATGCAAAGCATGGCCGATCCGGTTATCCTTACCGATACGCAGCACCAGGTCATCATGCAGAACCGCGCCTCCGAGCGCTTCTTCAAAGTGCCGGATGAAATGACGGAAGGCCTTGTGCGTGCTGTCGAACTCAATAACATGCTCTTTTCTGCTGCCCTCTCCTCGATGCTGGTTTCGGGCAGCGATGCCCACCGCGACCTGACTCTTGTGGACGCCATCGAAGGCGAAGAGATGCTCTTTGAGGCGGTCTCCGCGCCTACTTACGGCCCGGATGGCATTCAGATCGGGACCGTAACCGTGATGCGCGACGTAACCGACCTGCGCCGCGCTGACCAGGAACTGCGCGCCAACTATGACAAGCTGCGCGAGGCTGAAGAAGTCGTGCGCCAGGACCGCGACCGCCTGAACCTGATCATCGAAAACGTGGGCGATCCGATCGTCGTTTGTGACAGCCAAGCCAAGATCGTGCTGGTCGATCCTCTGGCCCAGGAACTCTTTGGCACTTCCACTGAAACTGCCAACGATGCCACTCAAATCAAGAACCAGACGCTGCTTAACGCCTATATTTCTTCTTTCACTTACTCATTTGCCGAGCGCGAGACTTCGCCTCTGAAACTGATGAATCCGGCTCAGAAACAAGAAATTGAATACGATGCCCGCGCCGGGAAGATCTTCGATGAGCGTGGCCAGGTCTCATTTACCGTTACTGTATTACGCGATCTCACCGCCGTACGTAAGGTCGAACAGCTTAAAGTAGAGCGGCGCATGTTAGAGATCGAGAAGTTTGCTGCCACGGGCCGCTTGGCCGCCACCATTGCCCATGAGGTGAACAACCCCATGGAAGCCATCAAAAATGCAATTTATCTCATGGCTGGAGTCGTGCCTGAGAGTTCGGCGCCGATTTACAACATTTTGAAGACGGAAACCGAGCGCGTGGCCCGCATTGTTCGCCAGATGCTGGGCCTGTACCGCAACACGGAGCAGGTAAAGCCAGTCAACGTCAATACGATTATCGAAGATACGCTATTGCTGCTGAACCGCCAGCTCCAGCGGGCCAATGTGGAGATCGAAACCGAATTTGGCGTCCTGCCGGACGCGGTGATTGCCGCCGATCAAATCCGCCAGGTGCTTTCGAACCTGGTCATCAATGCCAGGGACGCCATGGCCCTGGGGGGCAAGCTGCGCATCCGCACCCGCCATATTTCCAATGAGGACGATCTGCACGGTGTGGTGCGCGTTCTGATTGGCG
>DASZFK010000171.1:0-12914 GCA_035939855.1 Candidatus Angelobacter sp.
CCATCGAACCAGCCGGACTGATGGAAGACCGGAATATTCACGTCTTTAAGGTGGTCCAGAAAATCAGCAGGCTTCCAGTAGTCGTCGTTGGTGGAGTGCTGTATCCACTTGCGCCAGTAAAGGTTCTCTTTGCCCAATACGGTCTTGTCGAGATCGATCACAGGCAGAGCGCGCAGGAGCGTGTTGTATTTCTTCTCAAAGATTTTGCTTATCGTTACGCCGGATAGGTCAGCGGTAGCCTGGCTATCGACAATGTCGGCCCACCAGATTGCCGGCCATAAGGCAAAAGCTCCGTATTCGTACGGAATGTTGTAGAAAGGATCAGGAGGAGCGACGTTGGGAATCATCGTCACCAGGTGCGGGGGGTGCTGCGCTGCCGCCCACCATTGCACCCATCCCAGATATGAGCCGCCGATCATGCCGACCTTGCCATTCGAGAACGGCTGTTGCGCCAGCCACTCGACGGCGTCGTAACCATCCTTGCTCTCATTGATGAACGGCTCCCACTCGCCCGGCGAACCAAAACGGCCACGGCAATCCTGCACGGCATAGACATAGCCCCGCCGGGCATAGAATTTTGCCTGCTGCTCATTCATCTCCTTCTTATAAGGAGTGCGCACCAGGATGACCGGAGCCTTCTCCACACCTTGCGGGCGGTAGATGTCGGTTGAGAGCTTGATGCTATCGCGCATTGGCACGCCGACTCCGCGATCCACCACTACCTCGTATTTAGGAGCTGATACCGTTGGATCATTGGCCTCGGCTTTGCGCAGTTCCTCAAATCCCTCGCGCACGAACGCCGCTTTCTGCGCCTGCACCTCTCCCATATACAGCTTGCCTGACGCGTCGGCCCAGACTGTAATGTCTGCTCCAGGAATTCCGTAAATGAACTTGGTCAGCGAAAGGTTCTTGCCGCCAACGCTTCGCTCCGCGCTCTCCTTCATTTCCAGCTTCAAATCGACGCCGGCTCCCGGCAGAATCAGAAGAGGAAAGGTTTGCACGCCACCTTTCGTCCTGTCATATTGGCGAAGGGCTTGGCTCATCAGAGCAGGGGAGTTGTTTTCAAATAGCAGCACCCCTTCTCGGGTCTCCCAGTCGGTGGTCTTTTCCTTGATGGTGCGCTTGACTGAGCTGCCGTCACGAGTGATGTTTACGGCCCCAGTTGGCGCCTCCATCGTAATTTGCGTCCAGCGGCCCTCGACGTCGGGAACGATCTTGGTGGTGGCTTGGACGCTCTGTCCCGCTAACGAGATGGTCGTATGGCTTTCAAATTGTCCGTTGGACTTCCACGTGTGTTGCATCACGCCCAGCCGTTCCTCGTTCACCATCAGGAAGAACGTGCCTTGGTCTTCGAACCCAGCCAGGCTTGCGGGCAGCCCTTTGGGCTTCTTTTTGTCTTCGGAATCCTTGCCCCCCGGGCGGCGGAATACCAGCGGGAATGATCCTCCACCCTGATGCCATTCGCCCGAAATTTCCGAACCGTCGGCATTCATCTTGCCTTCGTAAGAAGCGCCGATGCTCGAAAGCTCCAGCTTGACTTGGTCAGCTTTCTGCTCGACCGAGCTGATAGGAATATCGTTGGCTCCCTGGTCCAGGCTGTCAATGGTTCCGGTGAGCTTATCGCCGGAACCTTTGCTGATCTTGAGCACCAGGCGGAATTTTTGTCCTCCAGCCTCTAGGGTTCCATTCCACTCACCTTCAATCCCCTTGGCAGACGAAGCTTTTGCAGCCTGTTCGAGGCTGGCATGAGTCTTGGCAAATGTATGCTGGGTTGAACCGACCAATCCCAGAATCAGTATCAGAACTAGTAGGAAGATTTTTTTGCTCATCATGAGTTTTTTCATCCTTCTACGCGAACGTAAGGAAAGAACAAGATTCGCGGAAAATCATTCAACACAGGAAGGAGTGTAGTAGGCGGATGTTACCGAATTGTTACCAATGAATCCTTTATCGATTGTGTCTTTGGTGGCTTCTGGTGCGATACTTGAACAACTGCGAGCATTCTTCTGCGCCCAAGGCATGGAACAAGGCTTCCGTAAATCATTGATTTATAAGGCATTTATTTTCAAGCAGTTGCGCAGTGCCTGTTGCGCTTTATTGGACGTTATGGCTTTGGGGTGCATTGGCAGCTACAAAATCATCTACATCATTTCCGCACTAAAAAAGCTCAGGTGTGGCTGATTCACTCTAAACCCAGACGCCCAAATGGCGTTCTGGACTAAGATATACATCCATCATGCGATTTTTTAGCTATATCTCAGATGCTAAGGTTGATATGCTACTTCCCCAGATTCCTACTGGAAAAAAGCAGAGCATTGCCGCAGAGCTTGGATTCAACTTTGGGCTCCTCAGCGGAAAGATTGGAGCCCAAGCCAATGCGTTGGACATGCGCGTTACTCGTCTACTGGCTGTCGAAAAACACATCCGATTCAATGAACGGTTGGGGACGCCAAGTAAGCCGGAGGCTTGGGTTGAGAGCACCCGCCTTTCTAGTTGTTCAGTGTACTTAGAGGGAGGGGCCTTGCTATGGGTCTGCGAAGGGGCCACCTGGCTTCTTGTATTGGCGGGAACGGCAAAACATTTAACTGGCGCTACGCCAACTCGGGAGCTCCGAGCACCCTACTCAGAAATGGCTGGCATCATGACTTTGGTTCCTCCAGATATGATCCAGCACTTCGATGGCTCTGAATACTGGCCCATCGCTCTTCACATGAGCAAGAAGGCAGTTTGGTTACAGAACCTAGCCGATTATGTGAACAAAAGTGGTCCCTTCCAGGACATCTCCTTCATGGCACGGTGTCTGGTCTCCGAGTCCTACCATGGCCGAAGTCTTGTTCTCGCGTCACCGTTGTATGTCGAGCTTCCGAGTTAGGCTAGGAGATATTGTCATAGAGCTTAGCCCCCTCGTGGAATGCATAAAAACTTAACCAAACTGGAGAGTTCGTATGGCGACTGATTCTGCAACACAAGAGCTGCCCCGCAGAAGAACTGGCAGATTCATATCGTGGGTAGAACGGCACAGTATCAGCCGAATCGTTCTCATCGGGGCTTTTCTCTATCTGCTTGTGTCCATCACTGTTTCTGCCATTGAGTTTATCTTTCATCCTGCTGGGAAATATCTAGTTCTAAGCGATAAGGGGTCAGCGGTATCCAGTTTCCGCGATATTCTATATTTCAATTTAACGACAGTCTTAACGATTGGATATGGCGATTTCCATCCGGCATCTTATGGGAGAGCGTTGTCCATCATCGAAGCATTTGTCGGAGTAGGTTTATTCAGCGTGTTTGTAGCAGTTATTACCGTGAAGGCACTTTTACCTCCGAGAGACGCGATCGTGTTTTCGAAATATGCCTATTACTGCACCGAACCAGAGAAATTCTTGATCGTTTTCGTGAACACAACAAAAAGGAATATTGGAAACGTCCAGATAAGCTCATATTTTAAGCTGGGTGGGGATTGGCTTGTAAAGCCTTCCTCCACGTCGCCTTTTATTACTCGGTCGGTGCAAACATTCTATGTTGAGCCGATAACCAATGAGCGTTTAATTGCCGCTCTACGGGAGGGCGATTGCCTGAGAGTGGGTATAGCTGGAGGGCTCGGGTTTTCAAATTTTTCCACTTCCATACAATATTCTGCAGACAACATTTTAGTGATGCCGAACAGAAACAAATTGATAGAGTTTTTCGAACCACTCTGGGAGCCAGACTTCAAGGACGCTTTATTTAAACAAATGTTTCACTATCAACCGAAACAGATGTTGACCCTGAAGTCCTTTGTGGAAGGCGTGCGAAAGTCTGGAACCATATCTGATTAAAGAGTATTCTGAATTGGAATCCCTTTCGACCAAATCAGCGGTGTCGTCTTTAATCAGGCCACCTGCCTGTACTCAAGGTGCCGCCTCGTAGAGCGTGTTCCAGCGGAAGACGCCGACTTCGTCATTTAAATTCGGCTATTTGGACTCTCAAAGGCTCTCTATCTGTCCAGGGATATCGAGATTGTGTGGCATGTGGTCCTCCGTTTAACCGATTCGGAATTCGCGCGTCATATGGCTGAGCTCGCGGCCAAGCAGGCAGAGCATGTTGGGATCCGCTTGCGAGAATTGCGCAAGCAAAGAGGACTCACCCAGGCTGAAGTCGCCGAGGCTGCCAAGATCGAACCTGGTAATCTATCGCGCATTGAAAAGGGCCACTTTGACATTTCCACTTCCACCTTGTGGAAAGTATTAGCTGCTATGGGCTATTCACTTGCAGACTTGGCGCCAAACAATGATCAGCATCGTCATCCCCGCTTATAACTCTGCCGGCACCATTGCGGCGACGCTGGCTTCGGTTCGCAGCCAAACATTTCATGACTACGAAGTTTTGATCACCGATGACGGTTCAAACGATGGCACTCTCGAGGTCTGCCGGCAGTATGCGAACGAGCATCCTGAGATGCGGATTTCGGTGGTGTCGATTCCACATTCCGGCGTGGCGGCGGCCCGTAACCATGGCTTAGAACGCGCCTCTGGCGAATTCGTTTCTTTTCTTGATTCCGACGACCGCTGGATGCCTGAAAAGCTGGAGCAGGTAGCGGCCCTGATCGCTCGCGATTCGCAAGCCGACCTGATTTATCACGATGCCATGATGAAGGCGCACGATGGACGATGCTGGCGGCACATCAGCGGCCCTCCACCTTCCGATCCGTACCGCCACCTCTTATTGGAAAACAACTTTCTCGCTACCACGACCGTCACGGTCCGGCGTTCCTGCCTTGCGGCGTCCGGTAATTTTGATTGCAATCCCGATTTCGAGATATGCGAGGACTATGAGCTTTGGCTCAGATTGGCCCGCGCGGGAGCGAAGTTCGCTTACATTCCTGCAATTCTTGCGGAAATTGCACGAAGCCGTGGATCACTTAGCAGCAACATCACGCGCCATGCGAGAAACCACCTCAACGTCAGGGGGCATTGCCTGGCACAGGCTCGTGATGATGGCATTCTTACGCAAAAAGAATTCAAGCGACACATCAATCGGGTCGCAGCCAGATGTCAGGCCCTGATCGCCATCGACCAGGTTAGGAAGCGAAATATGGATGCAACCGCGAGGGCCGCAGCGGCGGCAGGTGGTGCTTGCTTCAGAATGATGCTTGGTGGAGATTGGCAAGCGATCGGTAAACTGGCAGTCGCGGCGCGACGAAGGATTATCGCTAAATCTCCAGAATGACCGGCATGATCAAAGGCCGCCGCGACGTGGTTTTTCCGATATAGCGCTTTAAGTCAGCCCTGATTTTTTCTTTGATGACGCCGTAGTCCATCTTTTCTTCAGATGTGGATCCATCCAGGGTGTTGGCGATTACTTTGCGGGCTTCCGCTACGAAGCCGTTTTCTGTACCGGCGGCAAAGCCGCGCATCACGATCTCGGGAATCGATTCGACGGCGCCGCTCAGCTTGTTGATGGCGATGATCGGGAGGACAAAGCCATCCTCGCTCAAATGGCGGCGGTCTTTGATGACCAGGTCTTCGACAATGTCGCCACGTGAGCCGGAATCGATGCAGATGCGACCTACGGGAACGCGCTCGATTTTGCGCGCGCCCAGTTCATCGAATTCGAGCACATCGCCACTTTCCATCAGCAGCACCTGGCCTACGGCTCCGTGCATGGAACGCGCCAGGTCGGCATGCAGGCGGAGCTGGCGGTATTCACCATGGATGGGAATGAAATAGCGAGGCTTGACCAGGTTGATGAGCAGCTTGAGCTCTTCCTGGCTGGCGTGTCCACTGACGTGAACCGGAGGAGTCGAGCCATCCTCGTAGAGCACATTGGCCTCCCGGCGAAAGAGGTGGTCGATCATCCGATAAATAGCTTTTTCATTGCCGGGAATAATGCGGGAAGAGAGAACCACGGTATCACCGCGCTCGATGCGAGCATGTTTGTGGCTTTCGACGGCGGCCCGCGAGAGCGCGGACATCGGCTCGCCCTGGGTGCCGCTGATCAGGACGCAAACCTGATCGGGCGGAAAGTCTCTGATCTGGCCAGGATGAATCATTGTTCCCTGGGGCACATCCAGATAACCCAGGTCCATGGCGATCTCTGTAGATTCGGTCATCGAACGGCCTACGAGAGCCACTTTGCGCTGGTATTCCCAGGCCATTTCCATGGCGATCTTAATGCGATGGATGGAAGAGGAGAAGCAAGTGATAAAGAGCCGGCGTTCGGCGCGCGCAAAGATCTCGTCGAAGCGGCCCCGGACAGCGCGTTCGCTGGGCGTATATCCCCGCCGTTCGACGTTGGTTGAGTCCTGGAGCAGGGCAAGCACGCTTCGCTCTTTGCCGTATTCGGCAAAGGTGTGCAGATCAAAGAGCCGGTTGTCCGTGGGTGTAGGATCAACTTTGAAATCGCCGGTGTGAATGATGACGCCGATCGGGGTGTGGATGGCGAGGGCCACACAATCCACCAGGCTGTGGGTTACCTGAATCGGATTGATGGTGAATGGTCCCAGACTAAAGCGGCTTCCCGCGCGGATCTCGCGCAGGTCGGCGCTGTCGAGCAGTTGATGCTCTTCCAGCTTGTTTTCGACTAATGCCAGGGTGAACTCAGTGCCAAATACCGGCACATTCAGTTCAGAAAGAATCCAGGGCAGCCCGCCGATGTGGTCTTCGTGTCCGTGGGTCAGGACAATGCCACGAACCTTGTCGCGGTTGTTCAATAGATAAGTGATGTCGGGAACAACAATATCTACGCCCAGCAATTCAGATTCGGGAAACATCAAGCCCGCGTCTACGACCACGATGTCGTTGCCCCAGCGGATGGCCATGCAGTTCATTCCGAACTCGCCCAACCCGCCCAAAGGCACTAAATGAAGTTTCCCCGCTGGCATATTGTTAATGAACGATGCTATCAATTAAAAGGACTTAACAGGGAAGAAAAATCATGCCCGAGTTGCCTGACATTGTTGTCTACATTGAAGCTCTGGAGCGCCGCATTCTTGACCAGACTCTTGAGCGCGTTCAGATAGCCGGCCCATTCCTGCTGCGAACCGCCGATCCGCCCATCGAAGCGATTCATCAACACAAGGTGAGCAGATTGCGCCGCATCGGGAAGAGAATCGCTCTCGGATTCGACAATGATCTCTGGCTGGTTTTTCATCTGATGATTGCCGGGAGGCTGCACTGGAGCGAACGCCGCAAAATTCCCGATGGCCGGCGAACCCTGGCAGCTCTCGACTTCGATTCCGGCACGCTCACGTTGACCGAAGCAGGCGCAAAGAAACGGGCGTCGCTGCATCTTGTAAGAGGAGAGGAAGCACTCGCCAATCTCGATCCGGGCGGCATCGATGTATTTTCAGCCGGGCTGGAGCAGTTCAGCACGGCGCTCACGGCCAGCAACCATACTCTAAAGCGTGCGCTGACCGATCCACGAATCTTCAGCGGAATCGGCAACGCTTATTCCGATGAGATACTTCATTACGCCCAACTCTCACCTGTGTTGCTGACCCAACGCATGACACCTGAACAGATCAGCCGGCTCTACCATGGAACGCGCGAAACTCTAACGCAATGGGCGCAGAATCTTCGCGCTGCGACCGGCGACAAGTTTCCGGAAAAAGTTACGGCCTTTCGTGAAGAGATGGCAGTCCATGGCCGTTATGGAAAGCCATGCCCGAAATGCGGCACAAAGATCCAACGCATCCGCTATGCATCCAACGAGACCAATTATTGTCCTCACTGTCAAACCGGTGGGAAGCTGCTGGCAGATCGCGCTTTGAGCCGTTTGTTGCGCCAGGATTGGCCGAAGTCGCTCGAAGAGATGGAAGACCGGCTATCCGGGCAACGGACCATGAGCTCGTCATCCCTCAGAAGCGAAAATTCAGAAACATAAGCTGGTCCAGATTATGACCTATCAGCAGCAAATCTCTCTTCGCACCACCGGCCATGGGCATATACATGACCTCACCAATCAGGTAGCCACGATTGTTAACAAGTCGGGCATTCAAACGGGAACAGTCCATGTGTTTAACGTAGGCAGCACGGCCGCCGTAGGAGCAATTGAATTTGAACCAGGATTGCAGGCTGACTTGCCGCAAGTTCTCGACAAACTCATCCCGCCCAGCCGGAACTATGGCCACGAGCAAGCCTGGCACGACGGCAATGGGCATTCCCATCTACAGGCAACTTTGCTGGGGCCATCGCTGACAGTCCCAGTGGCCGAGGGAAAGCCTGTTCTTGGAACATGGCAGCAGATATTCCATCTGGAATGCGATGTGCGCGGCCGACAGCGTACGGTCGTCGTCACCGTAATCGGTGATTAAGCGAGCTGCAGCAAGGCGCGAGCCAGCTCTGCATCTTCGTGCTCAAATACAGTTCGCAGGTCGATCAAGACCCGGCCTTCTTCAACTCGTGTGACGATCGCCGGATCGTGAGCGCGCAGGCGCGCTGCAAGTTCGTCGGCTGTCAGGTGCTCGGATGTGATGGCAACCAGGTGCGTGGGCAGTGTCGATGTGGGCGCCGACCCGCCGCCGACCAGCGATTCGCCGGGAATGATCTCGGTTCGTAATTTTCTCGCATGATTCAGATTCGCTTGCAAAGCCTGGGCGCGGTCGCGGATATCTTCCGGGCGCAGACGCATCATACGCGCGAAAGGAATCGCATCATAATTGTGCCGGACATATTCGAGCAGCGTGGCTTCCAGCGCCGCATAAGTGAGTTTGTCCACCCGCAGTGCCCGGAATAGCGGATTAGAGCGAATCTTGCGCACCAGGTCGTCGCGTCCGCTGACCAGACCGGCTTGCGGGCCACCGAGCATTTTGTCGCCGCTATAGGTCACGAGATCGACTCCGGCACGCAAGCTTTCAAGCACGCCGCTTTCGTTGATACCCAGGCTGCGCAGTGGCAGAAATGCTCCGCCACCTAAATCTTCCATGACTGGGATCGCGTGCTTGCGCCCCAACGCAGCCAGTTCTTCCAAAGCAGGCTGCTCCGTAAATCCGACGATGGCAAAGTTCGAGCGATGGACGCGCAGCAGCAATCGCGTCTTTTCGGTGATGGCCCGCTCATAGTCGGCAATTCGAGTACGGTTTGTCGTGCCAACTTCACGCAGCACAGCGCCCGACTTGGCCATGACATCGGGAACCCGGAATGATCCGCCGATTTCCACCAGTTCGCCCCGGGAGACGATCACCTCTCCGCCTTCGGCCAGCGTATTCAGCGCCAGCATCACGGCGGCAGCACAATTGTTTACCGCCACAGTGCGAATCCCGCTGACACCCTCTTGATTGAGCAATTGTGCGAACAGCCGCTCGATATGTACGTCACGCTTGCCACGCTCTCCGGCGGCAACGTCGAATTCCAGGTTCGAGTATCCTCCCGCCACCTCGCCAATGCGCCGCAACGCCGAAGCAGCCAATGGAGCGCGGCCCAGGTTGGTGTGCAGAATGACTCCTGTGGCGTTGATGACCGGCTTCAATGAAAATTCCAGAGCGCTGTGCAGCTCACGGGCTATCGATTGTGAGAGACCGGCAACCGCAAGCTGCACCGAATCTTCCGAAGACAAGTTGCCAGAGGTAATCTCCTCTCGCAACTTGCTTAGAACTTTTCTTATGGCTTCAACGACAAGTGGCTGGCCTTCCTGCGCGATCAAGGTCATTACATCAGCCATGCGCAGTACTTCATCGACCGAAGGCAGCAGTTGATAGAGCGCGTTTTTGGAAGAAAGTTTCATTGTAAGCACTCAGCACTAAGCCGTAAGCATTCAGCCCGCAAACACTTTTGGCTGAAGAGATAAACCATCGTGGGCATGGTTGGATTTTTGCCCACCATAGATTCTATATTCACCTCATACCTTCAGAACGCAACCGCGCCGCCAATACCGTATCTCTATAAGTTCGCGGTTGACTGCCTTCCTGATTCGTGTTCATTCGCGTGTATTCGCGGCTAAAAAAGGTTTGACATACAGAAACCATGCCCACGATGCCGTGCTCTTTAGCCAAAGCTGTTCGCAGGCTGAATGCTGAGTGCTGATTGCTGAGTGCTAATGATGCTATCCCACCTCGACGAGACCATACCGCCGTTGCCAATGCGCTTTAATATGCTCCATGACTTGCGCTCGCTCTGTGGCAGCAACTTCCGGATTTGAGTCGGCAACAAGTCTTTGTGCCTCTGCTTTGGCTAGTTCCAGCAATTCGCGATCACGCACCAGATTTGCGAGGCGCAGGCTGGGCATGCCCGCTTGGCGCGTGCCGAAGAATTCGCCTGGGCCACGCAGTTGCAAATCGAGTTCGGCAATTTCAAATCCATTTTGGGTTCGCACCATGGCATTGAGGCGCTGGTCCGCCTCAGGAGAGACTTTGCCGCCGGTCATCAAGACGCAATAGGATTTGGCGGAGCCGCGGCCGATGCGTCCACGAAGCTGATGGAGTTGGGCGAGGCCGAATCGCTCTGCGTGTTCCACGACCATGACCGTCGCATTGGGAACATCCACGCCAACTTCAATCACCGTGGTAGCCACGAGAACGTCAATCTCCCCGGCTTGAAAGCGCTGCATGGTCGCATCTTTTTCGTCCGGGGTAAGACGGCCATGAAGCAGCCCTACTCGCAGCGTGGGGAAGATTTTCTTTCGCAGCTCTTCATACATGTGCATTGCTGCTTTCAGGCCGCTTTTGGACGTGGCGGCGGAACCCATGAATTCAATCTCCGGCTGGTCCGAAGGAGCGCCTTCAATCACCGGATATACAACGTAGGCCTGGCGTCCGGCTGCGACCTGCTTCCGCACAAATTCCCAAACTTCGGGCGCGCGTTCGTCGGAAACTTTGCGGGTGGTAATCGGCGTGCGTCCTGGGGGAAGTTCGTCGAGCACGCTGGTGTCGTGATCACCATATAAAGTAAGCGCCAGGGTGCGGGGGATGGGAGTGGCGGTCATTACCAGGGTATCCGGCTCCGCTCCGCCTTTTTTCATGAGCCTGAAGCGCTGCATCACACCGAATCGATGTTGCTCATCGACGATCACCAGGCCCAGGTTATGGAACTCGACTTTTTCCTGGATCAAAGCATGGGTCCCAATCACCAGATGAGCATTGCCCTGCGCGATGTGCCGGCGGGTGTTGCGTTTACGCTCTTCGTCGAGTGATCCGGTCAGCAGCACCACCCGATATCCCGCACTCTCCAGGATGCGCCGCGCCGAAAGATAATGTTGCGTGGCCAGGATTTCGGTGGGAGCCATGAACGCCACCTGATATCCATTTTCATGGGCGATCACTGCGGCCTGTAGCGCCACAATGGTTTTTCCCGATCCGACATCGCCTTGCAGCAGGCGGCGCATAGGAGCCGGGCTCTGCATATCTTGCGCGATTTCTTTGAGAACTCGTTTTTGCGCACTTGTCGGATGGAATGGAAGGATCTTTTTCAGCGCGGCGCGTACTTTATCATTGAGCTCGAAAGAGATGCCCGTCCGCTGGCGCAGCCGCTTGCGTCGCGATTCCAGTCCAATCTCCAGAAAGAACAACTCTTCAAAGATGAGCCGGCGGTGGGCAGGCGTCCTGGAGGCTTGAAGATCGACAAAGCTTTCCCCAACTTCAGGAAAGTGGACACGCTCAAACGCGGTGCGACGGTCGAGCAGGTTCAACCGCCGGCAAAGCGAGAGAGGCAGACCATCGGGAATTTCCGGCGAGAGATTTTGCAACGCGCCATGGATTGTCTTGCGAAACCACCGCGATGTCAGCCGGGCGTTGGCGGCAGATTCGTAAATCGGAACAATGCGGCCCACTTCCAGGGACTCGATTGACTCCACCTCAGACGGATCGTCTCCCTTGATCTCCTGCGAATCTCCAATGATTTCAAACTGCGGCTGGACGATCTGCAGCCCGGTTCCTTTCCATTCGCGTTCGACCTTTCCGTACAAGGCCACAAGCTGGCCTGGCTTGAAGCGGTCGCGAAGGTATTCGCCGTGAAACCACACGCACTGGATCGAGGCCCTGCCCTGCCCCGCAACCATGCGGAAGAGCGGCATACGCCGGGTTTGGAAGATTCCCGAGTTGCGCACCTCGGCGATCACGGTGGCCATCTCGCCTTCGCGCAATTCGCTGATGCCGCGCGGGTTCAAGCGGTCTTCATAGCGAAAAGGCAGGTAATAGAGCAGGTCTTCAACCGTGGCAATGTTTTTCTGCGCCAGCCACTCCGCGACACGCGGGCCAACGCCTTTGACGAACTTTACCTCTGTATCGAGTTGCAGCACTCAGTTGATAATAAAACATCACTACTGAAGGGAAGACCGCGTCATCACTCCGAGATCCCTGATGAGCTGATCGAGGCAGTCGCCGCCCTTGGGATAGGCCTTATCGAACAGCCCCGGATAGTCAGAGTCGATTTCCGCAGCGCAATCGGAATAGAGAAACACCGGCAATTCAGGACGCGTTTCCCTTATCTGCGCGGCAAACTGAGCGCCATTGACGCCGGGCATGTTGTAGTCAACGACGATGGCATCCACATCGCATACGCAGAGAATAAACAGCCCGAGAACCGCCGATTGCGCCATCAATGGAGTAAAGCCGCGCATCAACAGCACTCCTTGGGCTGCGTCAAGAAATAATCCATCATCGTCGATCCATAAAATTGTCGATGACTTTCTGGTTCTGGTATCAATCAAATCAAGCTGATTTTCGTCCGGGGCTGGAGTGTTGAAAGATTGTCTGGAAGAAGACGATATGAATGGATAGCTCATGGTTCCCTCGTTTCTGGGTAATGTTTTGTCGTGTAGAGAAGGAACGGTGAGCAGGAAGAGAAATGCATTAAGAACTGTCAATTATTGATCTCTGCATAAATAATGTTATAGATCAACGCAAAAAAGAAGGAAGCTCCGATTGCACGACACAGCCGCGTAGTTGCGCAGGCGATGTACGGATGCTGTTAATCGAGCGAATGATATCCTCCATCAGTTCATCG
>DASZFK010000172.1:0-6482 GCA_035939855.1 Candidatus Angelobacter sp.
ATTTGAAGAACTGGGACAAGGCCTTTCAATCCCCATTCAAGTCCGACGTCTTCTTCTTCTCCACGCGCACCCAGACGGACCAGCACTGGGGTACACCGCAACCCATTACGATTCGCGACAAGGAGTTTGGAGCGGTTCGCATTCGCGCCTTTGGTATTTATGCGTACCACATCGCTGATGCCAAGATTTTCTACGAGAAGCTCAGCGGCACGCGCGAGCAATACATGGTCAGCGACCTGGAAGGCCAGCTCCGCAACACCATTGTGGGCACGTTGACCAACACCTTTGCGCAGAGCAATGTTCCATTCCTCGATATGGCGGCCAATCAGACCGAGCTGGGCCAAAAGGTAGCGGCGTTGTTAGCGCCCGGCTTTACGAATTTCGGCCTGAGTCTCGATACGTTTGTAGTCGAGAACCTCTCACTCCCCGACGAGCTGCAAAAGATGTTGGATCAGCGCATCAGCATGAACATGTTGGGCGACATGAACCGCTACACCCAGTTCCAGGTGGCCCAGTCCATGCCCATTGCCGCAGCCAACGAAGGCGGAGGCGGCGCAGGGTTAGGCGCAGGACTAGGTGTTGGCATGGGGATGGCGCAAACCATGATGGGTGCGATGAGGCAAGGCCCAAGCGGTGGAGAACCACCGGCTCCTGCGGGGGCCACACCGGTGGGCGGAGCGCCAGGTGGTGGCGCGGCCGTTGCTGGCGCGGAAACGAAGTTCTGCGTGGAGTGTGGCAAGCCCATGCCTCGCGCCGGCAGGTTCTGTCCGGAGTGCGGCAAACCACAACAGTAAATGTCCACTGCGCATATAACTGGAATCGAATGGATTGTGGAGGCCTACGGCTGCAATCAAGCGACTCTCAGCAACCTTGAGACTTTGAAGTCCCTGTTTGCCCGCATGGTGCAGGAAATTGGTCTGCATCCGTGCGGTGAAGCGCAGTGGCAGCAGTTCCCGCAGTCGGGTGGCATAACCGGACTCTGCTTGCTCTCCGAGTCTCATCTTGCCTGCCATACATTTCCCGAGTATGGCTCCCTCTGCCTGAACCTGTTTTGCTGTCGTCCCAGGCCGGAGTGGGATTTTCGAGGCTGTTTGGAAAAGATCTTCGGCGCTACGGTGGTCAACATTCGCCGGTTGGAGCGGCCTTACTTTGCCGTTCCTTCGGCGGTCGCAAATTCAGTGTCTTCTCGACCGTCTTATGCTGCCCGGGAGTCAGCGTCCGAGTGACGGAACGCACCTCATTCTGTCCCAACTGCGGCGCTCCGATTGCATTTCGCTGGTCCAGCAGCGTGCAGACGGTCTGCACCTACTGCAAGTCCATCCTGGTGCGTTCCGATGTCGATCTGAAAAAAGTGGGTGAAGTCGCCGACCTGCCGCCCGATGCCTCGCCTATCCAGATCAATACGGAAGGCACCTACGGTAACCATTCATTTGTCGTCGTCGGACGCATCATCTACCAGTACGAGCAGGGCGGCTGGAACGAATGGCATATAGTCTTTAACGATGGCAAGGAGGGCTGGCTCTCCGATGCCCAGGACGAATACATGATCTCCTTTGCCCAAAACATTCCCAATCTCCCCTCTCAGCAGGACGCAAATCTGGGAAGGAACTATCAGTGGAATGGCGTTCAGTTCACTGTCACATCACGCACGCTCGCACACTATGCAGGAGTCGAGGGTGAATTGCCGTTTCAATATTGGGACAAGCAGGACGTGGTATTTGTAGATCTTCGCTCCCACGGCAGTGATTTCGCAACTTTGGATTACAGTGATGAAAAGCCGGTCTTGTACGTCGGCAAGGCGATTGATTTTGACGATCTGCGGCTCATGAATACCCGCAAATTCGAGAGCTGGTAAATGGCGGAAACTGGCCCGAAAAAAGAAGTCCCCACGGTAATCGTGCGGTCGCTAAGCTGCCCCGGTTGCGGGGCCACGGTGACCATCCGCTCTTTTGGTCAAGCTGTAAACGTCGTGTGCGGGAGCTGCCATTCGATCCTCGATGCACAAGACCCAAATGTGCAAATCCTGCAGAAGTTCTCTGCAGCCATGAAATTTCAACCTCTCATTCCCCTGGGATCGAGAGGCAAACTGCGCGGAACAGCCTACGAGGTGATTGGCTTCCAGCGTCGCCAGATCACTGTGGACGGCGACAAATATAGCTGGGGCGAGTATGTCCTCTTCAACCCTTATAAAGGCTTCCGGTATTTGACGGAATATGACGGCCATTGGAACGACGTTGCGCCGCTTCGCACGTTGCCCAACACCACAGTTGTAACCGGTCCGGTAAATTACCTGGGCCAGACTTACAAGCATTTTCAGACCTGCCAAGCTGCAACCGTCTTTGTAATTGGAGAGTTTCCGTGGCAGGTGCGAGTGGGCGAGACTGTCACCGTCAGCGACTATGTTGCGCCTCCGCGTGTGCTTTCCTCCGAAACGACCGGCGACAAAGAAGTAACATGGTCTCTGGGCGAGTATCTGAACGGGGGTGAGCTCTGGAAGGCATTCTCGCTTCCTGGCAAACCGCCGGCTCCAATTGGCGTCTACGAAAACCAGCCATCCCCTTTAAGCGCCACCAGCAGAGGTATCTGGAGGACCTGTGCGCTCCTGATTATGGGTGCTCTGCTTTTGTACGTCGTCAATGCCGTCCTTTCCAAGGACAAAACGGTTTTCACGCAGTCCTACAATTTTTATACGAATGATCCAGTGGGTGAGCATTCTTTTGTGACTGAACCATTCGAATTCACAGGCGCTAGAGCTGCCCCGGTAAGAGTGGAAACCAACGCAGATGTGGATAACAACTGGATTTATTTGAACTACGCCCTGGTGAACGAAGACTCCGGACAAACCTACGATTTCGGACGTGAGATCAGCTACTACTACGGGCGCGATTCAGACGGCTCATGGAGTGAAGGCTCCCGACGTGATTCGGTCATTATTCCCAGTGTTCCTCCCGGACATTACTTTTTGAGAATTGAACCGGAGAGCGAACGCAAGCCGGGCGTTATCTCGTACACAGTGACTGTCACCCATGACTATCCTGTGGGTTATTGGTTTTTGATTGCCGCAGGAATGCTCCTGGTCCCGGCAATCCTGATAACCTGGCGATCCATGAACTTTGAACATCTGCGCTGGCAAGAAAGCGATCACTCCCGCTCGGGGCTGGTGTCGGTTTTATCTTCGATCTCATCTGGAGGCGATGAATGATTCGCAAGCTTTACTTGATCTACGGACTCGGCGTGCTGGGCTTCCTTGGTTATGCCCAGTACGCAGGCTGGAGCCTCTCGCAGGTAAGTCAGATGAAGGTTGTCCCGAAATCCATCCGCGACAACCCCGGCTCGTATCGCTCGGTTTACGGTTATTACCATCATTACACCGGAGGAAAATAAATGGACCAAATCATGCACAATGTGACCAACGCCCTGGTGTTTGCGTTCGTGGGTATCTTCATCTTCGTGATCGCCTTCTTCATCATGGACAAGCTCACGCCTTACCATCTGTGGAAGGAAATCGTGCAGGAGCACAACACAGCCCTCGCGATCCTCGTAGGCGCGATTTCATTGGGCATTTGCATTATCATCGCCGCGGCTGTGCATTGAGGATGTCGGAAAAGAAATTAGGAAATCCCTACCAGCCTCTGGTCTGGAGCATGTCCGCTTCGGACATGGCGCCCACCGCTAGGCCTTTCATGGCTCCGATTAGGTCTTCGCTAACTTCAAGTAATACTTTAGGGTCGTCGAAGTGGGTGGTGGCGCGGACAATAGCGCGGGCGCGCTTCTCAGCCTCGGCGGGTTCACAGAAATTGATCGAGTCTTTCATGAAGATTCCAGAGCCAACAAACACTGCTTCTGCGCCCAATTGGCGAACCAGGGCGGCGTCGGCTGGCGTAGCAATGCCACCGGCGGAAAAGTTGGGTACAGGCAACTTTCCGGTCTTGGCGACCATGCGAACAATCTCGTAGGGCGCCTGCAGTTCTTTGGCGCGCGTGTACAACTCATCGTCGCCCAAGACCGTCAGCAGGCGCATGTCGCGGGTAATGGCACGCAGATGCTTTACGGCATGAACCACGTCCCCTGTTCCGGCTTCGCCCTTGGTGCGAATCATGGCCGCGCCTTCGGCAATGCGCCGCAGCGCCTCGCCCAGATCGCGGGCGCCACAGACGAAGGGAGTCGCAAACGCGTGTTTGTCCACATGGTGGGCTTCGTCGGCAGGCGTAAGAACTTCCGATTCATCGATGTAGTCGACGCCCAACTCCTGCAACACCTGGGCTTCAGCAAAATGACCAATGCGGCACTTGGCCATCACGGGAATGGAGACATTGCTCATGATCTCACGAATGATTTTAGGGGACGCCATGCGCGCCACGCCGCCTTCGGCGCGAATCTGCGCAGGAACGCGTTCCAGCGCCATCACGGCCACCGCTCCAGCCTTCTCTGCAATTTCCGCCTGCGAGGCGTTGGTGACGTCCATGATGACGCCGCCCTTGAGCATTTCGGCCAGACCCACCTTCAACCGCAATCCTGTGTTGCCATTCAACTCAGACATGTTGCCAACTCCCACGATTTGTTGGGTGAACCTCCTATTTTACCTTTTTGAGAAGCTTTATGCTCTAAATGATCAGCGAAACAAAATATTGCACTCATGGGTCAGAGGTCAGAGGCTAAAGAAGGAGCTGATATGAAGCTGGTGGATCAAATCATCGCTCCGATTATCATTTCAGTGCAGTTCCTGTTTTGCTTGCTTTGTTTGTTATATGTGCTCTTGTACGGAGGCGGGCGGGACCACTCTGGACTATTCTTGCTTCTGCTGATCTACTTCGGCGCCGGATTCGGAAGCGCAGTGTATCTGAACTCAAGAAAACCGCGGGCCCGGATTTTGGCTTGCATCTGGAATTTGAGCTTGGTGGCCTTCGCGACCTCACATGGATTGAGATGGGAGGACCTGACGCGTGGCTTTTTTGGCTACTACATTACCTACTCGTTCTTCGTCATTCCTTACCTTGGCGTTACTGCCGCGCTTGGTTTGACCAAAGAAGCCGATTCAGAATGAAGCGCCTGAATTGAATTAATCCGTTTATTTTCAATGATTTAATAGAATTTTATGGACTGAATCGACAAGCCTGTCGCCCCAAATGGCCACATTTTCCGAAATTGCCACGCTGAATTAGCGAATCTTAACGTAGCATAATCTCACCTGAGCGTTTTGTTCCCGTCACTTCGCTGAGACCTGATCGATCCATGGAGATCATCGGATGAAGTTGTGCAGTCCCTTTATAGCCATGATCATGATGCTGCTGGTGGCATTCTGTCCTGGCGGCCCTGACTCGCTCAGCTCAGGGAGCATTTTCTTCCAAAAAGAATCGACGGTCCAGCAGTCTGCAAAAAGCCCAGACAATCAGGAAACAGAAGGTCAAAGTTCTGCCTCTGCTGGCGATCTCAATACGGCAATAAACCAGTTCAATCTAGGCAGGGCGGCGTTGGAGCGATGGGATTTAATAAAGGCGGAGGAGTATTTCCGCAACGCCCTGGCGATCCAGGAAAAACTGGCGCCCGGCAGTCTTGCGGTGGCCAGGAGCTTGAACGGGCTGGGCGCTGTTGCTGAACGAGAAGGATATTCCCGAAAGGCTGAGAACAACTATCTTCTCAGCTTAGCTATCAGCAAGATCCTCGATCCCAAGGGCATAGATGCTGCTGTGAGTCTGCATGGACTTGGCAATGTGGCCTTGAGCCGCTTAGATACGGATCAAGGAGAGAAATATTTAACTGAGGCCTTTGCAATCATAAAGAAGTTCGAGCCAGACGGAATTGAGATGGCTGTCCTTCTCAATGATTTGGCCGAGGTGAAGTGGCGCCGGGATGAGGTGGGTCAAGCTGAGAAGCTGCTGCGGCAAGCATTGACCATCGAAAGGAGGCTGGCGCCGGAAAGCCTTGAGCGGGCTGCCAGCCTGACAGGTTTAGGACTATTGGCCTTCAGCAGCGGAAAGGAGAAGAGTAAGACATATTTTGGGGAAGCGCTGGATCTTCGTGAAAAGCGCGTGCCTAATAGCCTAATTGTGGCAAACAGTCTTTGGCTGCTGGGCGTTTGCGAAGATGATCCCGCCAAATCTGACGGATTCTACCAAAAGGCGCGGATTATCCAGGGACACCTGGCGCCCGAGAGTCTGGCCCTAGCCTGGACCTGGGGACTTCTTTCGCAATCTGCACTGAAACAGGGCAATTTCCCGGCCGCCGAACAATATCGGAGACAGGAACTGGCTATTTATCAGAAGCTCGAGCCCGACAGTTTACTGACTGCAAAAGCGCTGGAGGGGCTCAGCGACCTGTTTGCCAAGCTTGGCGATCTTCAGCGGGCCGAGGAACAAGCGCTGCTGGCGGTGAAAATACGGGAGAGACTCGGGCCGGGAACCGAACGTCTTGCATGGAGTCTTTCTTCTCTTGGTGATCTTGCGTCTTCACGAGGCGACCTGGACGCCGCTCAGGACTACCAC
>DASZFK010000173.1:0-19751 GCA_035939855.1 Candidatus Angelobacter sp.
CGTCAAGGTATCGCTGTGATTCAGACTGTCCTGCCTGGGGTATGGCGGGTGAGACCAACAGCAGCGCCAAAACGGCAAAGATCGCAGGCATTCGCAGGCCATTCTTGAATCGACTGGATACGAAGGGATAGAACCGAGTAAGCATCATTGAGGGAAGGGAAGGCTTGAACATGTTGTTAAGGCAGAGATCTTAAATAATGCGATCCAGTGTTTGTATCACAGCTTACCACAAGGATGAATTCTGGTATATACTATGTATCTACATAATTGTGAGGCTTTATGAAAGCACAAATTGTCAAATGGGGGAACAGTCTTGCAGTGCGGATTCCCAAGCTGGTTGTACAGGAAGCGCGCATGAAAGAAGGTGACTCTCTTGAAATCCAAGCCACTCAGGACTGCATAGAGTTACGCCGAATCACTCAGGCTCCTAGTTTGAGCCGGCTTATTGCGCAGATCACGCCCGAGAACCGGTACGGCGAGGTTTCAACCAGGGTCGAGGTTGGGAGGGAAACCACAGAATGGTGAATGCTTACGTGCCAGATGCTGGCGATATCATCTTCCTTGACTTTGACCCTCAGCTAGGCCGGGAACAGGCGAAGCGTCGTCCTGCTCTCGTGATCACCGATCAACGATATAACCAAGCTTCTGGCTTGGCAGTAGTTTGTCCGTTGACCAGCATGCGCAAGCCCTATCCCTTTGCCTTGCCGTTGACGCTGGATCGAATCGAAGGGGCGGTTCTAGTCGATCAACTTAAGAGTCTTGATTGGAACAGCCGCCGGGCTGAATTCCACTCCAAGGCTGAGGCAGGGCTGCTTTCGAAAGTTCGTACCTATATTGCTGTACTCCTTGGTATCCGATAGTGTCTCTTGCTCCATTATCGTTACACTAACCTTCGGAGAAAAACTTGAGCCTTCACGAAATATTTGCAAACCGTTTGGCGTTGCCGGTGATTGGCGCGCCCATGTTTATTGTTTCTGTACCCGAGCTTGTGATCGCGCAATGTAAAGCCGGAGTGGTTGGCAGCTTTCCGGCGCTCAACGCGCGTCCTGCGGAAGAGTTAGGCAAGTGGCTGGCGCGCATTCAAGAGGAACTTGCGGCCCATGATGCGGCGCATCCTGATCGCCTTGCGGCCCCGTTTGCGGTGAACCTGATCGTCCACAAATCCAATGACCGCTTGGCCCTCGACCTTGATCTATGTGTTAAGCATCGTGTGCCGATCATTATCACCTCGCTGGGAGCACGTGAGGATGTAAACCATGCAATTCATTCCTATGGTGGAGTCGTGTTGCACGATGTTATCAACAACACCTTTGCCCGCAAGGCCATCGACAAAGGGGCCGACGGGCTGATCGCGGTGGCGGCAGGCGCCGGAGGTCATGCCGGCATTACCTCGCCGTTTGCCCTGATCCAGGAAATTCGTGACTGGTGGCCGGGGCCATTGGTGCTCTCCGGGGCCATCGCCACCGGCCGCGCAGTGTTGGCGGCGCGCGCCATGGGCGCCGACTTTGCCTATATCGGCTCGGCTTTCATTGCTACGCGAGAAGCCAATGCCCCGGAAGCCTACAAGCAGATGATCGTGGATTCGAACTCTGCCGATATCGTCTATACGAACTTCTTCAGCGGAGTCCATGGCAACTATTTAAAGCCGTCGATCGCACGCGCAGGCATGGACCCTGACAATCTTCCCCAAGCCGATCCTTCAAAAATGAATTTCGCCGACTCCGGCGGCAAAGCCAAAACCTGGCGCGATATTTGGGGTTCAGGCCAGGGAATCGGAGCGGTGAAAAAGATTGTAGATGTAGCTGAACTGGTCGCCCGATTAAGAGTGGAATATGAAGATGCCTTGGAGAAGCTTGCTCTTGACCGCGCGAACATAACAGTTGCCGCTGCAGGCCAGTCGTACCGCTAACTGACGCTGCACACGAAGCCAAGGAGAGAAAAAGCAAATGCTCCTTGGCCTTCATTCCTGGGGGAACAAAATCAGACCTGCTGGTTTCCAATACAACAAACGGTAAAGAAGAGACGCCGGAAAAGGGAAGCGAGGCAACGATGAAGCGAAAGCTGCTTTTGTTTGTCGGAGTGCTCTTTGTGTTGTTGGCGCTTAAGTATGCATTTGGCCAGTGAACCCGCCCTTGGAAAACAACGCGAAGGGGTGGTTGGCGCTGCCGGATTTGCGCCTGGATTCTTGCTTTTTGGTCTATTCTTGGCTTTTATTCATGGCTGGCGGGCATCGGAATCTGGACATGAACCATCGAAATGAGTGGCTGGGGTGTTGTTTTTTGATAATATTCCCGCGCGAGCGAGCGCTGCTTTGTTAATCACGCGTTTGAGAGGTGATAAAAATGAGCAGACTACGTCTAGTGATTCTTCTGGGCTTGACTCTGGTTTTCAGCGGACTTTCGCTGGCAAGAGACAGAGACCATGACCGCGATGACCGCAGACCCCATTGGCGCTATCACGATCGAGATCGGGATAACCACCGACTGCACCGGCATCACAAGCATAAAAAGCACCACAACGATCATGATCGCGACGACCGGCGGTAGTTAGCTACTGGCTTCTAGCTGCTGGCCAAAGGACATTCTATTTACTGACATTTGTATTTTCCCGATCACCCGATCACCCGATCACCCGATTCTTCGTAGTATCGCTCTCCCGCGCAGGCCCGGCAGATCGTCTTGCCGTCGCGCATTATCTCTCTGCGGAAATTGATGCCCTCGCCGCACTGGGCGCAGGTGATTCGCTCTCCTTTGAATCCGGGGAACTCTTCTGGGGGAAGTTCGACCTTCACCCACTGGGTCGAGAACAACTGCTCGTCCGGCATTTCCTTGTAGGCCAGCATCTGCTGTGCATTTTTACTGGTCAATTCCGGGTATAAGCTCCGGGCCAGGGCTTTCGACGATTCCAGCGCCGCTACACGGACGGCCTTTCCACTCTCCAGGTCGATGAAGGTAGCTGCCATCTTGCCCCAATCACGAAATTTCAAGGCCCGCTTTCCCAGGCGGCAGCCGGTGACCACCATGATGGCGTCGGTGGCGCAGCGATCGATCTCGACGAAGGTCACCAGCCGCTTGCGGTCTTTGCCGGATGGGTCGTCAATCCCCAGTTTTCGGAGACCCAACATAGCCAGGCGAACGCCCAGGACTTGTCCTGCGCAAAGATGTCCATGGGCAATCTCAGCTTCTTGAAGATATTCGGTTAGAGTCTTCACCAGATCATTACACCACACCAACAACCTAAACCCACCATCCTTCGCTCCGCTCGAGGGCATGAGACACTGAGAAACATCAAAATCAATACTGCTCTGCCCTCCCTTGCCTTCTGTCTGGACCTGGTTTTTTCAAATTATGGCAATTATGGCAATAATGGAAATCTGCGTCTCGCTCCTCTACGCTTTGTCCCTGCGGTTGATGGCCGATGTACTTTTGGCATCTGGGGCAGAGTTGCTGATGCAACCTCATTCCGTCCGCTCTCCTCTCATCTTTTACAATGGTCGCTGTTTCGGAGATTTGTGTGGAAACCTATCCCCGCCAGAAATCGCGGGCCCCAAAGATACTCATTATCGACGACAAACTTGACACCCTACTGCTGCTCCGGGAGTTACTTTCCTCGCGCGGCTACGAAGTGGTCACCAGCAACGAAGCCAATGAGGTCAAAGAGATCATCCAATCGGAATGCCCGGACCTTATCTTGTTGGATGTGGTGATGCCGGGCAAGTCAGGATATGACGTTTGCCGCGAACTCAAAGAGGACCGTCGTACGCGCCTCATCCCCATTGTCATGATCACCGGATTGAGCGACCGTGACGATCGTGTCCGGGGCATCGAGGCCGGCGCCGATGATTTTTTGAGCAAGCCGCTCTATCCGGAAGAGCTGTTTGCGCGTGTCAAATCGCTGCTGAAGCTCAAGGAGTTCACCGACGAGCTTGAAAACGCCGAGGCTGTCCTCGTCGCGCTCGCCCTGGGCATCGAATCGCGCGATCCTTATACAGGGAACCATTGTGAACGGCTGGCCCGTTATGCCGCCGCCCTGGGACACCATCTTGGCCTGGATGGCGACAGCATTATTGCCCTGAAGCGGGGCGGCTATCTTCATGATCTGGGCAAGGTCTCCATCCCTGACGATATCCTGAAAAAAGGGACGCGGCTCACCCCGGAAGAGTGGACGATCATGAAGCAGCACCCGGTGATCGGAGAATCCATCTGCCGCCCCTTGCAGTCATTCCGCAATGTTTTGCCGATTATCCGCCATCATCATGAGCACTGGAACGGAACGGGATACCCGGATGGGCTGGCAGGAACCGAGATTCCTTTGCTGGCTCGTGTCTTGCAAACGGTCGACGTATATGACGCCTTGCGCACCGCCCGTCCCTACAAGCCGGCGCTGACCCATGAGGAATCGGAAAAAACCATGCTGCAAGAAGCCGCGGCTGGACAATGGGACCCAGAACTGGTCAATGAATTCATTAACATGCTAAAGCAACAGGAGCAGGCAGCGTGAGTGTGGCAATCCGGAACTTCCCTTGGTATAGTTCCAATTTCAATCTGGCGCAACCAACTTACAGCATCATTATTCCCGCCTATAACGAGAGCCGGCGGATCGGTGGCACGCTCGAGCGTGTCACCGAACATTTGCGCGAGCAAAAATGGAGCGCCGAGCTGCTGGTCGTCGACGATGGATCTGTGGACGAAACCACCGAAATCATCGAGCGTTTCGCAACAGAGAATCCTGAAGTCCAGCTTATTCGCAATCCCGGAAACCAGGGCAAAGGCTATTCGGTTCGCAATGGAATGCTTAACGCCCGCGGCAAGTATCTTCTATTTACCGATGCCGATCTTTCTTCCCCCATTGTGGAAGCCCACAAACTCTTTGCCGCCCTCGAAAGCGGAGCCGATGTTGCGATTGGCTCACGATGGATGGATCGATCGCTCCAGTTCCAGCGCCAGCCCTTGATGCGGAGAATCTATTCGCGCGCCTTCAACCTGTTTCTGAAGATCGTAATGGGATTGAATTTCTATGATACGCAGTGTGGCTTCAAGGCATTCACCCGGGAGGCCGCACAAGCCATCTTCCCCCTGCAATGCGTCCACCGCTGGGCCTTTGACGTTGAATTGATCTTTCTGGCGCGCAAAATGGGGTTGAAGGTAACTGAGGTCCCGGTAAGGTGGGGACACGATGATCGTTCCAAGATGCATCCCCTTCGCGATGGCGTGCGCATGGGGCTGGAGGTCTTGAAGGTGCGCTGGGGGTCGTGGATGGGAAAGTATTCGGGGAACTCGGCGCAAAGGCAGTAATTTTTGTGGGCGGCTAAGGTCGAGTTGATATCGCCCACGGTTGCTATAATCGCTGTTGTGCCCGATTTCTTTGTACAGAATTTTGGTTGCCGCGCCACGCAGGCCGATGGTGCGGCGATTGAGCAGCAGCTTGCCGCCAAGGGTTTGGGCCGTGCGGCCTCCTTTACCGAGGCGGACCTGGTTGTCCTGAATACCTGTACTGTTACTGCCTCGGCTGATCAAGATGCGCGTGCGGCCATTCGACGGGTGCATCGCGAGAATCCACAGGCGAAGATTCTTGTGACCGGATGCTACGCGCAAAGGGCGCCGCAAGAAGTTGCCAACCTCGAAGGCGTAACCTGGGTCATAGGAAATTCACACAAGCATCAACTGGCGGAGATTGCCACATCCCGTCGTTTGGAAAATCTTATTTCATCGGAAAACCTGGCGCTCTCTTCGCCGGCATTCACGGTGATCGGCGATATTTTTGCCCATACCGAACTGATGGCTGCCCCGGTTTTTGCAGGCGATGATTTTGCCGCCCGGACACGTCCCAACCTGAAAGTGCAGGACGGGTGCGACAATCGTTGCTCCTTCTGCATTATTCCCAGCGTCCGCGGACAAAGCCGCTCGATGCGGCTGGAGCACGTGATAAAGCAGGCCAGGGCGCTGGAAATCGCCGGCTATCGTGAGATTGTGCTAAGCGGAATCAACCTCGGACGATGGGGCCGTGACTTTATCCCGCAACAACGATTCGAAGATTTGATCCAGGCGTTGCTGGCGCAAACCTCGATAGAAAAATTTCGCATAAGCTCGGTGGAGCCGATGGATTGGAGCACAGAACTGATCGACATGGTGGCGGAATCCCCCCGCATCGCGCGTCACGCCCACGTTCCGCTGCAATCTGGAAGTGATTTCATCCTCAGACGAATGCACCGCAAATATCGCCCTTGGCACTACGCCGAAAAGATCAGGCGAATTCATGAAGCCATGCCTGACGCTGCAATTGGGGCTGATGTGATGACCGGTTTCCCCGGCGAAAGCGACAAATTGTTTGACGAGAGTTACAGCTTCATTGAGCATCTGCCGTTTACTTATCTTCATGTTTTTACCTACTCTTCCCGTCCGGGAACGCCGTCGGCAGAGATGGAGGATCAGGTTCCGGTGGCAGTAGCACGAGAACGCAATCGGCTGCTGCGGGAACTGGCGGCACGCAAGAACCTGGAATTCCGCAAGCGTTTTTTGGGACGAACCCTCGAGCTCATCACCTTACAATCTGAAGATGGCTCCGGGACCGAGGCGCTGAGCGACAATTATCTGAAGGTCAAGCTTGCCGGACTCCATCCATCAAACCAGTGGATGAAAGCCAAGGTTATCGACGTTGGCGAAGATCATCTGGCAGCAGAAGCGTGTTGAATTGCCAAAATTGCCATGACTGCCATAATTGCCATAATTTAAAGACAAAACTTCTCTGTAGTGAATTTCGTTTTCGTAACTTTGGTCTCTTGCGGTCAATTTTGGCAATTCTGGCACTTATGGCAATCATGGCAATTGGATCAATTATGACAATTCAATCAGTGCTATAATTTCGGAATCTGGCTGTTTTCAGGAGGATCGTATCGATAAACGTTTTATTCGCATGAATGAGCGCATTCGCGCACGAGAGATTCGCGTAATTGATGCGGATGGCAATCAGCTTGGTATCATGCCGCCGCACGAAGCGCTCAGAAAAGCCCGCGAACAGAATTTTGATCTGGTAGAGATATCGCCGAACGCAGTGCCGCCGGTCTGCCGCATCATGGACTACGGCAAGTTTCTGTACGAAAATGAAAAGAAAGAAAGGGCCGCGAAGAAGAACCAGAAGCAGATTGTCCTGAAAGAAGTTAAATTCAGCGTTAACGTCGACGAGCACGATTACGTCACCAAGAGGAACCATGTGTTCCGCTTTCTCGCTGAAGGCGACAAGGTGAAGGCCAGCCTGCGATTTCGGGGCCGTGAAATGGCCCACCAGAACTTGGGACGAAATGTGCTTGAACGCCTTATGAAAGAGGTGGGCGACAAAGGGATCGTCGAATTTCGTCCGCGCATGGAAGGTAACACCATGCATCTGATTCTGGCGCCCCCAAAGCAGATACCAGGCGCAAAGAAGCAAGAAAAGCCGCAGTCGCCTCAGCAGCAACCGGCGCGACCGCAGCAAGCTCAACCGGCAGCGCAACCGCAACAACAGCAGCCGCAACAGCCTGCCGGGGGCCAGACACCCACGGGAACCTGAAAAGATTAGCGACAGAAATTATGCCCAAAATGAAGACCCACAAAGGCGCAGCCAAGCGATTTAAAAAGACCGCCACCGGTAAGATTAAACGGGGCAAGGCTTTCAAGCGCCATATTCTTACCTCCAAAAACACTAAGCGCAAACGTCATCTCGATACCGATACCCTGGTGAGTGATGCGGATGCCGCAAAAGTCAGGAGAATGATCCCTTACTAGGGACGGAGTCTGGCCCGCCTGAGAGATCAGCGCTGAGGCCGGACCTGAAACCAAAAAGCGCGCGAAGAGGCCTGCGACAAAAACAAAGCTCTGCCTTCAGCCGCTAAAACCGCCGGCAAGCCCGGCATCGATCGAAAAAGGAGCACAAATATGCCTCGCGTAAAACGTGGTACGAAGCGCCGCCAGCGCCGCAAAAAGATATTGGAGCGCGCCAGTGGATACTTTCTAACAAAATCAAAACTCTATCGCGCCGCAAAAGAATCGGTTGAGCGTGGATTGAAATTTGCCTACTCCGGGCGCAAGCAGAAGAAGCGCCAATACCGCTCAATCTGGATCGTGCGCATCGGGGCCGCCGCCAAGCAACATGGCATCAGCTACAGCCAATTTATCAGTGGATTGAAAAAGGCCGCCATCGAGCTTGACCGCAAAATCCTGGCTGATCTGGCAACCAATGATCCAGCAGGCTTTGCAGCGCTGGCCGAAACTGCAAAACGAGCGCACGCAGGTTAGGAGCATTCAGCAGTCAGCGTTCAGCATTCAGCCTCTTGACATTGCGGTGAAGCACAGCCGTCCTCGGCTGTGTTGAATGACCTGTTCGAGACAAACATCTGAGTAACCGATGGCCTGCGGACGCGTAAAGAAAAGCACGTCACCTTCAATCAGTCAGGGAGCTAGCCCCGTAAGGGGCGGAAGAAAATAGCCCAGCATGTTGAGCCGGGGTGGGCGCATGCGCCTACGCTGGCTCATAAATGCTGGGTACCGAACGGAACGCCATATTTCCTTGCGCCGCAGGCTTGCGCGCAGCGAAGCGGAGCGCATTTAAAGAAGATTCGACAAAGGACAGTAACGGTAGAGCTGTTTCTGAGTTGAACATGTTAGATTTTGTTGTTGCTAAGCGTAATCATCCGTGTACATAGTTCCCAAAATCGAAGATTATTCGCCTGCCGCTCTGGATAAGGCTGGGCAGGAACTGCTGAATGCTGTTCGCCAAGAGGCTGATGCGATCGCTGGAGAAAATGAATGGAAAGCATTTCGCGACCGCTGGATGGCGCGGAAGAACGGCGTTCTCACTCAGGTCAATGATATGTGGTTGAAGGCTGCTCCCGGACCCGCAAAGCGTGACGTGGGTGCGCGAATAAATGAGATTAAGCCGTTGGCAGAAGAGATTATCCAAAATGCATGGCGGCGAGTGTTCGAAACCAAGTTGCTTGCTGAGCACGAAGTTGCGAAGACTGTTTGGAAGGTGAAGGGAAAGCAGGGAAAAGTAACAATCCGGGATCTATTACTTGCAAAGGAGCGAGTTGATATCACTCTTCCCGGCATTGTTCGTCCGCTGGGTGCGGAACATCCGGTCATTCGCACGATGAATGAGATCGTCGGTGTCTTTCGCGCCATGGGATACTCGATTGCCGAAGGCCCCGAGATTGAGACTGATTACTACAATTTTGAAGCGCTGAATTTTCCGCCGGATCATCCAGCGCGGGACACTCAAGATACGTTATTCATTGCCGGACAGGAAAAGAAACGGCAGCGCGACCGGCTCCTGCTGCGTACCCACACATCTCCGGTTCAGATCCGGGTCATGCAGCAGCAACCGCCGCCGATTCGGGTCGTGATTCCCGGCAAGGTCCACCGCGCCGATACTGCTGACGCCACCCATTCACCCATCTTTCACCAGATTGAAGGACTGGCGGTGGATACCAACATCACTTTTTGCGACTTGAAAGGCACGCTCGATCACGCCATGAAGTCACTGTTTGGCTCCGATGTGAAGACCCGTTTCTACCCGTCGTTTTTTCCATTCACCGAGCCCAGTGCAGATGTCCAGGTTACCTGCTTCAAATGCGGCGGCAAAGGCTGCCGTCTATGCAAGATGAGCGGTTGGATCGAACTGCTGGGATGCGGCATGGTCGATCCCAATGTCTTCAAATTCGTCGCAAGCAACGGATACGACTCCAGCAAGATCAGCGGCTTCGCCTTCGGCATGGGAGTAGAACGGATCACAATGCTGAAGTACGGGATTGATGATATTCAGTTGTTCTATCAGGGCGATGTGAGGTTTCTGGAGCAGTTTGCTTAAGGAGCATTCAGCACTTAGCATTCAGCATTCAGCCCGCAACCATTTTCGGCTAAAGAGTAACAGCGGCGTGGGCATGGTTGCGAATGTTAGCCGCTCTGGTGAGGAAGATTGACGCTGAAAGAAGGATTTAGCAGATAGGAGCAAACAGCTAAATAAGGACGGCCACCATGCCGACGACAATGTATTCCTTTAGCCCGAACTGTTCGCGGGCTGAATGCTGAGAACGTGAGCAAAAATCGAATAAGACTTCATCCAAGCGAAGACTCGGCCTGACTGATTTTCTGATTCGCGCTTATTCGTGTGTATTCGTGGCTCAATGGGTTTGACCAGTAACCATGCCCAGAATATTGTTCGCCCTCAGCCCGAAATGCCGAGCGGGCTGAATGCTGAGTGCTGAACGCTGAGTGCTACAAATGAAACTTGATCCCCAATGGTTACGAGAGTTCGTTGATGTAAAAGTCAATGACCACCAACTTGCCGACGACCTCACCCTCGCCGGTGTGGCCGTGGAATCCGTGCGCCAACAGGATAGTCAGACGATCTTTGAGATGGAGATCACCACCAATCGCCCCGATGCGATGAACCATTATGGTGTGGCGCGTGAATGCTCGGCGATTTACGATATTGCCCTCAAGCCGATTCAAGCGAAACTCCCGCAGCCACGTCCCACCGGCAACCCATTTCCCATTGAAATCAGGGACGAAAAAGGTTGCGGACGTTATAGCGCGCGTGTGATTCGTAATGTCAAGATCGGACCTTCGCCTGCCTGGATGCTTGACCGGCTCAAGATTGAAGACCATAAAGGGATCAGCAATGCCGTGGACGCGAGCAATTACACCCTTATGGAGATAGGCCAACCCACCCATGCTTTTGATCTCGACAAGCTTGAAGGCGGCAAGATCATTGTCCGGCGAGCCCGGTCCGGCGAACTCTTGACAACCCTGGATGGAGTTGAACGCAAGCTGGTTCCCGAAGATCTGATTATTGCCGATGCCGTCAAACCGGTAGCGCTTGCCGGAATTATGGGCGGGCTTGATTCCGCTATCTCCGGCTCGACCAGAAATATTCTGATCGAGTGCGCCTGGTTTGATCCCGCCACGGTGCGTAAATCCGCCCGCTATCATGGCATGCATACGGATGCCTCGCACATCTTCGAGCGCGGCGCCGATTGGGGGGCCACTCCCCTCGCCTGCGATCGCGTTGCTGAATTGATACTGCAAACTGGTAGTGGCGAATTGGAAGGTGATCGAGTCGATGCTATTGCGCGTCATGTTGTCCGCCACGCAATTTACCTGCGCAGCAGCGAGATCAAGCGCATCCTGGGTCAGGATATCCCGGAGAGCGTGGTCCTGCGCATCCTTCGGCGGCTGGGATTCGTTCCATCTCCTGTCGATCGCGAAATACTGAAGAAGTTCCAGCATATAAACCAGGCTGCCGCGGTAACGATAACTTCAATTGATTACAAGAGTTCCTGGTGTGTTGAGCTGCCCACATGGCGTTTGGATATCGAGCGCGAGATTGACTTGATTGAAGAAATAGCGCGCGTATATGGCTACAACAAATTCTCCAATTCATTGCCCTCATTTGCAGGCGGCGTAATTGAACAACCCAATGCTGCGAAAGAGACGAAGGTTCGCTCGGAGCTATTGGCATTAGGGTACAACGAGGCGCTGTCGTCAACCTTCATCGCGCGCTCCGATACCCAGGCTTTCTCAGATGAAGTGGCAGTTCCACTGGCCAACCCCCTGAGTGAAGAGCAATCGATGATGCGCACCTCCTTGCTCCCAGGCATGTTGGGGATGCTGGCGTGGAACCTGAATCGCGGCACGACAGATGTTCGGCTGTTTGAGATCGGCAACATCTTTTCCGCATACTCTGAGGAACAGGCGCAGGAGCGCAAGATACTTTATCTCGGAGCCACCGGGAATGCTGCCGAACCTAGCGTCCATGGTCCGGCGCGTGCGTTTTCGTTCTTTGATTTGAAGGGAGATGTCGCCGCGCTGCTCAGCACTTTTGAAATGAATAACCTGCATCTCGATGCGCGCACATCCGGATATTTTCATCCGGGCCGCTCTGCTCGCGCCGTCGTCGATGGTAAGACAGTTGCGCAGTTTGGCCAGCTTCATCCGGATGTAGCGACAGCCCGCAAACTCAAACCGGAGATTTATGTAGCCGAAATCCATCTTGACCGCCTTTTTCAGCTTCCGCTTCGCCTGCCGCGTTATGAGCCTCTTTCGCGCTTCCCGGCTGTCGATCGTGACTTTTCATTTTTGTTCGAAGATGCCGTGGCCTTCGATCAGATTCAGTCGACCGTGAGGGCGCTGAATATCGCAGAACTGCGATCCCTTCAACCTGCAGAGATTTTCCGCGGAGGATCAATTACCCAGGGCAAATACTCAGTATTGCTGCGGGTACGGTTTCAATCTACAGAGCGCACGCTCCGTGATGAAGAGATCTCGCAATGGTCCTCCCAGATCATCAAAGCGCTTGAGTCGTTGGGGGGAACGATGAGAGCTTAGCGCTACATCGTTCTTCAATACGAATTTCTTTACCACAGCTGGGGTTGGCGATGCCCACGTAACATCAAAACAGAATCCGTAGTGCAAATTGAATCTGCCTTTCCGAAAACGCCCTCGTCGCCCGAATCATGCCAAAATTATTTGGACCATCGCTCACATTGGTATCGGGATTGGTAAACTGCGGAGTATTGAGTACGTTGTACACTTCGGTGCGGAACTGCAGCTTCACCCGCTCGTTTAGCTCAAGTGTCTTGAACAGCGACGTATCCCAGGTCTGGATTCCTGGACCATGAAAGAAATTGCGCGGTACAGTGCCGGGCCGGGTGAAGACGCCACTGGCATTCACAGGTGGCAAGGCAAATGAGTTGAAGCTGATCCACCGCAATCCGCCATTCGTGAATCCCTGCCCCCCGTTGTTCGCATGTCCCAGGAAATCGGGACGATCGGAAGGGCTTCCATTCACAAAGACATCAAAGGGCGTACCCGTGCCAACGGTGACAATGTTGTTCCACTGCCATCCGCCGCCAAGGGAACTAAGGAAGCCATCTCTTGCCGGACCAAACCGTTTACCATGACCGAAAGGAAGTTCGTAGATGGTGCTCAACGTCAGCAGGTGGCGTTGATCTTGATCGGAGTTGCCGTAGTTGGCCGGCAAGTTTGCGCTCCCATTCGGCTGGACGAAAATCCTTAGGTTGCCTCCGGTAACGCTGAACGGGCCGTTTGAATTATCGAGCGTGTGCGACCATGAATACGAGATCGTATATTGCAGGTCCCTGGCGAAGCGCTGATTCAGATGTATTTGCAAGGCATCATAGTAGGCTGAGCCTGCGGCCGCACCTACGTTGACGGTCAGGCCGGTCCCTGCATAAAGCGAAGTTCCAATCGGAGTGTTCAAGATCTGGTTGTTGAGATTAAACCAGGTCATCAGACGATCGGACCTGGCCCCCACGTAAGCAACATTCAAAGACGTGTCGCCTCCGAACTGCCGCTCAAGCTGCAGGTTCCACTGCTGGACCCGGGGAATTTGATTGTCGGGTAACACAGCAATCACGCTTGCATTTCGAGGAGCTGTGCGGCTGGCTACGGGAGCGGCCACAGGCAGTGGACCGAGTGCCGCGCGGCTATTATTCGTTCCGTTGGGAGCGGAGCCGGAGAGCGTAAAACGCGATCCATCAATTGCCTGATAAATAGCGGCCCCGTTAAAGTCAGGATTGTTACTCAGTTGATTACCGACCCCGCCACGATCCAGAAAATAAAAAATGCCATAACCGCCGCGTGCAACGGTTTTGCTTTGGCTACCCAGATCGTAAGCAAAACCAATGCGCGGCGCCCAGTTGTTGCGGTCGGTCCGCACCAAACTCCTGGGCAGTCCGTTTTGTCCGGGAACAAGAAGCGCCCCTGAGGCCAGATCGAAGTTCGATTGTCGATTGTGGTCCTCTGCGGGATAGGTATCCAACTCATATCGCAATCCAAGGTTCACGTTCAAGCGGCGGGTTAGACGTAAATCATCTTGCGCGTAATATCCGGTCTCCCAGCTTGCGGTTGCAAAGGTTGCGGCGCCAGGGCCGATTTCGTAGTCTGTGAATCCTGCAAGTAGTTCCGAGACGTCATAGCCGGTGAAACGTCCGCCGCCGAGGCTGTTAATTCCTCCGATTGCAAAGAACCCTTTGGCAAAGTTGCCCTGAAAGAAATTAACTTGACGGTGGATAACATTCAGGCCAAAACGAAATGTATGGTGGCCGGTAATCCAGGCAAGGTTGTCATTTCCCTGCCAGGTGCTTTCGTGAACGGTATAAGGACCACCATCGCCCGTAAACTGAAGCTGCGTGCTGTTGTCCCCGACGAGAGCGCCGCCCCCCAGGAAAGTTGTGCGATTGGCGTTTGGAATGCCGAGATCTGCTGCAAGTGGCTGGCCTCCGAAAGGCGGCTCGAAGGCAAAGAAGTCGCGCGTATATCCAAAGCGGATATCGTTCACAAGGTTGGTTGAAAATGCGCGCGTGTGGCCAGCGGCAACCGCGCGAAGATCAGTCGGAGTGGCCCCCGAACCAAAACCCGAAGGCAGCGCCGGAAATTGTGAGCTAAGGGCAAACCGGTCTTGAGCAAAGCTGTAACGCGCGAACACCAGGTCCTTTGCGCCAAGCGCATGATCGAGCCGAACGTCGAAATCGTCGAAGTTCTTCACCTCGCGGCGCTGGGCCTGATAATTATTCTGGATTCTTCCCGGAATATTGGGCAGCGGAAAGGCATTGAGATAATTGAGTCCAACAGGATTGGCGCGATCCGGTGGAATCACATTATCCATAAGAGGAGCACACGTTAGCGGATCATAAATAGCTCCATTCACGGGCGTGACGTTGGCGCAACCAGTAAGTCTTGGATCGGGAGCTGACGTGAGCCCTGTGCCCAGCAATTCTGAAAAATCTCCTTTGCGCATCAGGGCCGTCGGCACGGTTACAAATTCCGGTTCGCGGCTTCTTTCAGATCGTAGTCCCTGGTAATCGAGAAACAGGAACAGCTTGTTTTTCACTACCGGCAGGCCCAGAGTTCCTCCGAACTGGTTGCGGCGAAATGGCAGCTTCGCCACCTTGCCGGTCAGCGGATTGACTGTGCCAAAGTAAGCGTCATTGGCATCCAGGGCGCTATTGCGCAGAAACTCAAAAGCGCTGCCATGAATATCGTTGGTTCCCGAGCGAGTGGAGGTCTCAACAATAGCGCCCCCGGCGCGTCCAAACTGCGCCGGCGCCACGCTCGTGCTGACCCGAAATTCCTGGATGGCCTCCGCGGGCGGAAAGAAGGCAATGGTGTTCACCAGAGATTCGTTGTTGTCGAGCCCATCCAGAATGAAATTGTTGGCCTGAGGGCGAAGCCCATTGACCGAAAGCGCCGCGCTTCCAGTCTCCGAGTTGCGAAAAGTTTCTGTGTTGGTGCCGGATCCGCCTCCACTGGCATTGTCGCCATAAGCTCCACGTGTCACTCCAGGGGTCAGAAGCCCAAGCTGGGTGAAGTTGCGCCCGTTGAGCGGCAACTCGGTGACTTGGCGGCCTTCAATCACACTGCCCATGGAGCTGGATTCCGTATTCACCACCGGGGCGCCACCCAGCACCGTAATGCTCTCTGAGATGGAACCAAAAGTGAGCGTGAAGTTCAGCGCGACTACCGACTCTATGTGCAATGCTACATCGGGCTTCAGCACGACTTTGAAACCGGGTTTTGAAATCTGCACAAGGTAGGTGCCCGGCTGAATGTCAGATACAAGGTAGATGCCATCTTCGTTTGTGCGGCCCCTGTATCGAACCTTGGTTTCCGCATTGATCACCGTAACTTCCGCGCCCGCAACAACTGCATTGTCAGGATCGAGAACCCGCCCGGTAATGGAAGCATTGAAACTCTGTGCAGAGAGTGAGGAGTGCAAGATGGCGACAAACAAAAATCCGATGAGCCACGAATGAACGCGAATCAACACGAATTGGAAATGCGAGTCCAAGTGGTCAGGAGAAAGCCGTCTCGTGTCTCAGGTTTTATTCGTGTTCATTTGTGTAAATTCGTGGGCTAACCTTCTCAAATTCATGACCAATGCCCTTCACGGATGATTCGGCGGAATCCTCAACGATGCAAACAAGAGCTGCTTCCCGGTTGGCTTCTGCGCCCCGCTTCGAGGCTCCAAGGTCACAAACACTGCATCGAGTTCAGCCAGAATCTTGGGGTCATCGAAGTGTAAAGCCCAGCGCCGGTTGACTGGGTTATCGAGTGAGAGGGTGCCCATGTTGAAAGGATGCTTGTCTCCAGGACCTCGTCTTCCCCATGCCTGAAAGGTAACAGCTTCTCGAGCGCCTGGTTGCCGGTCGAGATCAAAGGCGTAGAAGACCAGCGACTTTCCTCCCGTATAGAAGACACGGCCAAAAGGCTTCCGGGTCTTTCCATCGCGCTCCACATCGAACACGTCGGCAATATAAAGGTCCCTGGCGCCCATCAATTCACGGACATCCTGATCGGAAGCAGAGAGCTTTTCCTGGCGTGTCTCTAATCGGTCCTTTAGGTCGGCGGTGAGTTCATCGACGCGACGCTGGAGATTGACGGCGCGCAACAATTGCCTGTTCTGCTCTTCCTGCAAGTTGTCGAGGCGCTGCTGGGCCGATACCAGAGCGCTTTGGGCCTCTTGCAACTTGCGACCAACGGCATCGCGCTCTCCTGCGAGCGTGGCTTTGTCCGCAGTGAGTGTCGCGGCGAGCGAGTTCTTCTCTTCGATTTCGTGCTGGAGCTTTTCCTGGGCCAGTCGAGACTCAGAGACCGCCGCCATTTGCTGCTTCAACTCCAGTTCGAGTTTTTGTACCTCACGGCTCTCTGCGGCCAGGCGCTCCCCTAACAAAAGTTGATCCTGAGTTGCAGCCACTGGGAGAGCGATCTGCGGTGGTTGACTTATCGCTGTGGTTGGTTGCAACGTTTGCTGATCGGTTCGGGGGCCTCGGAGTTGTCCTAAGTGATAAGAAAACGCACTCAACGCCGCCATCAAAACCAGCAGCGCCGCCCCCAGCCACGCCGGCCGTCGCGGCACAAACAAGGTCATCCACCTGCGAACTGTGGGCGTGGTTTCTGGAATGAATTCCCGGCCCTTCGTTGCCTTCGCAGCTTCAATGCGATTGAAGAGCTGCTTCTTTGCGTTTTCAACGGACCAGGGTTTCTCTGCATCGGCTGCTGTGACTTCATCGAGAGGAGCAAGCAGCGCTGCTCCCGCCTTTGCAACCGCGCGATACTCGAGCAGGATCTTCGCGCACTGCTTGCAGTCAAGCAGATGGGTGTTCAATTCCTTTTGCTCGGCGTCAGTTAAGCCGCCCGAGGTAAATAGGGCGCAGAGTTCTTCATAGCGTTCATGATCGTAACCCTTGCGCGATCGACGAGATTTTGATTCAAAATCCATGGTAAGCCTGCTTGCCGTTGACTAGCGTTGCAATGTCCAGATTGTCTTTAAGGTGTTTCAGGCCGCGATAGTAGTGATGGCGGATATTTGCCAATGATTCTTTCAGATGCTCGCTGATTTCCCGGAGCGTATAGCCCTCAAAGAAAAACAGTGTCAAGGTCTGGCGCTGCCTATCCGTCAGTCCTTCAAATGCCTTGCGCAGGATGGTTTCACCCTGGCTCACCTGGGCTTCGTATTCCACATCGGAAGACGCCCGCATCTCTTCTGCGATCTCTTCCACGCTCCGATTGTCGTAGAAGCGGCGAACGCGCAGATACTCCCGGCGATCAAAGGCCCGGTGATAGGCAGTCTGCAACAACCATGCTCGCGCCGTGCCCCGGTTCGGATCAAAGAGCTGGCACTTGCGGTAGACCTGAAAAAAAACATCCTGCACCAACTCCTCGGCTTCTTCCCGGTCGCGTAGAACTTTCAACCCGATGCCAAGGATAATCTTGGCGTAGCGTTCCAGAAGCAGTCCTAGAGCATGTTCTTCGCCGGCTTGTATTCGCAACATCAGCGTCTCGTCTTCAGGCAGCAGCTTGGCCGTTGAAGAGTGTTGTTCTCTTCCCTGGGCGAGATAGGCTTCCGCTGTCGAAAAAAAGCCGTTGGTCGCGGACAAATGTTGACTCCCCTGCTCTACGAATTATGTGGGCCGGAATACCAAATCCGCGTGCATCCGCGCAAAACTTGTCCTGAGGTGCAAGCCGAAGGAACCGCGGTAGATTTTCCGCTGTATAGCATAATCGGAGCAACGAGCATCAAGGAATCGAATTTACACAATAAATTTTGCCGATAGCTTGGTACAAATTGCCTGGCTCGTTCGTAGAGCCAAGGGTACAGGGTTTGTTTTAAAAACAGAGAGGATCAACCATGCCACCACGAATGAATCACGGCGCGTTTGCAGAGCTTGTTTGGCGATCGATCAGGATTCTTTTGCCCTCTTTGCTGTTGTTGCCAGGGCTGCTGGCAGCGCAAACAGATGCAGGCCGGGTTCGGGGCACAGTGACTGACCTGCAAGGCGCATTGCTGTCGCAAACAACGGTGACCTTGACCAACACCGAGAACGGTCGCAGCCAGACGACAACTACAAACGCGCAAGGCGCTTATGACTTTGACAACGTGCCACGTGGCCACTACAAGGTTGAGGCCCAGCGCCAGGGCTTCAAATCTACCGCTGCGGAATTCATCGTGGAGGTCTCGCAGGCTCGAGAGGTAAACCTTCAACTCCAGGTAGGGGCCGCTGCTGAAGTCGTGGATGTCTCTGCTGACGTTCCCCTTGTTGATCTTGAGACCTCGTCTACAGGCGAGGTTATTCAGGGACGCCAAGTCACGGAACTCCCTCTCAATGGCCGCAACTTCACTCAGTTGGCGCTGCTCACGCCAGGCGTGACTCGCGGCGATTACGGCGACCAGGCCAGCGGCGTCAATAACAATGTGGAGACCTTTCGCAATGGCGAGACCGGAGGCGCAGCGCTTGTCGTCAACGGCTTGCGGGCCCAGGCAAATAATTTCCTGCTCGATGGCGTGGATAACAACGAGTCCCTGGTCAACAGCATCAACTTCTTTCCTCCGGCGGAAGCCATTCAGGAATTCCGGGTCAGCACGTCGGTAGCTCCGGCAGAGTTCGGCCGGGCCGGTGGAGGAATCATCCAGACTTCGCTTAAGTCCGGCACCAACCAGATTCACGGATCGGCATTTTGGTTTATCCGCAACAGTGCTCTTGATGCCAACAATGCCTATTTCTTTCCGGCAAAAGATCCCGTCACAAACCAGATCGTCAAGTCGCCCTTCAAGCGCAATCAATTTGGCGGCACTCTGGGCATGCCGATTTTCAAAAACAAGCTGTTTATTTTTGGTGACTATCAGGGGCTTCGGCAGGACCGTCCTCTGAATCCCGAATTTGCCACAGTGCCGACCGACAAGATGCGCAATGGCGATTTTTCTGAACTGCTGGGAACAGGACTGACGACGACTCCCGCGGCTCTTACCGGTTGCGGCGCAGTTGTGCCGGTGAATGGCGCGATCTACAATCCGCTTGCGTGTGCGCCCTTCCCCGGAAATATGATTCCTCCAGGCCAGATCAACGCTGCTGGACGGAACTACCTGAAGGCCTACCCGGAGCCCAATCTGCCCGGCATCTTGCACAACTTCCGCGCGGTTCGGCGTGACGTTCGCCACTTCAATGATTTCGACGTCAAGCTCGATTACAACATGACCTCGAAAGACCAGGTTTTTGCCCGCTACAGTTATGGCCAGGATGAATTCATCCTGACTCCACGGCTCGGAACGCTCTCCTCAGGATTTGGCTCCGGCTCGAATCTGAATCATCCCAGGGGAGTTGCAGCCGGCGAAGTTCACACCTTCGGCAGCAGCGTCGTCAATGATTTCGACGTCAAGCTCGATTACAACATGACCTCGAAAGACCAGGTTTTTGCCCG
>DASZFK010000174.1:0-4352 GCA_035939855.1 Candidatus Angelobacter sp.
TTGATCTCGCCGCATTTCAACCTGACGGTAGAAATGCCCCTCAAGGCCATCATCCGCGGATTTTCGTACGAGGTGATTCCGATCACCTGGACCAATCGCAAGACGGGAATCTCCAAACTGAAACTCGCGGAGATGGGCAGCCGGTACCTTTTTATTGTGCTGCACCTTTGGCTCGAGAAATTTTTGTCGCGTGGCGATTATCACCGGCGCCATCTGGAAGCGGCCGCGGAAACGGAGAGAAAGGTCCACTCGCCCAATGTATGAGCATGTCCTCGTCGTCGGGCGTTTAAAAACGTTAAACCATGAAGCCGAATCTTGAGAACGACATTTACCGGCTCCGTTTTTCGGAACAGGATCTGGCCCAGGCGAGAGCCTTCTGGCGGCCGATCTGCCGGTATTTGCAACGTTATGTCGATGCCCAGGGCACTACGCTGGATCTGGGCGCGGGGTATTGTCACTTCATTAACAACATCGTTTCACATGAAAAGCTGGCGTTGGACCTGAATGGTGAAAACCTCCGGTTATACGCGGCACCCGATGTGCGTTGCATCGAATCGACGGGCGCCGATTTGACCGGAATCGCATCCAGTTCGGTGAATGCGGTGTTTGCCAGTAATGTATATGAGCATTTTCCATCGCGCGAAGACGCGGCGCGGAGTTTTGAGGAAGTCTATCGCGTATTACGCCCAGGTGGACGATTCATCGTTCTCCAGCCGAACTTCGCGTATTGCGCGAAACAATACTTCGACTACTTCGACCACCGCCTGATCTTTACGCACAAAGGAATGGCGGAGGGGTTGGCGATCTCCGGATTCCAGTTGGAACGCGTCACCGCGCGATTTCTGCCCTATACATCGAAGAGCAGCCTCCCCACAGCACCCTGGATGGTCTCGCTGTATCTATCGTTCCCCCTTGCATGGCAGATTTTAGGAAGCCAGATGCTGCTGGTTGGCCTAAAACCAGGGCGCGCCTGATACACGGTAAGGCGACATACCGTGCCCTCTGTCCCGGTTTGTATTTTGCGCTAGTGCGCATTAACCTTGTGCTTGATCCGTGCCCGCAAAACCAGTCTGGTATGGCAAACTCGATGCCGTGATCGCGGAGTTGCAGCTCCGATCCCGTTCGTTTGTCGACCGTGATACCGTCGAGGTCCTGTTGGGGGTCGGGCGGCGCCGCGCCCAGCAGATTATGGCGCCCTGCATTACCGACCGCGTCGGAGCCAGCGGGATAGTGGAACGGAATGCCCTCATAACCCGCCTGCAGCAAATTGCTAATGGCGATGAGGTCCACTACGAACGGCAGCGGCGCCGGAAGGTTGCTCAAATCCTGACGCGCCTGCGGCAGGACCGCCTGGAACACCCGCAACTCCTGGTGGAGGCTCCGGTTGAAGTCGGAAAGCTGGAGTTCAAAAACCTCCCCGCCGGCGTGCTGATTGAACCTGGCCGGATCATCGTATCCTTCGATCAGCCGCGCCAGGCGATCGAGAAGTTGCTGGCTCTGGCTATGGCGATCAGCAATGATTTCGACGGATTTGAGCGCCGGGTGTCTACGTCGCCCCGAGGAGGGACTGCGTAGCCGTCCAGACCCGCTGCAGGCGGAAGGGAAGGGAGATATCTCTGGTGGTGTCGTACCATTCGGGCTGATGCAGCGCAATCGCCCGTATAATCCACTCCATAGCAGCCTTGGGGATGGCGGCATTTCCGGGACCGACGACGTCTTTCAGCTTAAAGGTGCCGGATCCGTCGGATGCCTGGAATTTGATATCGACCTGCACCGGACGCTGCGCACCGAGCAGCGAGGGCCGCATAGTTTCCGGAATCAGCCAATCATTCCATTTCTGCACGCCGGCAAAATCGATTGTGGCAAGAACCGAAATCTCATTGTCTGGAAAGAAGCGAACCACCAGTCCCTTCACTCCTGTGCGCGGTTTGATACGAAGCGAGTATGCCAGGTATTCGTTGACCTCGGCTTCAGTGAATTCGAATGCGACGCTCTGTGCGCTCTGGCCGTTGGTATAGTCCTGAAGAGCATGAAGGACCTTTAAAACGTGATCGCAGCCCTGTGTTTTTTCGCCGGGCAGCGCCTGTGGAAGGATCAGGTTCGATGTGGTTGGCAGCACAGATTTGGAATTTGTGGTGACTTGCGCACAGGAACTGGCCAAAAGGGCAGCCATGAACACAACGGAGACTAGCACCTCTCTCCGGTACAAAAGTGCATGCATAGAGGGTTTGGACCGTAAATACAAGATGACGTCGGGATTGGGGAAAAAGACTAGAGGCAATTTCAAGAAGATCGGCGATCTTGTCCAAGGTCTTGCTGGTCTTGCCTCTTGAGCCAACTTTCTGATTTATTTCTCACTTTTTGAGCCACCAGACCGTAATCCGTGATTTATTCTATAAACATAATGAATTCAGGCAGTTTTATGAAAAGTAGCGAAATTGCCTATGCTCTTGGCATTTCCCGCAGAACAATCGTACTTTGGGTCAAAGAGGGAAGAATCCCGGAACCGCAGAAGTCAAAGGCCGGGTACTTCCTCTGGACCGACGCGGATCTGATCAATTTAAGAGGCCTTACGAAACGAATACCAGGTCCGCAGCCAGGGACCGCACGGAGGAAAGCTCATGGCGCATAAGCTTGTGATCGCCAACCAGAAAGGCGGTGTCGGGAAGACAACGACGACGCTCTGCCTGGCGCGCTACTTTGCCGAGCGGGGTCTCCGCGTTCTGATCGTGGATACGGACCCCCAGGGTTCGATCACGCTGGCGCTGCGCGGGACGAACCGCGTGGAACACGATCTGCACGACTTCATCGTTCGCCAACTGAGCTTTGATTTGTGCCGGCTCACGGTTGCCGACCGGATAGACGTGCTGCCGAGCAACAAGGAAACTACCAAGGTCGATGCGATTCTGGGGCTCAATCCCAGTCAACTTTTCAGCTTCCGCGGCACCTTTGCTCCTGTCGAAAAGGAGTACGATATGCTGCTGTTTGACTGCGCGCCTTCTATCAGCGTCGTGCAAACGGCGGCGCTCATTTACGCCCAGCGCCTTCTCATTCCAGTGGCCATGGACATTCTTGCCATTCATGGCGCGCTAGCCTGCCTGGAAACGGCACAGAACATGAACGAGTTCTACAACAACACCGACGTGCGCGCGGTGGCCCTGTTGCCAGTCATGGTTGACCGCCGGCTGCAGGCGACCAAGATGACCCTGGAAATGCTCGACAAGATTGCAGCCAAGTATGAACTCGAAGTGCTGCGCGGCATTCGAACGGATCAGGCAGTGCAACGGGCTCACCGTGGCAAGTCATTCCTCGCCGACCACGATCCTCGATCGAAGGCGCTGGAAGATTATGCGGCCGCATCCGGCCGCCTTGTGGAGATCATGCATGTCAACACCCCCATCGGCGCAGTTGCCCCCGCGGAGCAAGTCTCGGAAGAAGCGATCGGTTGACACCGTCTCATTCGAGGATCTGCTGGCAGCCCACAAGACGGAGCGCGGGCCGGGACAACTGCCGGCCGAAGGCATCGTCCTGATTGGCGTCGATCTCGAATTGCAGCGGCGCATGTCTGAGCGGCTCGGTCAGCAGGACGAACCCCACCCTGGCATACAGAACAAGAGCGCTGTTTTAGACACGCCAGTCATTCGGCAAAGCGGCAAAAAAACCTACACGGTTCACCCCGTATCCCGGATTGAGGACGCTTTTACTCCAGCAGAACGCGACCTGTTGCGCTGGCTGTGGGAGCAGGGAAAACCTGTCCCGGGAACTCCCCTAATTCGACTTGTGGCCGGTCCGAACGGAGAGGGAGCACGGCGGTTGGCAGCTCAGGCTAATTTGATCTACAACACTTTTAAAAACCTGATTCGGGCGCTTTCGACAAAGTTCGCCCTGGACATCGTAAAAGGCGAAAAGAACCTCCCCGCGATCTATGCCGTTTACCAATACTCGGCGATTCTGGAACGTCAAAGGCGGGCAGGTTTCACGGGAACCGTGCATAAAAGCGGAGGGGGTCGTGAGCTGGTTAACGCGGAGGCTCAACCCGCACTCCGGCGCCCGGATCTGACCCTCGAAGAGCTCGGATTTTAACTTTGGTGCACCAAAGTTTAGTGCACCAAAGTTTGGTGCACCAAAGTTCGTTTGTGAGGATGGATCAGAGTGGTCGGTTTGAGGAAGACGAGATGGTCACTTTGAGGAGACAAGGTGGTCACTTTGAGGAGACGGAGTGGTCACTTTGAGGAGACGGGGTGGTCACTTTGAGGAGACGGAGTGGTCACTTTGAGGAGACAGGGTGGTCACTTTGAGGAGACGAAAAGTGATGAAAATCATTGAAAATAAACGAGATTTTCTTGCTAGAC
>DASZFK010000175.1:0-6377 GCA_035939855.1 Candidatus Angelobacter sp.
GAGACTTCGCTTGCTCACCGAATATCCTTGCGATCGCCGGCCGCAGCGGCCGCAGCCTCACGAATTTGGGTGAACGACATGCCTTTACCTTTCTTGCTGGCCAGCACGCCCTTGAGTGAGCGCGTACCGGGATGTACGCGGATGGTCGCATGGTCACCGTGCACGACATACTCCAATCTGTCGCCCGGCTTGATTTGCAAAGCCTTGCGAATCTTGCCCGGAATCGTTGTCTGCCCCTTACTTGTGATCGTGGAATGCAACATCGGTTTGTCCTTACTTCACAAAAAATTCTTACAAGATTAATTATCCCTTACTTTTTAATTGGCTGACAAGCCCCCCGTAAAAGCAAGACCCTGGAAAGATTACTGAAGAAATTATTCCATCCAATATCGTATATTATTGTCGAATCAAGTTGACTTTATTCGTATGAACATGGACAATACCCAATTCGCAAAAGAGAGGGAAACGTATGCGCTATTTGCTCGCCGTCGTCTTATTGCTGCCTTCATCCCTGTTGCTGGGCCAGGAGTCTGCCGCATCACCGAGCGGACCGGACAAGCCTGGTATTGCGGATGAACTTAACAAATTACGCGCCGCTATCGGCCAGCAGCAGAAGCAGGTAGATGAGCAACAGAAGCGGATGGCAGAGCAGCAAAAGCTCATGGACCAACAGCGTGAGCAGATCATTCGCGAGCAGCAGGAGATTGAGAGGCTGCAGAAGCAGATCATGGGGCTGGCAACTGATCACACGGCTCCGCGCCTGGTCGATGCAACACTAAAGACCCTGCCTGAGCATAACTCCGCGCCGCAAAGCGATTCTGACAAGGTCAAGGAATCGCCTCTCTCCTTCCGGATCGGCGGCATGGACTTCACTCCGGGTGGCTTCGTCGAATTTGAGAACGTTTTTCGCACCACGAATTCCGGATCGATCATTACCACTAACTTTGGCACCATTCCGTTCAGCAATACCACTCAGGGCCACCTTACCGAGGACCGGATTACAGGGCAGTTTTCGCGGCTCAACCTGAAGGTGACGGGCAAGCTTGGCGCAAACGATATCACGGGCTTCGCTGAGGTGGACTTTAATGGAAATGATGCCGGTAATGCGTTCGTTACCGGAAACAGCCATACCCTGCGCGAGCGGCTGTTTTGGGTTGACTTGAAACGGCACAATTGGGAAATCCTGGGCGGCCAGACCTGGAGCATGGTGACACCGAATCGGCGGGGTCTTTCCCCTGTGCCCTCCGATCTAGCGATCACCTATGATGAAGATGGAAACGTCCAAGTCGGCATACCATACACGCGAGCGGCGGAATTTCGCGTGATCTATCATCCCAATGATCACTTCGCCGCCGGACTGGCGATTGAGAATCCAGAGCAATTTACCGGCAGTGGCGCTGGCGAGGTCACCTTTCCCAATGCCTTCAACGCACAACTCGCGGGCCAGTTTAATCCCAATAACGCTAACAACACTACTCCCAACGTGGCGCCCGACGTGATCCCGAAGATCGCCTACGACACCGAGCTCTCAGGCCGGCACTTTCATGTGGAAGCTCTGGGGTTGCTCACGACGATCAAGACAGCCACGCTTGCACCCGTGGCCGGGGCCTCGTTTCAATCGAATGCGAAGGTTGGGGCGAGTGGCGGAGCTGCCATGAATTTTGAACTCGCACGTAATTTCCGGGTGTTAGCGAATGCTTTATATGGCAGCGGCAGCGGGCACTATATCATCGGGCTCGGACCCAATGCAGTTGTGCGCCCGGATGGCAGTCCATCCTTGGTGCATGGAGGAACGGGACTCATTGGATTGGAGTATCAACCCATCTCCAAGGACCAATTCGGTTTCTACTACGGTGCAGCTTACTTTCAGCGGAACGCTTTCCTGGATACCAGCGCGGGTGCAAAGCCCAATACCATTATCGGCTTTGGCGGACTGGGATCTGCTAACACCAATAACCGGACCATCCAGCAACCCACTTTTGACTGGACACATACTTTCTGGAGAAACCCGCAGTATGGAGCAATTCAGTTCATCAGCCAAACTTCTTATGTGACCCGCAGCCCCTGGTTTGTGGCCGCAGGCGCGCCCAAAAATGCCCATCTTGTGATGGTCTATACAACCATGCGTTATGTTTTGCCGTGAGGAACGCGCTAGCGATCTCGCATCACCATGACCTCAGTGGACTTGATCAGGGCCGACGCAATCTGCCCTTTTTCAAGACGCATCTCACGGGCCGCATCTGCGGTGATGATCGATGTGAGATGTTGGCCGGCAATCGAGAGAGTAACCTGGGCCAGAAGACCCTCGATTTTCAAATCGACGATGCGGCCCACGAGTTGGTTGCGTCCGCTGATGCGCCTGAAGTTTTGCCGTCGTTTTTGGATCGGCCCGCTTTTCGGCGAGGGAGGCAGCAGGCGGTCGATCTCGGTCTCGGGTATGCGATGATGTCCGCCTTGTGTTTTGACTGTCTTGATTTTTCCCTTGTAGATCCATTGCTTCAGCGCCGGATAGCTCACGCCCAATACCTTGCAGGCATGGCTAACAGTGTAGAGTTTCGGTCGTGATTGCTCTCTCATAGCACATACTCCTTTGAGATCAAAGAGGAGCCAGGAGCGCGCGCAACGATGAGGTTGCGGGAGCGGCGCACAGCTCATCCCAGGTACCCTGTTGCACAATTCGTCCATGTTCCAGCACCACTGCTTGTGCAGGACACAGCCTCTTCAGGACTTCGGCCTGGTGATCGACTGCAATCATGCTGAAACCGATGGCCTTGCTCCAGGCAAGCAAGTCGTCAATCAACTCCCGCACCAACGCGCGATCCAGTCCCGCAAAAGGCTCATCGAGCAGAAGCAGCGGCGGTTTACGCGCTAACATGCGCGCCAAAGCGACCCGCCGGGCTTGGCCTCCTGAAATCAAAGCCGCGGGAGCGTTCCAGATGGGCGCCAGTTGCAATTGGTGCTGCAAGGTCGCAACCCACTCGATATGTTTCCGGTCGGCAGCCCGTTGCTTGGAAATGCCAAAGATTATGTTTTCACTCACGCTTAAGTGGGGAAACAGTCCAGGTTCCTGGGTCAGATATCCGATTGATCTCTTGTGCAGCGGGAGAGACGGGGGAAAGAAGTTAACGCCGTTCAATTCCACGCGACCGTCATCCGGTTCTTCGATTCCCGCAATGCAGGCCAGCACGGTGCTCTTACCCGCGCCAGACGGGCCAAACAAGCCCAACGACTGGCCGCGCTCCAAGTCCAGCGAAACGTCGACGGTGAGTTCCCGGCGTTTTTTGATGATGTGGGCTTTAAGCATATCGTCGGCGCTGGGCCAGCACATGAATGAGCCATGGAAGCGGCAGAGCCGCAGCAAGAAATGCCACCAGCAAGGGCATGACTGCGGGCAATCCAAAGCTCTGCAGATTGACCCAGAGCTGCACCGGCATTCCAGAAGGATAGTACGCGGTCAAAACGACAGCGCCGAATTCACCGATGGCGCGGACCCAAGCGATACTGAGCGCCACGGCCAAGCCCAGGCGCGAGAGCGGAAGAGTGACGCGCAGAAATACTTTAATCGGCGTAAGCCCCAGCAAAGCTGCCTGCCGCTGCAGCGTTACCGGAACCGCGTCAAGGGCCGCCACAGCCCCTAAAACATAATAGCCCATGCCGACATAAACCTGGGTCATGGTAAAGGCTGCGGCGCTGTTGGTCATCGCGACTCCGTAGTGCTCGAGCCAGGCTCCGACCGATCCATAAGGACCAAACGCCAAGGTGAGAAGAATTCCAAGCGCCAATGGTGGAAGCAGAATTGGAAACAGCAAAAAGGCCTGCCACAAAAGACGTTCACGCGCCCGGCACCGTGCAATATAAGCTGCAACCGGAGTGCCTATGGCAATGATGATGGTCATGGCCAAGCCAGTGAGCAACAGCGAGACCCGAATGGAAGCCAATGCCGGTCCACGCACCTCTGGTCCCCACTGCCAGGGACCGATGCGCGCGAATAACGCACTGAACGGATAAAGCAAGGCGAGCGCAAACAGCGAAACACCCACAGTGGAGATCCAGCGGCGGCCGGGTTTTATGCGTGAAGCGCGGATGAATCCCCCGGAGGATCGTAGTTATAGCGACGGAATATGGCTTGCGCCTGATCGGATTTCAACCATTCGAGCAATGCTGCCGCGCCGCTGGCATCGGGAGCATCTTTCAGGGCAGCAGCGTAATAAATTAATGGCTCGGGATAATAGGTCTTTCCGCCGACGGTGAGAGCTATTTCGGGATGCTCGGCATGCACGGTTTGACTGCTCAGGTTGATCTCCTTGGGCAGCGTGAGATAGGGCAGGTTGAATGGACCAGGCTGGATCTTGTATGCCGACGCGGCATCTAACTCACCGCTTTGGAGCCGGGCCTGCACTGTAGGCTCGGTAAAGATCTGCTTTTCATTGACGGTAGCGCCTAGAATTTTCTCGACTAAGCCAGCTTGCTTGAACGCCTTGGCCGCCAGCATCATGGTAAAAATGATGTTGCGTCCTTGAGGATCGGCGACCGGATCGGTGCGTCCGAAACGCAAGCCCGGTGCTTGAAGAATCTCCCACCACTTCTCTTTTCCCTGGGCAGCAGCCTCGAACCTGGATGAGAATCGGCTTTTTGGGCTATAAGCAATCACCATTTCCGTATGGGCAATTGCCTGGGCAGCTTCGGCCTTCCCCGCTCGTAACACCGTCAGCATCGGGCCAGGTGTGATGGGAATGAAGACATCGGGGCGAATGCTGCCACCTACAATCAACTGCGCCAGCGCGCTCGATCCCTGGGCCCGGCCATGCATGTCGAGCTTCAGTTCCTGCGCGATAGAGGCTTTCAGCGGGCCCTCCATCATGGAACTCATTGAACCGGCATAAGCAACGTCAAGGGCGGCCTGCTGTGCCGGGGAGGACCCGATCACGGCTCCGAGCGTGAGCCAGGAGGCTTGAAGAAGCAGGGTGCGCCGGCTCAGGTTGTTGTGGGAATCTTCCATGAAGGTGCGAAGAGTCGCAATATACGATTCAATACGATATTGATCGTATTGTCAACGATTCAACTACAAGCAAAACAAAACCAACCACGGAGGCACAAGCGTAGCTGAGCCACAACCAAAACCATTTAGCCGCGAATGAACGCGAATAAACACGAATTGGAAAATCAGGCACCTCGTGATACGAGGTGCCACAGAGGAAGAGTTTGCTATTCTAGTTCGTCGAATTCAAATCATCCTGGGGAGTGTGCGTGGCTTCTGACGTTTTTACGGTTGGCTTGGTTCAGATGTCTTGTTCAGCCGATCCGGAAGATAATCTCCGGCGTGCTGTGAGCAAGGTCCGGGAAGCAGCAAAAAATGGCGCGCAAATCGTCTGTCTTCCAGAGTTGTTCCGCACTCAATATTTCTGCCAGCGTGAAGATCCGGCTTTATTCGATCTCGCCGAACCTGTACCTGGGCCGACGATCGAAGCATTAGCGCCGATTGCCCGCGAGGCCAAAGTCGTAATCATTGCCTCGGTGTTCGAGCGCCGGGCCAGAGGGCTTTACCACAATACTGCGGTGATATTGGATTCAGACGGCAGCGTCAAAGGCTTGTATCGCAAGATGCACATTCCCGACGATCCCCTGTATTACGAGAAATACTACTTCACTCCCGGCGACCTGGGCTTCAAGGCTTTTGACACTTCTTATGGCCGCCTCGGCTCGCTGGTCTGCTGGGACCAGTGGTATCCGGAGGGCGCCCGGTTGACGGCTTTGCAGGGGGCCAACATCCTTTTTTATCCGACTGCGATTGGCTGGCATCCAGATGAGAAGGCCGAATTTGGCGCTACCCAACACGACGCCTGGCGCACGATTCAACGCGCTCATGCCATTGCCAACGGAATATTTGTCGCCGTGGTGAATCGCGTAGGACATGAGTTTGGCGATATTCGCGGCAACCGGGCGGATGGCAAAGGCCTGGAATTCTGGGGAGGGTCTTTCTTATGCGATCCGTTTGGCAAGGTCATGGCTGAAGCTTCTCACGACAAAGAAGAGATTCTCCTCGGGACGTGCGATCTGCGGCAGGTTGACGAAATCCGCCGCCACTGGCCCTTCCTGAGGGACCGGCGGGTTGATAGCTATGAGGGAATCTCACGTAGGTTTCTCGATTAGAGAATAGCTCTTAGCCATTAGCTCTTAGCCTTTAGCAAACCTTGTCGAGTTTAGCCCCAATACTGTTCACTTAAGAAACAGGAGAAAGGAGAACCTTATAAGTTATCTCTGAGATGAGATAAAGCTGTGCCGCCCCTCCGGGGCTTATCTCTGTTTCTTCTTCTTTTCCCAGCGCTTACGCGCTGGGCTAACTTCTTTCGCGCCTCCGGCGCTGGTATGTCGAAGAT
>DASZFK010000176.1:0-3709 GCA_035939855.1 Candidatus Angelobacter sp.
TTGAGAATCACTTCAATCCGCTGTCTGGGAATTTCAGGAACGCTTTCCAGGCGCTTGCGGCAGCGGTCATCAACCCCTACATACCTCAGGATGCGCGGAAAATACACGGGCGCTTCTGTAAATCCGCGCGCCGCATGGCACACGAGCACAGCCGGCACAGCGGGGAATCGGAGCAAGGCCTCGATGACCAGGCGATGATGGTGGCCGTGAATCACATCAGGCACGCAGCTCAGGCGGTCCAGGCTATTCGTGACTTCGATTCCGCGACTTCTAAGTTCAGCCGCTACTTCTCCAAGTCTGGGCGAGTAGGCCATGGGCTCATGACCCTGGCGGCGCAATTCAAGCGCAAGATCCCGGACGACCATCTGTGTTCCAGCATAGATGTCGAGATCGGCGTTGGTGACGAGGATCTTCACTCCGGCCTCGCGCCAACCGGAGATTCGCTTGCTTGCATCGCATGACTAAAGATTGCATTCGCCAGCGGCAGGATGTGTTGTTCAAGCCGGATCACTGATTCATATTCGCCTCTCAGAACCTGCTGCTCTCCCCATGTTTCATAAAAGGGCTTTTTGGAAGTGTCGAGGTGTGGAGTTGGATCGAGGACCGGCCGCAGACATTCGTTGCGGAAATATTCTTCGCCGCGCTGGGCAATGGCCCGGTTGACGTCGTCCTTGAGTTCAACATATTGCCGTGCCTCAGCGATTTTCTTGGATAACAACTGGTCATCCAGAGTCCAATGCAGGCAGCGCTCGTCATGCCGGGGTTCGGGACACTCCTGTTCCCACTCGGTCATTGAGAACTCAAGATTTGTGATCTTCCTACCACTGGTTCTCTGCGCCAAAAGGATGGCGGCATTGACGACAACACGGCAAAGATCGTGAGTAGGGTTGAATCCTTCTTGGCCGTCGCCTGCGACACAATCGATGCCGTACTTTAGAAACGAGCCGGCCAGTTCATCAACGAGCGTAAGAAATCGAGGAATATCTTGCTGAAGGATCGCCCGATAAATCTCCGCGTCGGACACGGCTCCGAAGATTTCGCCACGGCACGCGCCGGCGCTGGCCACCAGGGCCACTGTAGACGATATTCTGGAGATCCCGCTTCGGCCCGAGCCATCAGTAATCACATAAACGCGAGGCTTGTATTCGGAAACCCAGCCAAACACTTTGAGTTCATGCCCCGGATGACCTACTACCAGGGCACAATGCTGGAATTGGCCGGCACAGACTGATGGTGATCGCAGGAACGATGGCACTTGGGACAAACTCCTCCGGGAAAGCACAACCCATTATTGGTCAAGAAGTTGTCTAAAAGCACATGAGATCTTATTGCCGGGCCACTATGCTCTTGCGAAACTCGGGAACTACCATCGCCTGTTCCATGGTCGGTTCATAGAATGTCGCGAGCTTTTGTGCCGCGCGGCTGGCCTGTTCTTTATTGCCGGTTTTCTCAAAGGCTGTTATCAACTGCTTCAGCGACAGCGGGCTTTGCTCATTCTCTTCCAGATGAGAAATGGCCTCTTCATATTTGCCTTGCGCCACAAGCAATATCCCCGCAGCGCCGTGAAAAGCAGACTCAATCTTTCCGCCTGGGCTGTATTGAGCGAGTTCCGCCATTTGTTTCAAAATGCCATCTGCATCCGCCAAGGCATTCTTTTGCACCAGGCGGGCGACCCAATCGCGCATGATCAGGGCCAATTCCTGCTCATAAACAGCCTTTGGCATCTGGTGCTTTTCGCTGATAGCTCCATCGGCTTTCTTGAGAAGATCCATGGCTGCTTCATGGTCCTTCTGGTACATCGCCATCATGCGAAAAGCTTCAGCTTCCAGGCTCCCCAGATCGCGCTCGTGCGCCAGTTGGGCCACTGCACGGAAGGCTAAATCGGCCGCGGTCAGATTTCCCTCGCGAACATAAGTGGCCGCGGACTGTAGGGCCCATTGCGTGGCCTGCGCTTTGTTGGGCGCTTTGCGGATGGCGATAGCATACTCGGTCCGAGCCTGGGCTTCGTCGCCCATCAATGCGTAGGTATCACCCAAGCCGAGTTGCGATTCAATAAAAGCCGGATCATTCTTCAAAGACGCGCGGTAGTGAGCAAGAGCATCTTCAAACCTGCCTGCCATCCGGGAGATTTCTGCCAAAGAATCTTTTGGATTGGATTCGTTCGGCAGAAGTTCAGCATAGATCTTCATGTTGGCAAATGCCTTGTCGAAATTGCCGGTGCGCGCGTAACAATAGGCAACCTGGTTCCAGGGATCGGCAAACTTGGGATCGAGCTGGATGGCGCGCTCAAAAAACGGGATGGCGCGCGACGACTGTCGCTGGCCTTCCAGCCATAGCCCGGTAAGCCAGGCGAGTCGTTTGTCCTGAGGAAATTCGACGGCCGCCTGGTTCATGTCCTGGATGGCGGGGATCCATTGCCCCTGGCTGGCCTTGCCGATCCAATCTACGATCAATTGCTCCTCGCGGCTTATGCCCTGCCTCGATGCATAAGCTTTGTCGCGTTCCGCAAATTGCTCCAAAGGATCGCGAGAAAGCATGGTAAGAAATATGTGCCCCAGGGCAAACTGCGGGTCTGCCTGAGTGGCCTTGCGCCAGGACTGCAACGCCGCGTCCCAGTGCAAAGTCTCCATCTTGGCCATGCCTTCGGCAAACAAAGTTCGGGCTTTAGGCGAACGCGTGGTGACCTGCATGTCCGTCGTGGATTCCGCTGCGGATAACATTGCCCTAGAGAACAACAAGAAAAATACGGCTACGACTCGAGAAAAGCTTCGTAACATCTCGGATATTTTCTCCTTGCAAAGCTGATCGACTTGCCGGGTTACCATTCCATCGCCCATTCCCGATGCTGTGGTCCTGCCGTGGGACTCGCGGCACGGATCTTGCGAAATGGGAGGACCACGACTGCCTGCTCGATCAGCGGTTCATTGAATTTGGACAGCTTCTGTGCAACCCGTTCCATCGCTTGCTGGTTGCCGGTTTTTTGATACGCCTGGAAGAGCAGGCGCATGGAAAACGGATTGTCGGAGTCTTCTTCCAATTGGACGATTGCATCCTCGTACTTACCTTGAGCCACGAGTACAGCTCCGGCAGCGCCGCTGTAATGGGATTGCACGATGCCATCGGAGTTGGCTTCGGCCATTCCTTGCAGGAACTTCAAGCTGGCGGCAGCCAGCGCCATATTTTCATTCTGAATTGCCCGCTCCACGCGCGTCCGAAGAACGGCGGCCATTTCTTCATCGAGCAGACCTTGAGGCACCTTATGTTTCTCGTGCAAGATGGTCTCAGCTTTGTCGAGCAGTTGGAGGGCTTTGGATACATCCTTTTGATAAAGCGCCATGCTGCGGAAAGCCTCAGCTTCAATGTTGCCGAAATCCTCGGCGTGGGCCTGCTTGGCAACCTCCTCAAAAGCTTCGTCGGCACCGCTCAGGTTGCCTTCGCGAACGTATGTGGCGGCCGATTGCAATGCCCAGAGGATGGCCTGAATCTTTGTTCCTTCCTGGATCGCGACGGCATACTCTTCCCGGGCTTTTGCCTCGTCTCCCATCAAAGCATACGTGTCTCCCAAGCCAAGCTGGGATTCATGGAAGGTTGGGTCGATCTTCAAAGAAAGGTGATAGTGCTTGAGCGCCTCTTCATATCGACCGGCCATGCGTGAGATTTCAGCAAACGTATCCTGGGGATTGGCTTCATTGGGAAGCAGTTCGGTGTA
>DASZFK010000177.1:0-6690 GCA_035939855.1 Candidatus Angelobacter sp.
AGTGGATCTTCGCCGTGCCACAGCAATTGTGCCAGGTCTTTGCTCACGATGGCGACATGTAGCGTATCCTGACGATCCGATAGATCGAAATCTCGTCCTTTCAGAAGCGGAATACCCATGGTTTTGAAATATGCAGGACTCACATGAGCGTACCAGGCAAGATGTGGCGAGGTGGTTGTCTCTGGCCGGCCTTGCACTGTCAGGGGCACACCTGCCAGCCCTTCCAAAGGAACTACCGCAGTCAGCGCAGCGCTCTTCACTCCCGGCAGGGCCTGCGCGCGACTGACAAGGTCGTGATAGAACTCCACGCATCCATCGTGCTTGTTGCAGAAACCATCGGAGGGAGAGAGGTCGACGAGCAGCAATTGATCTTCACTGAAGCCGGTGCGCAGGTGGCTCAGGCCCCAGAGGCTCTTGATGAGCAGTCCTGCGCCGCTCGCCAGAACTACAGCCATGGAAATTTCGGCGACTACGAGAAATGCCGAGAGTTTCTTGCGCCGATTGCCGACGCCCGCCGACTGAGCGTTGGCCCTTAAGGTCTGCTCAATGTCAGGTTTCGAGGCCTGCACGGCTGGAGCCAACCCAAAAATTATTCCAGAGAGGATGGAGAGCGCGGCTGAAAACCCCAGCACATACCCGTCGATGCCAGCGTTTGCGAGACGAGGAGTTTCAGACGGAAGCACAGCTTTCAATACCGTCAGGCCAACGAACGCCAATCCACAGCCCACGACTCCGGCGATTGCGCCGAGCAGCAAGCTTTCAGTAAGCAACTGGGCCACGATCCGGCGACGGCTCGCTCCCAGCGCCGTCCGTATTGCCATCTCTCTCTCGCGGATGGTTGACCGGGAAAGTAGCAGGCTGGCTACGTTGACGCAGGCGATAAGCAGGATCAGCGTAACTGCTCCCAACAGGCTGAGCAGCGTGGTTCGCGCTCCCGAGGTCGTGAACTCCTGCAGAGGTCCAAGACTGGCATCTTTCCAGAACCAATCGGCGAGCGGAAAAGGACACATCTTGAACACTTGTGGAAAGACGGCGTCGAATTCGGCGCGGGCTGTTGTGATGGTCGCGCCAGGACGGATGCGTCCAATCATGTTGTAACCAAAATTCCACAGATCACCGGGATCGGAAAGATCAATCTTTGCCGGGACCCACAGTTGAGTGGCCGGAGAAGGAAAGGAAAATCCTGAAGGCATTACACCTACGACTTCGCGGCCCACATCATCGAGCATAATCGTGCGACCGATAATCGCCGGATCCGCTCCAAACCTGCCTTGCCAGAGTGCGTAGCTGAGGATTACCAGGCGGTCTTGTTCCGGAGCTTCATCTCCAGGGCGAAACACCCGGCCTTTGAGCGGCGTCGACTTCAAAATTGAAAACAGGTTGGACGAAACTTCATTTCCAGTGACACGTACTGCCTGGCCGTTGCCGCTAAGAGTGAAACCTGTATCGAGAGCTACGGAGGCAACTTCGGTACCCTTAAGCCTTTGCTGTAACCCAATCAGAATGCCTTTGGTAAGGCTACTCTTCCCCATTCTTACCAGTTCCTGAGGATGATCGTAAGGCAAGGGCTCAAGAAGAATGCCGTGAACAAGGCTGAACACAGCCGTGTTCATGCCAATGCCCAGCGCCAAGGTCAATACTACGACTACGGTAAAGCTCCGGTACTTCAACAGAGTCCGCAAGCCATAACGCAAATCCTGCATGAGATTTTCGATGGGACTGACCTGGCGCATATTCCTGCACTCTTCCTTTACTTGCGCCAGCCCGCCCATAGAGCGAAGGGCTGCATACCTAGCCTCTTCGGAATTCAGGCCGGTCGCCGCATATTCGTCGATTTGGGATTGCAAATGGAATTGGAGTTCGTCACTCAGTTCCTGATCCGCGCGCTGCCTTCGGAACACCGACCTGAGACGAAGCGGCAACATGTAAAACCAGCGCATTTATGGTTCTCCGCTAGGTGGTCTCCAACACGAGATCGATAGCGCCTGAAAGCCTGTCCCAGCTTGCCTGCTGCCGGCGCAGATACCTGGCTCCATCTCGAGTGAGCGAGTAATACTTGGCCCGCCGGTTGTTTTCCGAATCACCCCATTTGGCCTGAATCCAGCCTTGCTGTTCCAAGCGGTGAAGCGCCGGGTAAAGCGCTCCCTGGTGAACTTGAAGCACATCTTTGGAAAGCTGCCGGATTCGCTGAGCAATTCCCCATCCGTGCATTGGCTGGAGCGCGACAGTCTTCAAGATCAGTAAATCCAAAGTGCCTTGCAGAAGATCGGTAGATTTGGCCATTGCTTCCTGTCAATCAATGACAGGAGTGTAGAGTCAGAAGTGTTTGGTTGTCAAGCAGGAAAGAGCAAGTGCGTTTCATACTTTGACGCGCAGATTTTCTAAAGTAAATAACATTCGGATCAACTGAGCCGAAGCATGGTTCTTCGGTGTAACCCATAATGTCCACAATCCTGGTTAAACGAGTAGACCAGTGCGTCATGATATGGCAAGCGTAGAGGTTTGAAGTGTCAATCAATGCCACAATGCTCGCAAATTGCGAACATTAAACCAAACGATATCCGGTTGTCACCTTGTGATGGTGCGTTGAACGGAATGCGACGCTGTGCTTCGATATAAGGCGAAAACTTCGTGGATGACGAAGTCAGTCTTAGATCTGAAAATAGTACAAGCATCATTTTGGCGCTAAGATAGCCGCCTATGCCGCCGGGGCCGCGATAGCCCATGCCGGGTTGAGCAAAGACGCGCAAATAGTTCTTGGGTTCGTCGCGCTGCGGCCGGGGAAATCTGACAACCGGCAGCAATCCCGAGGCCTCAACGGATACTCCGTCGTGTGGCCGAACATGATCATACCCAAGGTCTAAAACGAAGCCACCTCCTCCAATCTTAAATCCGCCGTACGCCGTCGGGCTGGTGCCTGGCTGCGAAAACCAGCCACCACCACCTTGCAGCGCCAGCAGGAAGCCTGGCCATTTCGAATAGTCCTCCAACTTGGAATTAACTCTTTCCGAGTTGGCGGCGGCCTGATTGTCGGGGTTGGCTTGGGCAAATGATGTTGAGGAAAAGATCAGGAAAAGCGATAGAACTGCTGCTTGAACGGTAACAACCCAGTTCCATCTAGACTGAAAGCGCATTTGAGTCTCGACCTCCTTGCTGGAACGAAACCCAACTTAATTGTCAGCGTGCCGAAGAACAAGCGGTAAAGAGCGACATTCAACGGCAACGTATCACAACGTCCCTGAGCTACAACCAAACCAACTCACCGCAAAGGATGCGATGGACGCGAAGGAAACCAAGTTCAACCGCAGAGATCGCAGAAAGCGCAGAGAAGAATTGATTGACCTGACGGTGAACCTTGCGAGAAAAACATGGTCTTGAGGCACTGGCAACGCATCAGCCGCAACCAAAAGCAACTCAGTGCAAAGAACACGATGGACACAAAGGGAAACCAGAATCGAAACGCTAATCGAAGCCGCAATGCTCACAAACTGCGGAATTTCATTTACAAGAATCATTGTTTGCGACTAAATTACTTGCACTATGACCAACGACACAGTTTATTGTTCCCAATGTGGTACTGCAATACATAGTACTTCCCGGTTCTGTCAAAGCTGCGGTAAAGCTTCCGGACCCGCAGCCTCCATGACTGTTGCAGCGGGCGCTGCGCCTGCTTTGGCTCGGCAGCCTGAGGCACAATCCGCTCCCAATCTATCTACGGTTGTGCTTGCCGACAAAGGAGTGCGAGTGGCAGGCTATCTGATCGATGTGATTCCAGCCGCCATCATGGCCGCTGCGCTAGGGTGGATTCCAATCATTGGGTTTATGTTTGCCGGTTTTGTCCTTACAGCTTATTGGTTATTGAGGGATGTAACCGGCACCAGCCTGGGCAAGATGGTGCTCGGCACCAAAGTTATGCAAGCTGATGGCCAGCCAGCATCCGCCGGATCAAGGATTGTTCGTAACCTTCCTCTGATCGCGGGCCCCATTTGCATGATGATCCCGCTGTTGGGTTATTTCGTTGCTCTGCCGATATCGTTTTTAGTTGTTCTGGTGGAAGGCATTCTTGTGCTTAGCCAAGGCTCCCGGATTGGAGATCATCTGGGTAGAACCATCGTGGTTAAGACCAGATAAAATGCTGAACGACTAGCAGCGCACTACATGCAGGGCCAGGCCGGCCTGCGAGGTTTCTTTGTATCTTGCCTGCATGTCTTTGCCGGTTTCATACATGGTCTTGATGACTTCGTCGAGCGATACCTGGTGCGATCCATCGCCCTTCAAGGCAATCCGGGCTGAGTTGATGGCCTTCATTGCGCCCAGCGCGTTGCGCTCGATGCAGGGGATCTGCACCAACCCGCCGACCGGATCGCAGGTCATGCCCAGATGATGTTCCATTCCAATCTCGGCAGCATTTTCAACCTGCTGGTTGCTGCCTCCCAATACGGCTGCAAGTCCGGCCGCCGCCATGGAGCAAGCTACTCCGACTTCGCCCTGACATCCGACTTCGGCACCGGAAATCGAGGCATTTTCTTTGTAGAGGATGCCGATGGCCCCAGCCGTAAGGAAAAATTTGACCAAGCCCTCTTCTGTTGAGTCTTTGCAGAAGCGCTGGTAATACTTAATGACTGCCGGGATAATACCCGCCGCACCATTCGTGGGAGCGGTGACAACACGACCGCCTGAGGCGTTTTCTTCGTTTACGGCGATGGCGTAAACGTTGACCCAATCCATCACATCGAGCGGATCAACCGACTCGGTATGCGTCAACAGCTTGGCCAGTCGAGGCGCTCTGCGTTGAATGTTGAGTCCACCCGGCAGCAAGCCTTCGGTCTTGAGTCCGCGCTCAATGCAGCTTTCCATTACAGCCCAGATTTGGCGAATCCGTTTGGAAATCTCGCCGGCGTTTCGCCAGCACAACTCGTTGGCCCAGACCATTTCGGCGATGGTCTTGCCGTGCTGCATTCCCAGCAGCAGGTCTTCGCCGCTCTTGAAATCATAAGGAACTGGGTTCGGTTGAGTCTCACTCGTGTCCGTGGTTTCTGTGGCCACGAAGCCGCCGCCAATTGAATAATAGTTACTGGTCTTCAATTGCTGGCCAGCAGAACCGTAGGCCGTGAACCGCAATCCGTTCGAGTGCCTGGGAAGAACTTTGTCAGGATGAAAGATCAGATGCCTGGATTCCGTAAAAGCAATGCTGTGCTTTCCTAGAAGACGAATCTCGTGATTTTGACGCACCTCTGCCAGTTGGCCTTCCACAGCAGCCGGGTCAACCTCTTCAGGAACATGTCCCATCAATCCCAGGCAAAGAGCGCGATCGGTACCATGACCACGTCCGGTAAGGGCCAGCGAGCCAAAGAGTTCTATGGTCAACTCAGAAATTTGATCAAGAAGGTTCTCGCGCTCGGCGGCGAGCAAAAACATGCGCGCGGCCTTCATCGGGCCGACGGTGTGAGAGCTGGAGGGGCCAATTCCGATCTTGAATAAATCAAATATACTCAACATGTTATAAGCAGTTTTGTGTGAAAAACTTTAAGCACAAGCTTGTGTCTCTTAATTTTAGATTGTATCAATATTTGGGTCGCGGCGTTTCGGATCGAGTGCCCGTTATTGTCCTAATTTCCACGGTTAGCAAATTCAACGCAAGGGTGGCCTAGAACTTTCTACGATTCGATTCCGGGCGGCCACCTTGCAATGCGGGAACAGAAGTGGGCGGCTCTTTTCTCGGCTTCTTGAGCATTTTGTTCGCGCGTGCGTCAATCAGCTCGCCGAGCATCGTTTTCGCTTCGATAAGTTCCTTGCGTATTGCTTTCTGATCGTCGCCCAGGTCCCCTGCCGACACGTGTGGTTTCATAAGAGTTTTTTCCTTGACCAACTCTAGCATAAATGTCAATGGACAGACTCCGGCGCAAAGAGGCTAGAGCGAAATTAGGACACTACTCCGGCGCCGAGAAGGTCGTGGCGCAGTTTGATTGTGTGATTGTCCAACCAAGACTAACCAAGCTTCTGGACACGGCAAGAATGCAGACATCTTTTATAGCAATTGCCATTGAGGCTAAATCCCAATGTCACTTACTTTTACGATCAATGGGTGCGACTCTGGATTAAAAACCCTTGTGCCGCCCCTTGAGGGGCTCATCTTCAATTGTTTGGTTTTCCCAGGGTTCCGCTTCGCTTCACCCTGGGCTAACTTTTGGTCGCACCTACGGCGCTCGGTTTATCGCTCTGTAAACGACTACGAAAAAAGTCATAGTTCAGGGCGAAACGCAAGGTCCCTCCACGCTCCCGTCGCTTCGCGCTGGGAGCGTCTCGGGATGACGATTTTTTCTAATACGCTAATGCGACCAAAAGTAAATGACATTTTGGGCTAAGGCCCAATCCTATTTGGGAGCCATGCGGAGCGCCCCATCCAGACGGATCGTCTCGCCATTGAGCATGTCGTTTTCGATGATGTGGCGGACCAGCGCGGCATACTCGGGTGGTTGGCCCAGCCTGGCTGGGAATGGCACTTGTTGGCCGAGCGACGCCCTGATCTCTTCCGATAAAGCCCCCAGCAATGGTGTTTCGAAGATGCCTGGGGCGATGGTTACGACGCGGATACCGTTCCGGGCCAAGTCGCGCGCTGCGGGTAAGGTCAATCCGACGATTCCACCCTTCGAAGCCGAATAGGCGACCTGCCCCATTTGTCCATCGAAG
>DASZFK010000178.1:0-13562 GCA_035939855.1 Candidatus Angelobacter sp.
TTCCTTGCCATGCTGTCTTCCAGTCGAATCATCGATAACAACAGCTCCGAACGTGCCAAAGCCAAAAGGACTCTCAGCAGCGCTTATGCCGGCGCCAGGCATTGCCGGGCGCATCGGGACATTATTGTCCAGCGGATAACAAGGTCCTGATTCCACAACATCTGTTGGAACCCGATTTGGTCCGACCGAAAGAAGTTCGGGAAGAAGGGCGCTGAGCGGGAGATACCTGGCGGATATTTTTTTCCGGACAAATATTTTTACGCAAGGCTCAATACCGGCCGATGTGGCCTTTTCCCCAACGCCTACAGCCGTGACATTGGGATCACTCATCAGGAACCGGTCATACTTGCGAACAGCGAGTCGGGCAAAACGATGCAGTTCTTCTTTCGAGGGCATATCGCCTACTGTTGGGCTTTAAAATTACAACTTACAAATTCTAAATCCATGGAGCCCCATGAGCCGACTCTTCGTGGTGAGACACGGTCAAGCCTCCTTTATGGAGCAAGACTATGACAAGCTTTCCCCTGTTGGTGAGACCCAGGCCCGACTGCTGGGAGAATACTGGGCGCGGCGCCGCGTGTTGTTTGATCGTGTTTACTCGGGTCCGCGTGTGCGGCAAATTGAGACGGCGCGCATTGTCGGCGACGCCTACACAAAATTTGACTTGCCCTGGCCTGAGCCGGTCATCATGCCGGAATTCGATGAATATCACGGCGAAAGCGTAATGGATGCCAGCCTGCCGCAACTCGTGGAATCCAATCCCATGATCCGCGAGTTGCACGAGGCCTTCAAGAACTCTCGTAGCCTTAACGAGCAGCACAAAACCTTTCAGCGGCTATTTGAAGTGGTCATCGGCAAATGGGTCGCTCAGGAAATCGTCGTCGATAACGTTGAAAGCTGGCAGGAATTTTCGGCGCGCGTCCACCAGGGCCTTTCAAAGATTGCCGCTGCCGATGGTAAAGGGCAGCAAGTTGCACTTTTCAGTTCTGGCGGACCGATCGGAATCACCGTACAGCGGGCATTGGAACTAGCGCCCGAAATGACTTTGAAGATTGCATGGATGGCCCGCAACTGCTCCTTTACCGACCTGCTCTTTTCGGGTGACCGCTTCACCCTGAGCAGCTTCAACGCATTTCCCCATCTTGATGATCCGGCGGTGCTGACTTACCGTTGAAGCACTCAGCAATTAGCACTCAGCATTCAGCCCGCTCGGCTTTTTGGGCTGAAGGGAAACGGCATCGTGGGCATGGTTGGTGTGTCAAAACCCTTTTTAGCCACGAATACACGCGAATGAACACGAATTGGAAACCGGCAAGCCCGAGTATTCTAGTTTGGTTGAATCCTGCTCGATTTTTGCTCACCTTCTCAGCAGTCAGCCCGCAAGCGTCCTGGCTAAGGAAAACAGTATCGTCGGCATGGTTAGTGGCTTTGGAATGGGCGTCCAACGCGGGCAGCTACCATGCCCGCGATATTGTTTCTCGTCAGCCAAAACAGCCGAGCGGGCTCTCCACTAACTGCAACGATAAGGTTTTAAAATCATTGACTGTTCCAAAACCGATCACCCGATCTCCCGATCACGCTTAGCCTGCACTGAGGTGCGCCGAAGTGATCACCCGATTGTAGGTCTGCCGAGAAACTGGCTGCGAAGTTAGCCGTTCAATAGATCACGCTCTTGGTGCGGTCGAGTGATTGCTGTAGAATTCACTCGCTATGGAACAAAATGAGATATTTGCGCCGCCCGCCGAATTCAGCAAGTCTGCCCAAATTAAATCGATTCAACAATATGAGGATATGTACAAGCAAGCTCAGCAGAACCCGGAACAATTCTGGGCAGAGCAAGCGAAGGCTATGCATTGGTTTACGCCGTGGTCCAAAGTCCTGGACTGGTCGAACCCGCCTTTTGCCAAGTGGTTTGTAGGCGCCAAGACCAATGTGGCTTATAACTGCCTGGACCGTCACCTCACCTCTGCCCGGCGCAATAAGGCCGCCATTATTTGGGAAGGAGAAAATTTTGAGCAGCGCATCCTCACCTTCCAGGAGCTACATCGCAAGGTTTGCAAATTTGCCAATGCTCTGAAAGATCTGGGGCTCAAAACCGGGAGCAAAGCGATCATCTACATGCCGATGGTGCCGGAAGCGGCCATCGCGATGCTGGCCTGTGCGCGGCTGGGCATCACCCATTCGGTTGTTTTTGGCGGTTTCTCGGCTGAAGCGCTCAAGACCCGTATTCAAGACCTGGAAGCTGAGATCGTCATCACCGCCAACAGCGGCCTTCGCCGGGGCAAGGAGGTGCCACTGAAGCAAAATGTGGACGAGTCGCTAAAGGAATGTCCAACGGTGAAGAACGTCGTGGTTTACAAGCGCCAGGAGATCGCTACTGAAATGAAACTTGGCCGTGACCACTGGTGGGATGACCTGACCACCGGACGCCCCGAAGTATGCGCTGCCGAACAGCTCGATAGCGAACATCCTCTCTATGTGCTCTACACCTCGGGAACTACCGGAAAACCCAAGGGCGTTGTCCATTCTACCGGCGGTTATTTGGCGCAGGTGCTGGCCACCATGAAGTGGGTCTTTGATTTGCGTGAAGAAGATGTCTATTGGTGCACCGCCGATATTGGCTGGGTTACCGGGCATTCCTATGTAGTCTTTGGGCCGCTGGCTGCAGGCGCGACCACATTCATGTACGAAGGCGCTCCGGACTGGCCCAAACCAGATCGCTTCTGGCGACTGATTGAGAAATATCGGGTCAACATTTTCTATACCTCGCCCACGGCGATCCGCTCGTTTATCCGCCAGGGCGATCATTGGCCTGAGGGACGTGATCTATCCTCATTGCGTCTGCTGGGATCGGTGGGCGAGCCAATCAATCCTTCGGCGTGGAAGTGGTACTACAAAATCATCGGCAAAGACCGCTGCCCCATCGTGGATACCTGGTGGCAGACCGAAACCGGGGCCATCATGATCTCGCCAATCCCCGGAGCGACGCCCGCCAAGCCCGGCTCGGCAACGCGTCCTTTACCTGGAGTCTCGCCAGAGATCGTGGACGACAAAGGAACTCCGATCCAAGGCGCTGGCAAGGGCTTCCTTGTTCTTACCAAACCGTGGCCTTCGATGTTGCGCACGCTCTACAAAGATCCCGAGCGGTTCAAAGAGAACTATTGGTCACGATTCCCTGGCATCTACTTTACTGGCGATGCCGCCACCCGCGATGAAGACGGATATATCTGGGTCCTGGGACGCGTGGACGATGTCATCAACGTCGCAGGACACCGCCTGAGCACCATGGAAGTAGAGTCGTCCCTTGTGCGGCACAAATCGGTAGCCGAGGCCGCCGTGGTGGGCGCGCCCCATGAGCTGAAGGGCCAGGCCATCCACGCCTTTGTCACCCTGAAAGCCACCGAAAAAGAAAGCGATGTGCTCTACGACGGCTTGCGCGAGTGGGTGGCCCAGGAAATCGGGGCGCTGGCGCGTCCGGAAAAGATACATTTTGTTGCTGCTCTTCCTAAAACGCGTAGCGGCAAGATCATGCGCCGCCTGTTGCGAGAGATCGTAACCACGAAGTCCGTTGCCGGTGATACCTCGACTCTTGAAGACTTCAACGTAATTCTTCAACTCAGCGCCCAGGGCAAAGAGGAAGAAGAGATTTTGGGAGAGAAGAAGTAAGAATTTATAATTTCTAATTTTCAACAATGAACTTAGAGGCAAGCCCACGGTCAGCATAAGTGCTGACGTATCCGGTGGTCATCCCGGCGACGAGCAAGTCAGAGGGTTTGTTTCCACACTTTTATCTAAATTCGAGGGATTGGCGCAAGACGATTTTACGGAAGGATTCTGGACGCTCAACGAGATTCGATCAGAACGCAGAAAGCCGGCGGCGTCGGGATTATTGGGTAGACAAGAGAGACATAGTTTCTTCGATTATCGCTATGCCTGGAAGCCAAAGCCCTTTAAGAGGACCTGGTCGACTTAAACTCTGAAAAGCGATCGCCTCGCTCTTGATAATCCACTTGCCACTTTCCCGTTGTAGTCGATAAAGCCATATGCCAGCGCATTGGCTGGCGCAGTAATAGCCGCCTTCGACCTCGACCGAAGCTTCACCTAACCAGTGAATCTTGTAAGCGCTAAAGATGATTCCCATCTGTCGGGTTGCTTTATCGACCACGGTTGCTGTATCAAGAATTGGACGGGGGTGGCGAACAAGCCAAGCGACGCTGACTCGGTGGATTTTTGAAGCTGACTTTTTCTTAATGATTCGCGGAATATCCCGCAGTCGCTTGAGGAATTCTTTGTTTGGATCTCGCTCATCAATCTCCACGAAGATGACTTTGAAATTCAATGCCTCCGCGACAGATTGTTCGGTTGCATCGCTTGTTTTCGCCGTAGTTTCTTCGTGGTACCAGCGTTCTATCTGTCTACGGATGATAGCTTCATGAATATCATCTTCGTCTCCAGCGTGTTTCACGGTATCGCTGCTGTTTTGCCAAGGCACAGCAGGAGTCAACAGCAATAAAACAACGCTAAGGATGCGACCGGTGCTGCGGTTCCGAGGCATATTCAACAAGGCTCCTGTCTGGATTGGAGTCATTCGAGACAAAAATTGTGGAATCTTGTCCTGCGTGTTTCAGGTGGTAATCCGGGATCGGTGCAACTCGAATCTGTGGTTTCACAGAATCTATGATGAGTTGAACTTTGCCACGTGTGATGTACTGCATGAAGTTTCCTTTTTCGGCTAAAGCTGTGAGATCAAATCAAACTATGTCATTATATAGTTAGTGGCGTTGTCTTGTTTTAGTCAATCAGCCAATTGAGAACTCATGAGTATCGAGTTTCGAAAGAAGCCATAGCTTTTGTCAATTATGGTGGATATACATCCCACATACGGAAACAGCAGCAGGGGCTAAGCATGGCTTTGGCCCGATTGTTTTTACTCATTTTCGGCACGAGCCGTCCGCGCTTGGGCGCGAATAAACGGGATGACGATGTATTATTTGTTAAGGAAGAAAGTTAAATCTAAAAATACGCCTCACTAAGCAGTTCCACCACATGCTTTACCGGAAGCTTAACTCCGCGCATCTCTGCTCCGGCACGAAGCTGGATCATACATCCGACGTTGGCTGTGACCAGCATGGTCGCAGATGCAGCCACTGAGCTTATGTCATCCATCTTGGCTTCCAGGATTTTCATGGAAAGTTCATTCTGAATTACGTTGTAGACGCCGGCGCTGCCGCAGCATTGATCGGGATGAGGAATTTCGATCACCTGGCATCCGATGGCTTTGAGCAGGTCACGCGGCGCTGAGCGTATACGCTGTGCGTTGGCCAGATGGCACGGGTCTTGATAGATCACGGCTTGCGTGATCTTCCTGGTGGGCGTGCGCAAGCCGATCTGCGCCAGGTACTCGGTAATGTCTTTTACTTTGGCCACAAATTCTTTGGCGCGACCGGCAAACTCCTGGTCGTGCTCCAGAAGATCGTGGTATTCCTTCAGGTTCGATCCGCAGCCTGCGGCGTTGGTCACGATGGCATCGTAGTCGCCGCTGAGAAACACTTTGATGTTGTTGCGCGCCAGTTCCCGCGCTTCGTCTCTAAAACCGGCATGAGCGTGAAGAGCGCCGCAGCATCCTTGTCCTGCGGGAATGTGGACCTCAATCCCATTTTGCACCAGGGCATTGACCGTGGCGCGGTTGAGATGCGAAAACGCGACGTTGTTGATGCACCCGGCCAGAAAAGCCACCTTGCCCCGACGTTCGCCCAGTGCGGGGAATGTCTTCCCGATTTCGCTGAAGAAGAACTGCGCATCGATGGCCGGAGCCAGCCGGTCAAGGTCCGCCACACCCAATAACCTGAGGATGCCGAGTTTCCGTAACGCTGTTTGCACACCCGCGCGTTGATAAAAGCGGACCAGTTTCGCCAAGGAGCTTAGGAGGCCGAAGTTGCGCAGGACCTTGTGGTAGAAAAACCCCCGCAACCAGCGATCTTTAGCCGGACGATGATACTTCTGCTCGATCTGGGCGCGGGCGCGCTCCACGATCCGGCCATACTGTACGCCCGAAGGACACGCCGTCTCGCACGCCAGGCAGCCCAGGCAGCGGTCGATGTGGGTCACAAAAGATTCGCCAATCTCCAGCTTTCCCTCGTTGACCTGCAACACCTGGTAGATGCGTCCTCGCGGCGAATCCATCTCCAGGCCAAGTGTCTTGTAGGTAGGGCAATGGTTCAAACACAGTCCGCAATGAACGCAGGTGGAAATCAATTCCCAGCTTGGCTGGTCGGGTCCAACGACTACTGACTGAAGTTGCTCAGACAATGAATCTCCCCCGGTTCAGAATTTTTTTGGGATCCATCGCGTCTTTGACTGCCTGCATCATGTTCAAGTCCGAAGGAGAGCTGCCCCATACGTCGAAGTGCCGCTTGGCTTCCTTGGGACAGTGCCTCACAATGCCCGACGATCCCGCGGGCAGCAACGAACGAAATGCCGAAGCGCAATTAGCGTATTCCATGGCGGAAGGCGGACCCACTGCAAGCGGAATGAATCCCATGATCAGATTTCCAGTGGCGACCCGGCCCACCATAGCCGGAACGAAATTGTAGTCGGGCGCAACCCTTTGCAGAGCCTCAATCGCAGGCCCGGCATTTTGAATGCTTACATGCGTGTAAACCACCATCGCATTGCGATGCCGCGCAAGAATGCTGTACTCGAAATGCGCGACCCATGACCAATACTGCGATTCGTCGCCACCTTCCAACTCGCGGGCAACCTGCTCGCCTAGTTCACGGCGAAAGCGGCCCAGCACGCTGTCGCTTCCGGTAGCTCGCAATGCAATGTGCCAGGTGCTGGGAGGCTGCGCCACCGGTTGCAAGGGAGCGTAATCATCGGGATCGCGTGGTGTAGGAGGATCGCATAGATACTCAGGCGCCTGCGGGGAGATGATCTCCAGGCAGATCGGAGTAAGCGGCGACTTCAAAATGAAATCTCGAAACTTGAGCGCCTCCGGTAACGACGGGAATGAGCAGATGAAAGTGCAGGTCTGCCGGGGCGCTGGAAAAACCTTGAAGTTCGCTTTAGTGATGATGGCCAATGAGCCAAAACTTCCAATCATCAGCTTCATCAGGTCATAGCCAGCCACGTTTTTGACGACTCTTCCGCCCCCTTTTGCAATTTTGCCGTCTGAAGTGACAAATTGGAGACCAATACAGAAATCACGCAGGCCACCGAATCCCGACTTGAGCGGTCCAAACGAAGCGGTCGCCAGCAGCCCGCCTACGGTCGCGGCATTCAGTTTTGGAGCGGCATTTGAGAAGGGCGCATCGAGCGGAATCCACTGCTTATGTTCCGTCAAGGCGCGTTGCATCTCGGAAAAGCGAATACCGGCTTCGACGCCGATCGTGAGATCGCCGGGATCGTAATGCGCTATTTGATTGAGGCGTTCAAGGCGGAGCAGCAGATCAACGCGCTCAGGTATGCCGCCGATTTGTTGCTTGGTCAATCCTCCTGCCGGGGCTACGATCAGGTCTCGCTCGTTGGCGATGCGTAAAATGGCGGCAACTTCTTCTGCCGATCCAGGAGCAACGGTCCACGCAGGGCGAATGCCATTGATTTCGAATGCTTCAGAATCTCCTGTCGATACCCATGCTTCGCCGGTGACCGAGACTAGCTCTCGCTCGATGCTACTCGCGGTCACAGTGCTCACAGATGCAGCTCCGGTACAGGCTCGACCTTCGCTTTGGGCAGCGGACCCGTGATCTCGCGGCATATATGAGTTTCAGGGAGCATCTTTTGCGGATTCAGAATCGACTCGGGATTGAACGCATTGCGCAACCGCATCATGACGGTCAAGTCGTCGTCATTGAACATGAGCGGCATGAGGTTCATCTTCTCCAATCCAACCCCATGTTCGCCGGTGATAGAGCCGCCCACGCTCATGCAATAGTTCATGATCTCTTTAGCGGCAAGCCTGCTGGTTTCACGGCCTCGCGGATCACGGCCATCAAACAGGATCAGGGGATGAAGATTGCCATCCCCCGCATGGAAGACATTGCCGATCTTCAAATGATATTTTTCGCCGATGCGCGCAATCTCCGCCAGCGTCGACGGAATCTTGGTGCGTGGAATCACTCCATCCTGGGTGTAATACGATGAGCTGATGCGTCCAATGGCTCCAAAAGCCGTCTTGCGTCCCAGCCAAAGTAGCTGGCGCTCCTGCTCCGACTTGGCGCGACGAACTTCACGCGCCTTTTGATTCAAACATGCCAACCGGACTGCCTCGGCCTGCTCTTCGACGGCTTCCTTCATGCCTTCCAACTCGATCAGCAGCACGGCGCCAGCGTCGAGTGGATAGCCTGCGTGTACGGCGGCCTCAATGGCCTGCAACAACCATCCTTCGATCATCTCCAGGGCCGAGGGAGTGATGCCGCTTTGCGTGATCGCCACGACAGTGTTGGCGGCATCCTGCACGTTGTTGTAGATCGCCAGCAAGGTTGTAACTGATTCGGGAAGCCGCATAAGCCTTACCGTTATGCGAGTGGCGATGCCAAGGGTGCCTTCCGATCCAACAAAAAAGCCGGTCAAGTCAAGGCCGCAGGAATCCTGGGCTTTGCCGCCGAATTCGACGATCCGCCCGTCGGGCAACACGACCTCTACGCCGGTGACGTGGTTTACCGTAACCCCCAGCGCCAGCGTATGTGGGCCGCCGGAGTTCTCCGCTACATTGCCGCCAATCGTGCAGGCCTTCTGGCTGGAAGGGTCAGGAGCATAGTAGAAGCCCAGAGGCGCAGCCGCATTGCTCAGCTCGAGGTTCACCACTCCCGGTTGCACCACGGCCCGCTGGTTGGGAATATCAAGCTCCAGGATTCGGTTCATGCGCGCGAGTGAAAGCACGATCGCCTCTTTGCGCGCAATTGCGCCGCCGCTCAGACCAGTCCCGGCGCCTCGCGGCACCACGGGGACTTTCTTTTCGTAAGCCAGGCGCATGACCCGCGATACCTGCTCGGTGGTCTGGGGAAAGACAACTGCTCCGGGCCGGCTCTTATCCGCGCCCGCATCGTATTCATACAACATGAGGTCTTCGGGACGGTCAAGAACAGCTTCTGGACCGGCAATCTTCCTAAGCTGGCGTAGAACAAAGGAATCCATAGCAGGCCTACAAATTGTAGCAAGAATCTCACATGTAAATGATGTAAGAACTGGCCCACAAAGCTGTGGGAAGGCTGCCGGGCGTGCGGGCCGTGATTACGATATTGTAGTCTTCGGAAACCGGCAAGGAATCCAAAACAGAATCACCTGCGTCCGGTTGAACAAGAGCCAGATAACTCCAGAAATCGTGCAGATTATTTCCGCCGCTGTATCCGGACGCCGCGTACGATAGTTCCACATTCTGGGCGGCGAAATGTTCTGCCAGAGAAGCAGCCATCGACACGGCGCGTTCGTATGCGAACTCGGCCACCTTCCCGGGAGCAGAATTATCAAAAACGATGCGCAAGCGACGCTCGTCCTCACGCGTAAACTCGCGGACTTTTAGCGCGCCCGTTTTGGCGGTAGCCTTCCAATCGACAAACCGAGCGGGATCCTGGGGCGTATGCTCGCGAATCCGGTAGAGTTCGCTGCCCCGGCCTCGGGTGTGCGATGCAAATTCTCCGGTCACCATGGGCAGTACGTCCAAAAAATCGTCGGCTTCCAGCAACGCAGGATAGACCAACAACTCGCGGCTAAGGTTGATTTTCCGGCTCTTGATGAGAAAAGAAAATGGGAAGCGCGTAGCCAGATTGAATTCATTCTGACAGTAACGGCCACGGCGAGGGAATTTCAATTCTACCTGGGCCTCAGCCGTCACTCGCGGCGGAACGTAGGTGAAATACACAGGCGCTTCCAGGATCGCCGGGGGCTTCGCTGCTGGAAGCTTACGCCGCAAGATGTAATCAGGCAAACGCAACCAGGTGCGACCTTTGGGAAAGATGAACTCACTCTTTTGCCATTGCCATTTAGGTTTCTGCTTCTTTCTAGTTGAAGTAACTGCCACGCTTACGGAAAAAGCTGGAATCCGGCGGCGAGGATTCACCAACCTGATGCGGGCGATGATCGGGCGACCGGCGAACGCAGTCTCGGGCACGATCATGTCGAGTTCCAGACCGCGCAACACAGCCGCAGAAGCAAACCCGGAAACGGCGATGGCGGCGAGCATGGCCGCCAAGACAATGAAGAGCAGGTTGTTATTGGTGTTCAGGGCGGCGACCCCGATCACCAGCGCCACACCGAGATAGGCGAGGCCTTCGCGTGTGATCTCGTAGTTGAAGGCGTTTCGCAGCCGTCCGCGCACAACCCGGCGGGTCAGATAGGGGACGGTCGTCAACCCTACAACACCCGCCAGCAGGAGCGCTGTAGTTGCAAACAGGGTCGTAGCCGCCACATTGCCGGCTTCGCGCGTCACCGCCGAAAGCAACGCTGCAAGAAACGCGAGGGCCAAACCCACAACCGAAAGGCCAAAGCGCAGCCAGGCTTCGCCATCAATATTGGCCAGCATCGACTTCAGCGTATTCGGTAGCTGCATCTTCCCTCGGCTCATTCATGGAACGCGATTATGGTTGATTATTGCGCATTATCGCGGAATGGCGAGGAATTTCTTTCCCCTGACCGAAATATGCGGTCAAAAACCCATGACGTTGTAACCGCAATCGACGTATAAGGTCTCTCCTGTAATCGCTGTGCTGAGGTCAGAGGCGAGGAACAGTCCGGCATCGCCAACCTCTTTCACATCGACATTGCGCTTCATCGGGGAGCGTTCCGCATGGGCCTTGTGCATCTCGCTGAATCCGGCGACTCCGCGTGCCGCCAGAGTCTTGATGGGACCGGCGGAAATTGCATTCACTCGAATATTACGCGGGCCCAGGCTGTAGGCAAGATAACGAACGGCTGCTTCCAGGGCGGCCTTAGCCACTCCCATCACGTTATACGAAGGCATGACTTTCTCAGCGCCAAAGTAAGTCAAGGTCATGATACTGCCCCCGTTAGTCATCAGAGGAGCCGCAGAACGCGACAAAGCGATGAGTGAATAGACGCTTACATCGTGAGCAATGCGAAACCCCTCCCGCGAAGTATTGATGAAATCTCCCTTCATCTCTTCCGAAGGAGCAAACGCAATGGAATGCACCAGCGTGTCGATGCGTCCGTATCGTTCCTTCAATGCGCCATAGAGTTTTTCTATTTCACTGTCTTGGGAGACGTCGCATTGAAAAGCTTCGGATCCCGGCAACGCAGTAATCAGGTCATGGGCTTCCTGCTTCAGGCGCTCATTTTGATAAGTAATCGCAAGCCGCGCCCCAGCTTCGCTGAGCCGTTGAGCAATCGCCCAGGCAATACTGCGCTTGTTGGCCACTCCAAAAACAACTGCATTGCGTCCCTGCATGGTCAGCATGGCAAACTCCTTGAATTGACGAAACTCGACAGAATAACAGGGAGGCAGGGATTGCCAAAATTGTCATAAATGAGCTCGCTGTCTGGGGTTTTCATTATGGCAATGGAGCCTGCACTGAGTCACCTATGGGCCTACGGCCCACCCAAGCTGATGAAAATGGACTCCAGCTTCAGTACGATTGAGTCGGCGTGGAACCGTGAAGGCCCTCTACACCTTGGATCAGTCGAGGCCGTCACTGAGTATGGCCCGGAATGATTGGCTCTACCCGCTTTCATTCCATATTCATAATCGGGAAGCGCTTCAGAAATTGATCTCATGCGAAAGCGGCGGCAAAAACATCAGCAAACCCGACTCAAACACCGGATCAGCGACGGGATACTTCAGTTCAACCGGGACGACTCAAACTTGCTTGGTTCAGGGACTTGGGCTTGGATGGAATCTTTATCGGGTATCAAGGGATCACCTATCTTTCCCAGCGACGCAATAAAACTCGCAGATTGGGCCATAAGCCATGACCTCGGCCCACAATGGTCTTGCTGGCATCTCATGGGACTCGGCAAGTGATACCAGATTTTTCTTCTTCACTTTTTCTAAGACTTTGGTTATTATTCTTACGCACGTTGTTATCTGACGTGCAATGGTGCTCCACGAGACAGATCCTTATCCCAGAGTCCGATAAGGATATTAACGTGGATATTAACTAAAACAGAAGCCCTACCCGACGGGGCTAACCAAGACTGGCGAAACGATAAATCAGCTAGAGAACGATTAAGACCATTGTCTTCTATGAGTCGGGAGCATAGGAGAGTTTGTGTCTACATCCCGCCGCTTCGATTATCACCAGTTCCTTACCACCCTCAAGACCTATACCATTGAAACCGTCATAACGATCATTGCGATCATTTGGGTTATTGACCACGCCCTAAAGCTCATCCAGCCGCAGATTCACGACATAATTCAATTCTTTCATTCGCCCTGATGCCCTGGGGATAACTCCCCCTTGCACGTTCATCCGGCTTTCATAAACTGAAAGTGTCTCGGAGGAGACCACCGAGATGACCGCTCCCATGAAAGAAACCTTTTGACGGGAGCGTGCAAGGGAGTAGTCCCCCAAGCGCCTCGGTCAAAGGGTTTTTATTTTTAGCGACGGTTCTTTCAAAGTTGTGAGTGGCGGAATAGGAGGGACGGGGTACGCATCGAGTAAGAATTGCGGCAATCATCATCGCTTAAAACCGCAGGGCCTACTACCACGATGCTCATAACCTAGGTGCGATGGTCGAGGGGTGGCCCGTCAAAGTAATCGCAGGGAGACCGTTCTAAACGCGCGGCGTAAGCCGAGATTGAACTTGCATCGAACGAATGGATACAGGTGCAACTTGTAGGGTGACTCCTGAAATCCCTACCTCACAACTTTGAGAGAATCGCCCGCACAAGTCCCGGCCAACCCTTCAATGGGAGCTAGAAGCGCGGCTGGAATTGAAACGAAGCATTATGCACCGGCGTCACCACGACCCGACGACCGGAAAGCGCGGAAGGAGGACTTGACCCTCGCCGCCCCGGAACTCCTGAAAGGCTCTAAGAGGTTGCGTGAAGCTGATTACGAGGTAATCACTAGCGGGCGATGGTTCCTAATCCCGCAGAGTAGCGCAAAGCAAGACGGATGAAGTAAGAGCAGATCATATCCGCTTTCACTTCACCCGATACTCATAAGTTTCAATATCCATTACAAATCCTCGTTTCAAAATCGCCGGAAACTCTTACTCCAACAATAGAGTAAGAGGTCGTGTCGAAGCCGCAGGGTGAAAATGATTAACCAGGTTCTTTGGTTTCCAGTAGTTCAAAACTTACCTTCGGTTCATTTTCTCGCTTCGATCCAAGATGAATCTCAGCATCGCTTTTGGACTCGTAAGCACTCGACAAATAAACAGCACTCGGTTTGCCGCTATTATTGATTTCCATGACCCGCCAGTAATGCTTCATTTAATCTCCCCTTTTGTTCAAACCCTATTTTACTGATTGCAAAAAGAAAATGTTTATAATCCCTTGTTCCAAATGCGGCCAAAAGGTTGCCCGCGCAATTAAATTTAAATCGGCGACCTGTTTTGACTGCAAGCGGAAAAACCAGGCCCGCTTTAATAAATTACCTAAAAAA
>DASZFK010000179.1:0-6979 GCA_035939855.1 Candidatus Angelobacter sp.
TTTTGAACAAAGCTGCATGGCCAACCTGCGGCAACATGCGGCGCAGGATATTTTGCGGGAGCAGGCAGGAATACTTTGTGGTCACGCGTACTTAAGCGGCCACCAGCATTACCTGGTGGTCGAGTCTGCTGTGGCGGCCAACACTTTGAGCGATGCAGCCCATTTCAAGTTTCACGAGAATTCATGGCAAGCGATTTGGGACCATCTTGAAACCGGCAGCAATATCGTGGGCTGGTATCACACCCATCCGGCGATGGGCATATTCTTATCGGCAACTGACCTGCGAACCCAACAACTCTATTTTTCCTCTCCTTGGCAAATTGCGGTGGTGCTTGACCCGGTTAGCAGGGAAATGGGAATTTTCCATGGAGCCACGGGAGCCAAACTGGCAGAGGACCAATGGTTCAGCTATGACAGAAAGCCAATCAGCGATGGGGAGAATTTGTAATTTGAAATTTTTAATTTGTAATTTCGAAGACTCATTGCAAATTAGAATTTTTTTCTTCGTCCCCTTGCTATCTGGGGGCGTTTTCTTTAGCATCGACGTGACAGACCGGCCTGCAAAGCAGGTGAAGTACGTTTACCGTTCATGAACCAACATTCAATGAACAGGGGGCCTGACTCGTATATACGGCTCGGTGTGCGAGGTTCCGCCAGTACGGAAATGCCTAAAGAGCCGCGGCGGGTTCCCACCATCTTAGGATGGGTTCAGAACGGCCCGGACTCACGGCCCAGTGGGTCGGTTTTTCATTTGGTAATTGGGTAATTTGGTAATTGGGTAATTGTCCGAAGCGTTTTTCCGGTTCATCCCAATTACCCAATTACCAAATTACCCAATTACCTCATCAAGAAACCTTTCTTGTTCCTGCCTCAGATTCGGGCCAGCGTCTCGATCAATGGCTGGTTGCGCATCTACCTGACATCAGCCGCGTGCGCGTCCAACAACTGATCGAGCAAAAGAAAATCCTGATTCATGGCCACTCGCCCAAGCCGTCGTTTCGTCTTCGTGGAGGAGAAGAGATTACGATCACAGGAGTGGTGGAGTTACCTCCGCTCAAAGCGTTCCCTGAAGACATCCCTTTGGGCATCGTTTATGAAGATGAAGACCTCGCGGTCATCAACAAGCCTAGCGGCATGAGCGTCCATGGTGGTTCGGGTAAAGATGACGCCGGAAAACGGGGTACGCTGGTGAATGCCCTTATGTACCGTTTTAGCGGGCTTTCCCAATTGGGAGGAGACTTGAGGCCGGGCATCGTTCACCGTCTCGACAAAGAAACCAGCGGATTGCTGATCGTGGCGAAGAATGACAAGGCCCACCGCAAATTGGCCGAGCAATTTCTGAAACGGGAAATCAGCAAGACTTATATTGCTTTGGTTCACGGCGGGATGAGCGCAGCTAACGGCTCAATCAACACTCCTATCAGCCGCGACTTGCTTCGCCGGACTCGCATGACCACTCGCCGCAGCGGCGGCCGGCAGGCCTTAACACACTGGAAAATCCTGCGCCCAATCGATGGCGCGTATGGAAAATTTTCGCTATTAGAGGTCAAGATCGAAACCGGACGGACGCACCAGATCCGTGTTCATCTTGGCTCGGTTGGCCACCCGGTGGTTGGAGATGCGCTCTATGGAGCACCGCGTGAAATTCCGCGAGCCATAAAAAACTCCACTGAGCAGGGGCAGTCGATTTCCCTGGCAAGAAATTTTCTTCACGCTTCAGCGCTCGAATTCCGGCATCCGCTTAAGGGCATTCCCCTAAAATTTGAGTGCGCTTTGCCAACAGAACTTAAGAAACTTCTCGCACAGATCGAGAAAAAGTAATCCCGAACGGACTATAATGTAGAAAATGAGAATTCCTGCAATGTTCTTGCTTCTGGTGTTGCTCGCCGGACTTGCGAGCGCTCAGCAACCGGCTCCAACTCCTCCGGCTACCAACCTGGCTGGTGGAAACGGCGCTCCTGACGATCAGCCGACGTTTAAGACCCACGTTGACGAAGTCAATCTCTTCTTCACCGTGACTGACAAGCGCGGAAAGTTTGTGAAAGACCTCAAGCAAGACCAATTTGACGTCCTTGATAATTCCAGGCCTCCATTGAGGATCCTGAATTTCGAGGCACAAACCAATCTGCCCTTGCGTGTAGGATTGCTCATCGACGCCAGCAATTCCATCCGCGATCGGTTTCACTTCGAGCAGCAGGCGGCCATCGAGTTCCTCAATCAGATCATTCGCCCACAATCCGATAAAGCATTTGTGTTGGCCTTCGACGAAGTTCCCGATCTGCAACAGGATTTCACCAACGACATCGGTAAACTTACCAAAGGTGTGAACAACATTCGCCCCGGAGGTGGAACGGCGATGTTCGATGCCGTCTTTTATGCATGCCGGGACAAGCTCATGAAAGATCAAGCCAATGGACCGGTTCGCCGCGCCATCATCCTGGTCTCTGACGGCGAGGACAATCAAAGTCGCGCCTTGCGCCAGGAGGCTATCGAAATGGCCCAGAGGGCGGGAGTGATCATCTACACCATCAGCACCAATCTAAGCGAGAGCGGCAACAAAAACGGCGGGGACAAGCACCTGAAAATGCTGGCAGATGCCACAGGCGGCCAGGCATTTTATCCCTTCAAACTCCAAGACCTCTCCGACGCCTTCAGCGAGATTCAGGGCGAGTTGCGCAGCCAATACTTCATCGCCTACAAGCCCGATAGTTTTGCCGCCAATGGACAGTACCGTCCGATATCGGTGTTGGCGAAGAACAAGAAACTCCGCGTCCGCGCCAAGAGGGGCTATTTCGCAGCGACGCAATAAGCGAAACTAAGATGTCGGCGCGTAGTAACCCTTGCGCGCCTGGATTTTCAATCCGTCCTTTGATTTCACTTCGATCTTGCGATAGCTGCCGTCTTTTTTCTCGTTGGAGGGCGTGTAGCCAATGTAGTACTGGCTGCGAAGCTCGCTGGAAATCTGGTTGAAGGCTTCGCCCATTTTGTCGGGGCGATTTACCATAATCAGCCTGCCGCCAGTCTGCTCCGCCAAGTCCCTCATATCGCCTGGGTTCGAACGGAATTGCGGATCGCTCAGCAGCAGAACGTAGCAAATCGTGTCGGCTTTTTGGGCAGCTTCTATGGCCTCTTTGAGCTTGAGACGGCTGCCTTGATCTTCTCCGTCGGTCAGAAAGATCAGAGCTTTGCGTCCCACCTGCTTACTCATTACCTCATTGGAAGCCACATAGACAGCATCAAACAGCAAGGTCCCCTTGGGATGCGAGATAGGCACTGGGCCCTGGCCAAGGCCCGGGATGCCGCCACTGCCTCCGCCGACGTTAATCCGTGCCCGGTCAAGACCGGCTCGCAACAGGCGGATGTCGGCGGTCAGGTCCTGGAGCAGGTCCACGCTGATATCGAAGCTGATCACGAAGGCCAGATCTTTCTCCGTAACTACCTGGCGCAGAAAGTCAGCGGCAACGACCTTCTCGGTGGGCAACATGCGCTGCATGGACCCGCTGCTATCGATCATCAGTCCTAGCGTAAGTGGTTGGTTCGATTCCGCCGAAAAATATTTGATTGGCTCGGGCTTGCCGTTTTCCAGTACTTCAAACTTGTCCTTGGTAAGGTTGGGTACCAGGGCGCCATGGTGGTCCTTGGCGCTAAAAAACACGTTCACCACGTTCACATTCTTGCGAAACGTTGGGTTCTGCTCCTGCTGATCTGAGTTGGGGCTGGTACTCTGCCCGAAGCTGACGGCTGAGGATAATGAAAGGGCGAGAAGGACTGTGCAGATGAATGAACTGCGCATGGATTTTGGACTGCCTTTCTTTTCTGCTAGTCTTTAATATACCTATTGTATTCGCATCTTTGGGGGCTTGGGCGTCGTCTTATATTTAGATGGGAGGGAGTGATGTCTGGTTTCGGCTCGGGTTCTAGAAAGTTGGCGCTTTTCGTCCTTGTGGTTGGCCTGACAGCCTGGGCACAGCAACCGGAAATCCCGGATGCCCCCACACCGAAGCCTTTACCAGAGGGCACCACTTTTCCAGCAGGAGCACCTCCTGCTCCCAAAAACGCTCACGCTCCAGAAGAGACTCTGCCTTCCACACCCAGCCCAAATCCCGTGGCTGACGTGCGGCAGTCCCCGGAGGGAACGCCAGGGAGCCGCGACGACCTTGTCAAATTCAGCGTGAATGTAAATTTTGTGCAAGTTCCTGTTACCGTGCGCGACGACACAGGGCATCTCTTCCCCGGCCTGAGCGCTCATGATTTTGCTGTCTTTGAAGATGGGGTTCCGCAAAAGCTAAGCTACTTTACCAGTGATCCGTTTCCTCTCTCCGTGGCGGTAGTCGTTGACACGAATGTTTCCGCCACTACCATGAAAAAAGTCAACGACAGCCTGCCCGCCTTGGTTGCCGCGTTCAGCGAGTTCGACGAAGTATCGCTCTTCCGCTATGGCAATACTGTTCAGGAGATTTCAACGTTCCTGGGCGCGGGCAGCATTCCTACGGCAGTACTCCAGCGGCTTAAGCGAACGGGCCGGGAAGGTGGCCCTCCGGTGGTGGGCGGTCCCATGGGTTCAGGACAGACCGTGAACGGGCACCCAGTCGACAACGGCGCTCCCCAGGTTTATGTGCCGCCCAAAGAATCGCATGTGCTCAACGACGCTATCTTGCGCGCGGCCCAGGCCCTCAGCCGCCGTGACAAGGTTCGGCGGCGTATCATCTTCGTGATCAGCGATGGCCATGAAACCGGCAGCGCGACCTCTTACGACGAGGTGCGTAAAGTTCTGCTTTCCAACAACATCTCTGTTTATGCACTGGGCGTAGATGCCGCCTCTTACCCGATTTATGACAAGCTGAACCGGATTCGAATACCGGGACTTGGATACGGCAACATCCTGCCCAAATACGTGGTCGATACCGGTGGGGATATGACGGCTGAATTTGACCGGCAAGCCATTGAACAAGCCTACGCTAAGATTACCGAGGTCGCGCGCAACCAATACACCCTGGGCTACAACACCAGATCCACGCCCTCCAGTAATTACCGGACGATTGTGGTCAATGTGCATCGTCCCAACCTGCAGGTAAGAGCCAAGGATGGTTACTTCCCTTTGCCCATTGCAGGCCAGGCGAAATAGTACTTTCGTAATTTTTGAAAGACAGGAAAATCCTCGATAGGACTATTAGAATTCTTTTCGTCCAGGCCTGTTGTAATATAAAACATTCAGCCAGCAGCACCGATTTATCCGGAATTTCCTATTCAACAGGATGGCTCCGCCCTGCGCGAACCGAAGGTGAGGAAGAAGTCTTTGAGTTTCATCAACTTTGCGGCCCGAGAGATCAATTGCAAGATCGTATATTACGGCGCTGGTTTAGGCGGTAAGACCACGAACTTGCAATATATCTTCAACAAAACGGCCGACAAACAGAAGAGCAAGATGATCTCTCTGGCCACGGAGACGGACCGTACTCTGTTCTTCGACTTCCTTCCCCTGGATTTGGGCACGGTGCGCGGCTTCCGTACCCGCTTCCACCTCTATACCGTTCCTGGCCAGGTTTTTTACGACGCCAGCCGCAAACTGATCCTGCGCGGCGTCGATGGAGTAGTCTTCGTGGCCGACTCCCAGGAAGAGCGTATGGATGCCAACATTGAGGCTCTCGAAAACCTTCATGAAAACCTGAAAGAGCATGGATACGACTTCGCCAAGATCCCCTACGTCCTGCAGTTGAACAAGCGTGACCTTCCTTCCGCCCTGCCCATAGACGACCTCAAACGTGAACTGATTAAGAAAAACGAATCGACTTTTGAAGCAGTAGCCTTCCAGGGCCAGGGCGTCTTTGAAACCCTCAAAGAAGTAGCCCGCCAAGTACTGGTTGAACTAAAAAAAGGCTGAGGAGATTCACCGGGCAGGACGCTAAGGGCGCAAAGGAAAACCACAGCAGATTCAACTGCAGAGGTTTACGAAAGCCAAATCAAAAGCCCACCATAGAGGACTCGGAGACCGCAGAGAAGTATTGGATATTTTGATTCCTTTGGGTACTTTGAGCGTTGTGTCAATGTTTGTTGGGCGAGCAGCATTTCAGATCACCCGATCACCCGATTTTCTTGGCTATTTGTGATCCAGCAGCGGTGCAATCCCTCCGAAGTCTCGACCCTTTCCTGCCCCTCGTCCGGCTCTTGCGGCTACCTGCGTCGTCCCCGAGAGATCACCGTATTTTTCCAGAAGCACGGGCACTAAAGCGCCTTCCGCTTCCTTGGTAAAGGTAAGCCCACTATCCTTCATGTCGATCCGTATGAAGTCCCCGAGCCGAATTTGGCTTGTTGCCACCAGGTTTGCCAGCGGGAACACAATGTTCTTTTCAATGGCCCGCTTCAAATGGCGCGCTCCGTATTTCGGGTCGGTGCCCTCGTCCAGCAAGAACCTCTTTACTTTTTGGGTGCAGCTAAACACAAACTGGTTATTGCCGGTCGCCTGCAGGATGCGTTGCTGGACCATCCCCAACTCGATTTCCAGAATTTGCTCCAGATGCTCCGGCTTGAGTGTTTTGAAAACCACGATCTTGTCGATACGGTTCATGAATTCCGGGGAAAATTTGCGCCGGGCCGCCTCTTGCGCAGCTCGCGTGATCTTGTCGTCTAGCCGGGCATCGATCCGATCGGCTTTGCGTGATTTTGCAAATCCCAGCCCACCATCCATCAGGTCGTGCATCTCCCCTGCACCCAGGTTCGAGGTCAACACGATCAGGCACGCCGAGAGGTCCACGCGACGATTGTCGCCCAAGGTCAGCGTGGCTTTGTCAAGGATGCCGAGCAGGAGTTGCCAGAGCGCATCACTGGCTTTCTCAATCTCATCGAACAGCAACAGCGTGAGTTTGAGCTTATCCGTATGCCACTGATTGAGCGCCTCCTGTGTCAGAAGCGGGTGGGTCTCCCGGTGTCCCAGGTATCCTGGCGGCGAGCCTATGAGCTTGGCAATCTCATGGCTGTGTTG
>DASZFK010000180.1:0-2688 GCA_035939855.1 Candidatus Angelobacter sp.
GGCTATGGCGTGCTGGTGACTTACGATCTACAGCAGCGCCAGCGCGATGAAGTTGTCGCGGCTGAGATTAACGGTGGCAACAGGACTCCCGAGCAGTCACTGCAACTTGGTGACCTTGAAAAAGGGGTTGAGGAAATCATCAAGAGCATGCTCGGGATAAGCAAAGAGACGGCTTTCGACAGAAAGCGTCCTTTGATGGAAATGGGGCTGAACTCTGCTGATTTGATCAGCCTGGGCGAGGCCATTCGATTTGAGTATCACGTTGACCTGGAAACTACGTTCTTCTTCCAATACAACACGACCGAGAAGATCACGCGTTACCTCAGCGAACAACTCCGGGGAAGGAGTAATCAGGAGAGATCGATATCCGCGGCTTTGATCGGATCAGCTATATCGGGAGACGAATCTGCGGCAAAGAAAGACAGACTATCAGCGGCAGTGATCCGGCCCGAGGACATTGCCATCATTGGAATTGGCTGTCGTCTGCCGGGCGGCATCCATGGTCCAGAACAGCTTTGGGAATTTCTGATTGAAGGACGCGATGCCATCACATCGATGCCTCCAGAGCGATGGGAATGGCCAGAGGAGATCGATCCGGTTCGTCATCACCCTGGCATCGATCATGGAGGGTTCCTCAGCGACATCGCGCGCTTCGATGCGCGCTTCTTCCGCATTACTCCGAGAGAGGCGGAGTTAATGGACCCCCAGCAGAGAATTCTGCTGGAGTTGACTTGGGAGACATTGGAAGATGCCGCGTATCCCGCGAGCACCTTAATGGGGACCAATACCGGCGTGTTCGTGGGAGCGAGCGGCTCGGATTACAACTGGTTGCTGCAAAAATCTCTCGGCATGGTTGACGCCCATATAGGGACCGGCGGCGCGGCTTCGATTTTAGCCAACAGGATTTCCTACTTTTATGATCTTCACGGTCCAAGCTTGTCGATTGATACTGCATGTTCCAGTTCTCTGGTAGCAGCGCATGAAGCAATCAGGTCGTTGCGAGCGGGTGAATGTGAACAGGCCTTGGTGGCTGGCGTAAATGTGATGTGCCATCCGGCCACCACGATCGCCTACTACAAGGCGGGCATGTTGGCCCATGATGGGCGTTGCAAGACCTTTGATAAAGAAGCGAATGGATATGTCCGCTCTGAGGGCGCGGCGATGGTGCTTTTGAAGCCCTTGGCGCGTGCGGTGGCCGACAATAACTTCATTTATGCTGTGCTCAAGGGCAGCGCTATTAACCACGGCGGCCAAGCCAGTGGCTTGACGGTTCCCAATCCTGAAAAACAGAGTGCGTTGCTTCTGAATGCATGCCGCGATGCGGACGTGCCTGCGCATAGCATTGGATACCTCGAAGCGCATGGAACCGGAACATCACTGGGCGATCCCATTGAAGTTGCCGCAATCCAAGAAGCGTTCCTTCTAGCTGATGGGAATGAGCAGTCCTTGGCAATTCGATGCGGCCTCGGCTCGATTAAGACAAATCTCGGCCATCTGGAAGCGGCAGCCGGATTAGCTGGTCTGATCAAGGCTGCTCTCAGCTTGAAGAATGCCTGCGTGCCGAAACACTTGAACTTCAAGGAACTCAATCCAAGGATTAGCTTCTCAGATTCACCGCTTTTTTTGGTGACTGAAAACATGTCATGGGAAAGACCGGCATCAGGATATCCAAGGCGTGCAGGCGTCAGCAGTTTCGGCTCGGGGGGTGCAAACGCTCATGCAGTGCTCGAAGAGTATCACCGAGATCAGCAGCTTCTGCCTGAGTCGGTCGTAAATGGCCCCTGGCTGTTCGTCCTTTCAGCAAAAACTGTAGAGCGCTTGCAGGCTCACGTCGCGCAGTTCTCCTGTTATCTGAAATCAAAGAGCGCGAATTTGGGAAGTGCTGCCTTATATTCGATCGCGTTTACGTTGCAAACCGGGCGGGAGGAGTTGGAGGTGCGTCTAGCGCTGACCGCATCCAGCGGGGACGAGATCACAACCAAGCTTGACCGATTCTGTGCAGGCGAGCGAAGTATCGAAGGACTTTCGTATGTTGACACGAAAGAGCTTTCTGCGACGGGGAGGATTCTAGTTGACAATTCTGCGGATGTTCGCGAGGCGATCCAAAATAAAGCCCTCAGCAAACTTGGCGCACTATGGAGCGCTGGCGCTTCCATTCCGTGGGAACATCTGTACGACGGCTACCGAGCGGAAAGAGTTTTTCTTCCTACTTATCCGTTTGCATCTGACCATTATTGGATCGATTACAGTCGTGATGCTCATCCGTTGCACGTCCCCGCAACCCACAAGCTCCATCCACTCCTCGACAGCAATGTTTCCACGTTAGCTGAACAGAAATTCACAAAGCGGCTGCATCGCGAAGAGATCTTTCTCAAGCACCATGTTGTACAGGGATTGATGATCCTGCCTGGAGTAGCACATCTGGAGATGGCAAGAGCAGCCGCTGAATTGTCGTTAGGCCGGCCAATCTTATCCATGAGGAATGTCATCTGGGGAAGGCCAGTAGTGCTGGAAGGAGAAAGCAAGGAAGTCGTCGTCGCGCTCCACCCCGAGGGCAAGGGCATCACCTTCGAAATACGAAGCCATCAAGACCTTGGTATCGTATTTTCTCGCGGCAAAATCAACGCCGATCCGGGAGAGCAGGCTGGACAAATCCATCCTGCGTCTCACGACCTGGATGCGATTCGG
>DASZFK010000181.1:0-3021 GCA_035939855.1 Candidatus Angelobacter sp.
ACTCCGCAAACTCGGCTACCGAATCGAACTACCAAATTCGCAACCCGCTAACTCAGGAGGCAGGTGATTTTCGACCCTGCTCGGCGTACTAAAAAAAGGCCGCCTAGAAAGCGGCCACTTCGACAAACGTTTCAGCGATTCCTCACATCTTTACTAGGGAGCCATGAGTCGCAACACATTGCCACTTTCCGCTCGGCATCTTTACCCACGTGTCGGTCCAGCGTTCATGAATATCCATAGGCTTTCCCGACGCATCAGTACCTTTAGCTTTGAAGCCGCCCGTCGCAATGGCCACATCGCCAAAAACCGTTACCTTCACATCTTCGTACTCGGCACTAACATATTTGGTCGCTTTCGCGTTTGCCAGGGTCTCGGTCTTGTTCAGAACTTTCCCATCGGCCTCCGTATTCACGAACTTGTCGGCCAGCAGCGGGGCGATTAGTTCTGGATTATTTGTCTTTTGTGACTGAAGCCACTGTTCTTCCAGTGCGGCAACAGCCTTCTCAGTTCCGCCGGTCTGCTGGGCTTGCGACCATGCGGCGCTTCCCAGTGAAATCAAACCGATTAAACACCACATCAACATTTTCCTCATTGAGTTCTCCCTATTTTTTGAGAATTTAGAAAAATTGGCCGGAGGTCCTGTGGCCCATACCAGCCCATTATTTGACTGTACTTTTGTGAAAGCAATCTATTCATGCAAGACGACACTGAGGAGGGAATCGTCGACTTGAATCTCGCCGTTGTATTGGATGAAGCCCAGTTTCCTGAATTTGTTCATGAAAGAATTGACTCGGGAGCGCGTTGTGCCAATCATCTCCGCCAGCGTCTCTTGCGATACTTTGGGAAGCGCTTTGTGAGGATGGCCCGGTGCGCCAAAGCGAGCAGCAGCAGAGTGCGCGCCAGGCGCTTCAAGTTGGTACTAGGCCAGACTTTCACCTGTGATAGAAAGCATCGGTAGGTATTGTCTTTTCAGGGAGCCGAAGATGCGGCAGAGCAGAAGAATATTTCTGGAGAGGATGGGAGCTGCCGCGTTGGCCATTCAGCTGGGTTCGATCCGCGCACTGAGCAGCATGGCGGACGCACTGGCTTGGCAGCGCGAGGCAAAGTTTGGAATGTTCATACACTGGGGACCGTACTCCGTGGCGGGTGTGGAAGCATCCTGGCCAATCATAGAACCCACAGGCGAGATTTCCGAGGCGGAGTATCGCGCGCTGCCCGATCGCTTCAATCCTTTGCGGTTTAACCCTAAGGAGTGGATTGATTTGGCGCGCAAATGCGGTCAGCGCTACATGGTCTTCACTGCAAAACACCATGATGGCTTTTGCATGTTCGATTCGGAGTATACGAATTACAAAATCACGCGCACGCCGTACGGCAAAGACATCGTGCGCCAATTGGCGGATGCCTGCCGGGGGGAGCAAATGCCCCTCGGCTTCTACTACTCTCCGCCCGACATGAATCATCCTGGCTATCGCGATACAAGCAAGCTTTCAAAGACAAACTACCGCGGCGAGCCTGAACGTGCAGAATGGCCACTCTATTTGGAGTACATGAACCTGCAACTACACGAACTGCTAACGAAGTACGGACCTGTGGCGGAGGTCTGGTTCGATGCGGTCGATCCGGAAGCGCAGGCTCGCTACGATGGACAGCGCTTTGTGGATGAAGTGCGCCGACTGCAGCCAACGGCTCTACTGAATAACCGGATCGGCGTGCCGGGAGACTTCGCCACGCCCGAGCAGTTCATTCCCAAAGCGATTCCAGTGAAAGGGATTCGGATGGACAGCGCAGATCATAGTGCAGCGGACAAGCAGAGGGTCAAAGTACCGCGTCCAGAAGATTTCCAGCCGTGGGAAACCTGTATGACGATCAACGAGACATGGGCCTATCGTCCCAAGGACCGGAATTTTAAGAGCGTCGACACGCTGATTCGTAGTTTGATCGAGATCATCAGCAGGGGAGGTAATTTCTTGCTGGATGTGGGGCCACAACCGGACGGGCAGATTCAGGCTGAATTTGTCGAGCGCCTTGAGGCGGTCGGCGACTGGACACATAGAAATGCGGCGGCGATCTACGGCAGCACGTATGGCCCAATCCAAGGAGAGGCGTCGTTTCGCACGACGGAGCGGGGAAACAGTATTTACGTGTTTGCGATGGACTCGTCGGCCGAAGACATTCGAGTGGAAGGGCTGCAGAAGACCGTGAACAAGGTGCAAGTGGTAGCGACAGGGAAGCCTGTTGCTTTCACGGCGATAGCCGGGGGAATTCGCATTCCAGAGCCGAAGGGGTTGTGGAGCAATGGGATTCCTGTGATTGAGCTGCGCAGTTAGCAGTGGGAAAAGTGTCGGCCACCGGCAAGGAGTTTTTACCTTGCTAACTTGGCTTAAATCAACGAATGGCTTGCCGCCGGCCCCTCCGGCGGTCGAGTCCATGAGAAGGCCGGTTGATCTCAAGGCACACTTTTTTTCTTCTTTCTTTCAGTCTCCTCCCATGCAGCCAAACCTCCCTGTTGCCACGCTGCACGAGCGGCTCGCAGATGGCTCCAGAATTGTGGCCACACAACCAATGCCCGATACCCACAGACATCTCAATCTTCGCCGAATCCTACGTTGGCTCCTGCACATGGACGATCCGGTCACCCTGAACCATCTTGAGCTTCTGCACGATTCCGGACGGCCATCGGATTTCGACCTCGTCAGCCTTCTCCGCTGCGCCTAAACCGAAATGGAGTGGACCAGCGCTGGAGGAGGCATAGCCAGAAGCCGTCGAGACATGATTGAATTGCGCGTGGCCCCCGGCAAGAACGCGGATGCGCGCACCAATCGCGTCGCGGTTGCTTTTCGTCCCTTCCAGGTCCAGCGCAAGCCAGTGATTGCCATCCGGTCCGTCATTTATCCAGAGCTCGGCGGGCGCTCCCAGGGCAGTTACGACAACGTCGAGCTTGCCGTCCCCGTTGAAATCGCCAACGGCCGCACCACGATGACGCCGGGGTGGCTGCGCGGCGAAGCCGGCACTCCCAGT
>DASZFK010000182.1:0-11979 GCA_035939855.1 Candidatus Angelobacter sp.
CTCTACTTGTTGCGCCAGAGCGAATTCTGGGACGAAAAATCCCGGTGGTATGTTGCCCAAGCGGAGCGTGAGCTGGCGCGAGTGGCCCATGTTGCGCGGCAAACGCTCGGTTTCTATCGCGATACTGCCTTGCCGACTTGGGTGAACCTATCGCAAACTGCGGAAGAAGTAGTTTCTTTGTATTTGCCGCGCATTGAAAACAGAAAAATCAAGCTGGCCAGTGACTTCGATCCAAGAGCGCAGGTGATGGGTTTAGCGGGGGAAATTCGGCAGGTGATTTCGAACCTGGTCGCCAATGCGATCGATGCGCTAGATGAGGGTGGCACGCTCCGTATCCGTGTTTATCGTTGCCGGGAGTTGAATGAGCTGGGCAGGCTGGGAGCGAGGATCATCATTGCCGATGGCGGCAGCGGGATTCCTGCAGATCAGCGCAAAAAGCTCTTCGAGCCATTTTTCACCACAAAGCAAGATGTTGGCACAGGGTTGGGGCTGTGGGTGTCACGTGAGATGGTCCGCAAACACGGCGGCAACATTCGTTTGCGAAGCTCTACAGGTCCGCAGCGCAGGGGAACAGTATTCTCCATCTTTCTTCCTACTGAAACTGCATTAGACTCGCGCAACTATCGCGCAGTCAGTTAATGATCTGAGCCCAGCATTGGGTTCGGGGCAAAGAACGCGCCGAACCATGATGGGCTATTTTCAGGCGTCCCCCTTCGCGGAGGGGGACTCAAGCCGGAGTCTCACTCAAATATGATGTACGAAAATACCTATGTCTTGGTCAACCGCACTTACCTTAACTGAACGTCTCAAAGCATTACGCGCCAACGGAAGTCCCACGTCCCCAATGGATTCTGACTTGGCCCAGAACCGGCTCAAGCGCTGGCGAAAAGAAAAAGTTTTTACTGAGCAAGAAGCTCTCTTCGAAGAACGGCTCGCCGCCGATAACATTTCCGAACCAGAATTCCTGGCGCTCCTGGGAACTCCGCCCGCGTTGCTCAGCAATCAGAATCTTGTTCCCCAATGGGCTTCCAGGATTGCCGACAACTTTCGTGTTCCTCTCGATCCGGTCTTAGAGCAGGGAATTCAGGAACTTGAGAAAACAACCGGGAAACATGCTTGGTTTTTGTTGGCCGCTGCCGGTTTCATTCAGGCGGCCCAGGAAACCTTGCAAACCGGAATCGAAGACTTGCAGCGAAGATTTTCATCGCTGCCGTTTGCTCCGCAAACTATCGGCAGAATTCTCGTAAAAAATATTCTGGCATTTCTTTCGGGAATGATGAGTCGAACTCTTGTCCTGGAACTCAATGTAGCTCGGATTCAGGGGCAGCTAGCGGGAGAAAGTCCGGAAGAACGCTTTGCAAGCTTCATCGAGCGCCTGAAGACTCGAGCCAGTGTCGAGGCCCTCTGGGAAGAATATCCGGTTCTGGCCCGACAGGTTGTACTCGGCCTCGACCAGTGGGCCCGGAATAATCTCGAGTTTCTCGAGAGGCTGGCTGAAGACTGGCCAGAGATTCAAGAACAGTTTAGCCGGAAACGAACTTCGGGATTGCTCATTGATTTACGAACGGGCGCGGGGGACCGCCACAATGACGGTCATTCTGTTTCGATCGCCGAGTTCGAGTCAGGATTGCAGTTGGTTTACAAGCCGCGCTCGTTGGCTGTTGATTGTCAATTTCAGAAGCTTCTGGAGTGGGTCAACCGGCAATGCCCTGATCTTCCATTCCGTACTCTGAACATTCTCCAGAAGCAACATCACGGTTGGGTCGGCTATGTCGACTCTCATCCCTGCAATTCAGAAGAGGAGGTGAGGCGATTCTACCGTCGCCAGGGAGGTTATCTGGCCATCCTCCACATGGTGCATGCCACCGATTTTCATTTTGAAAATCTGATTGCCTGCGGTGAAGATCCTGTCCTGGTCGACCTTGAGAGCCTGTTCCATCCCAACCTGCTTCCCCCAAACGCTGCCGACGAAGATCCACTGTTCTTTGCTTATGAAGAGCTGAGCAACTCAGTATTCAGAATCGGCTTGTTGCCATTTCGTTTCGCAGTCAACGAGGAACAACAGGAATGCGTGGAGATCAGCGGCCTGGGCGGAGCCGGGAAACAAAAGACACCTTATCCGGTCGGCGCATGGGAGGGCCTGGCGACCGACGAGATGCGGTTTGTTCGGAAGCGCGTTGAGATGCCGGCCCAGCGGAATCGGCCCCGGTTGCAAGACGCTGAGGTCAATGCTCTCGAATATCAGCACGAGATCATCAGTGGGTTTGCCGGTATTTACGAATTGCTCAAAAAGCATAGAGAGGAACTCCTCTCGTCTTCTGGTCCACTCGCTCCGTTTGGCAATCTCCCGGTGCGCTGTATCGCCCGGCCAACCCAGGTGTACGGATCGCTGCTGACTGAAAGCTATCATCCCAATCTTCTTCGTGACGCGCTTGATCGTGAGCGCCTGTTCGACAACTTGTGGTCGGTGGCCGACCACAATCCTGTTCTCAAGAAGCTGATCTGTTATGAACGCGCGGATTTGTGGAGCAACGACGTTCCGGTTTTTACTGCGCGTCCTGCCTTGCCTCACCTCTGGAGCAGCACCAATGAAGTGATAGCCGATTGCTTACAACAGACACCGCTCTCCCTGGTGCAAAACCGGCTGCGGCAAATGGGAGAAGATGACCTCAAGCGGCAGACATGGTTCATTCGCGCCGCCATGACTGCGTTGGCCATCGAGGAGTCCGGCCCGACCCGTTCTTCTTTCCCCACCACTGTTGCGAGGGCTGAGGCAGGTTCGGAAGACTTTCTCGAGACGGCAATTACCGCGGGTGAGTACCTGGTGAATTCCGCCATTCATGGCGCGGCAGGAAGCGTCGCCTGGATAGGGCTCGATTCGGTTATGGAGCGTTTCTGGGAACTCACTCCTACCGGCATGGATCTTTACAACGGCATCCCTGGCATTGCCTTGTTCCTTGCCTATCTGGGCGAGATAACGGGTGAACGGCGTTTCCGGTCGATTGCTGAAGCAGCAACTCAAACCGTCTTGAAAAGTGTAGAACGATTCAAACCGCAAGCTGAAACGCCTGTTGGGGCATTCACCGGAGATGGAAGTTTGGTCTATTTCCTGACTCACTGCGGTGTCTTGTGGAATCGTCCTGAACTCTTAGCAGAAGCCGAGAAGCGAGCGCACGGGTTGGCGTCACGCATTTCCAATGATAAGTCGTTTGACGTGATCAGCGGATCTGCCGGGCTCATTGCTGTTCTGCTGGGCTTGTATCGAAATCGTCCGTCGCAGCAGACCCTCGATCTGACCGTGCAATGCGGAGATCATCTGCTCCAGCACGCCCAGCAGACTGGGCGTGGTATAGGCTGGGTCACTCTTCCGGGCATTGCGGCTCCACTCACGGGTTTTTCCCACGGCACAGCCGGCATTGCCTGGGCGTTGATGAAAATAGCTGCGGTTACAAATGAGGTTCGTTTTCGCGAAGCAGCGATTGCAGCTCTGGAATATGAGCGCGGCGTATTTTCTCAAGAAGCAAACAATTGGCCCGATCTGCGGGATGTGCGCGATGAAAATCAGGCTGTTCCTTATGCCATTGCGTGGTGCCATGGAGCGCCAGGTATTGGCCTTGGCCGGATCATGATGCTGGAGCACTATCAGGACCAGGAAATCCGTGCTGAGATCATGGCCTCAGTGCACACCGCGCTGAGCCGTAATCTGGGCATTAACTATTCACTCTGTCACGGAGACCTTGGCAATTACGAGACACTTTTCCATGCATTGCCACTTGTTGAGAATTCAGATCTGAGACAACGCATTCAACTGCTGCCTTCGCAGATTTTGGCCGGAATCCGCCAACATGGCTGGAGGTGCGGTGTCCCTTTAGGCGTAGAGACACCTGGCCTGATGGTCGGTGTTGCCGGGATTGGATATGGTTTGCTGCGCATCGCGAGGCCAATGCAAGTGCCTTCTGTTCTCATGCTTGCTGCGCCTTTTGGCGGTCCCAAAATGGGTTGACAGGAGGTTTGAAGCGGGCGTAATGTTGGCGGTCAAGAAGCATCCAATTGAGCTTCATGGTTCTAACGAAAGGAGAGATGCAGATGTTATCTTCTGATATCGTTCGTGCGTGGAAAAATGAGGACTATCTCGCGGCCCTTGGTCCAGAGGAGATTGCAGCGCTTCCCCAAAACCCTGCAGGCAAGATCGAGCTTGCAGAAGTTCTTGCGAAGAACAAAACCTATATCACTCTCAAACCGTGTTTCTCTGGCCCCGTCGGGGAATGCACAGGTAACTGTGCCCGCACTCCAGTAGTCCCATGTTAATAGTTGAAAAAAGGAGAACCTTAATGTCAACCACAGATATTGTTCGTGCCTGGAAAAATGAAGATTACCTGATGAGCCTTAATGCCTCGGAACTTTCCGCGCTTCCACAGAACCCCGCGGGAAACATTGAGTTAGCATACAACGCGGCAGACGAGCATCTTAGGAGTATCAGTGTTGGTGTGCCACAAACCAGATGCTGCTCAATCGTAATTGAGTGTTCCGCTTCAAACTGTGCCTAGTGCTTTGACCGTGTGAGTGTTAGTTGGAAAAGGAGATCTTATGTCAACGACAGATATCGTTCGTGCCTGGAAAAATGAAGATTACTTGATGAGCCTTAATGCCTCAGAACTTTCCGCACTTCCACAGAACCCTGCGGGAAACATTGAATTAACGTACAACGCGGCAGCCGAGCCTCTTAGGAGTATCACTACTTTCCCGCGCACCACCAAGTGCTGCTCAGTCGTAATTGAGTGCTCCGCCTCAAACTGCGCCTGATACGGCCTAAGATTTGTAGTGGACTGCACCTTTACCACTACGTGCTACTAAATAATTCTTGACCTGAAGTCAAATTTACAGTGAACCAAAATGGAGGGGCGTCTGCGCCCCTTCTGAACCCTCACTCCTTAATCCAAGGACTTGCAGAGCTGGGTAAGAACATCCCTTTCGGCCGATTTTCCATCTAACTGGCTGCATTATAAAACCTGTAAGAAACCTATTGATGCAGTTCGTTTTTAAGAGGTTCCAAATTCATACAATGCCTTTAAAAGCGCTTCAGTTTGAGCCTGCCATAAATAGGCCACGGATCAATCAGGACTCGGTCGATTCGCACGGGCACACAGTACAGTTCTATTGCGATGATGGGTATCTGCTCGATGGCCTGAGCCGCTTTATCGGCTCCGCCCTTGGAGCTGGCGAAGCTGCAGTGATCATCGCTACTCAGGCCCATCGAGATGGTCTCGCGGAACGACTCAAGGCGTTGGGCATGGATATATCGGTTGCGACCCATCAGGGGCGCTATGTAGCGCTCGACGCAGGCGAGACGCTTCTGAAGTTCATGCGAGATGGATCGCCGGATCCCACTCTTTTCGCACAAGTAATTGGAAAAGTTTTGACCGAGGCCAAAGGAGCCGCCCAGAGCCAACACGCGCGAGTTGCCGCTTTTGGGGAGATGGTCGCTTTATTGTGGGCTGAGGGCAAAGCGGATGCCGCTCTCCAGCTCGAGCATCTCTGGAATGATCTGGCGCAGTCCCACTCATTTAACCTCCACTGTGCCTATCCCATCAGCGGTTTTGGTCAAGTCTCCGACGCCGATTTGATTGCCAAGGTTTGTGCTGCTCACTCCCATGTGATTCCTTCAGAAAGTTATACAGCCTTGGCCAATGAAGAGCAGCGCCTTCTCAGCATCGTCACGTTGCAGCAGAAAGCGATTGCGCTGGAAACGGAGATGGCGGCTCACGAAAACATTCAGGCTGAGCTGATACGCGACCGGCAGACGGCGCAGGAGGCCCGCTTGAGATTGGCGGCGATTGTGGAGTCGTCCGATGATGCTATCGCCAGCAAAGACCTCAACGGCGTGGTTACCAGTTGGAATGGCAGTGCCGAACGCATGTTTGGCTACAAGGCGGAAGAGATTATCGGAAAGTCCGTCACCCTGATCATCCCGCCCGAGCTGCAAGATGACGAAAAAATGATTCTGGGGAAGCTGCGGAAGGGGGAGAAGATCGACCATTTCGAGACGGTGCGTCTAACCAAAAGTGGCGAGCGAATCGATGTATCGTTGACGATATCACCAGTCAAGGACGACTCAGGCAAGGTGATTGGCGCCGCGAAGATCATGCGCAACATCACCGAAACCAAAAAAATGGAGCGCGCTCTTATCCTCACGGAAAAGCTGGCCTCTGTTGGCCGGCTGGCAGCCACTGTAGCCCATGAAATAAATAATCCCCTGGAATCGGTGACCAACTTGCTTTTTCTGGCGAACCGCGATCTTGCCAATCCCCCCAAGGCCCGGCATTATTTGGAACTCGCGAATCGCGAACTGGAACGCATCGCGCACATTGCCAGGCAGACACTCGGGTTTTACCGGGACACCTCCGCGCCGGCCATGACGAGCGTTTCCCAAATGCTCGATGAACTCCTGTTTCTCTACGATTCGAAGCTGGAGAGCCGCAGCATCAGGCTGGTGAAGCAATATCACGGCGCGATGGAGCTTATAGCTTTGCCCGGCGAGTTACGCCAGGTTTTTTCGAACCTGATTTCGAATTCCGTCGATGCCATGCCCTTCGGTGGATCACTCATCGTGCGAGTCTCGGAAACGCGAAACTGGAAGAATTTCGATGTGCAAGGAATTCGTATTACCATTGCGGACACCGGGTCGGGCATCGCGCCCCATCACGTCAAACGGATTTTTGAACCATTTTTTACCACCAAGGCCGAGGTAGGCACCGGGCTCGGGTTGTGGATCACACGCAACATCGTTGAGAAGCATGAGGGCGCGATCCACGTTCGCAGCCGTGTGGAAGCTGGTAGAAGTGGGACAACATTCTCTGTATTTTTTCCTCAAGCTGGTTCTCAATCGGAAGAAAGACCTCGTTGGGAAAGATCAAATGCGTTACTGCGAGGCAGTGCAAGTTTGACTGGTGCTGGAGCCGAGGCATGAAAATCATTGTTGTGGACGACGAACCCGTAATCGCGGATACGCTTGTGGATATCCTCAACGGCGAAGGATGTGAAGCTGTCGCGGTGTCCGATGGACCTTCGGCAATCAAATGGGCCGAGATGATTCAGCCGGACGCAATCATTACCGATGTAATCATGTCGGGCATGAATGGCATCGAAGCCGCCAAAGCCATCATGAAGATCCTGCCGAATTGCAGGATCATCCTGTTTTCCGGGCAGGCGGCCAGCCTCGATCTGCTGGAGAAGGCCCGCGCCGAAGGCTATGAGTTTGAGATACTGGCGAAACCCATCAACCCTACGCTTTTGCTGGAAATTCTTGGACTGCCTGAGAATCCCGGTTCTTTGGAGACCGCCAGCAGGAGCGCTCGTACGGCGTAAAACAAACATGAATTGCTCGCGTTCTTCTGCCAGGTGACTTTCGTACCCGCGAAAAGCAAAAACACAAATGAGTGATCGTTAATGCTGTCCTAAACTGTTAATGGGATGGCGAAGCGACGAGAAAAGCGAACTGTCGTTCCCCTCACGGTGCGGATTTGGGGCCTCGACCGGCACGGAAAATTATTCTCCCAGAATGTAAAGACCGTGGATATCACTTCGTCAGGAGCACGGCTGCATGGAGTAAAAGCGCCGATTGATCCTGGCTTTGTTGTTGGTGTGGAGTGCGATGGAATGAAATCGCGCTTCATCGTGACGTGGGTGGGAGAGGCAGGCAGTTCAAGAGAAGGGCAGATTGGCCTGCGTTCGACGGAAAACGGCATTTGGAACATCGCCCTTTCGAAGGCGGCCCCCGACGATTGGATCTATTGATTACTTCTTCAATGCCAAAGCGGCTTCCTGAGAACGAAATTCAGGCACAGCTAAGGCTTCTTCGATTGCCGGTATCTTCCAATTCACTAACTTCTTACTCAAGGCCTTGGCATCTGCGCTGAATCCATTCTTACGGTAGGCGCTTACCAGCAGTTTCATCGAAATAGGATTGGCGAAATCTTCTTCCAATTCAGAGATTGCCTGGGCATATTTTTGCTGGACCATTAGCAGCGTCCCGTGAGCGCCATGATAGGTGCGCTGGAGATTTACGCTGCTGCCGCTATTGCTCATCTTTTCTAATTGCAGCAGAGCGGCGCGAGCAGCAGCCTCATTGCCGTTGGCCAGGGCTCGCTCCACCCGAACACGCAATATCCTCGCTTGCTCTTCATTCAGATCCACCTGTGCTACTGCTGCCTGGTTTTCCGCCAGAATCGCTTCTGCCTGTTCGAGGTTCTTCATGGCGGCATCGTAGCTGGTTTCGTACATGGCCATCACACGATGAGCCCGGGCTTCCCACACCCACTGTTTCATGGCGTGGGCTTTGGCAGCGGCCTCCAGATATGCCTGGTCGGCCTCCTCATATTTCCTTTCGCGAATATAAGTCAGGGCCGATTTTTGAAGGTATTCCGCCCTGAGGCCGTCGCTGGGAGCATCATGAATGGCTTTCGCGTATTCGGCGCGCGCCTGCTCTTCCTCGCCCATCAGGGAATAGGTCTCCCCCAGTTCTTTCTGCGATATATAAAACGTAGGATCGATCTTGAGAGCCATGCGATATTGTTCCAGGGCCTCTTGAAAATGTCCGGCCAGGCGCAGCATCTCTCCATAAGAGTCGTGAGGATTCGGTTCGTTGGGAAGCAGTTCTACATATTTCGAGGCAGCTTCCAGGGACTTGGGATAATCCTGAACCCGGGAATACAGATAGGCAAGTTGATTGTAGGCAGTGGCGTACTTCGCGTCTTCGGCCAGGGCCTTTAAGGTAAGCTTTTTCGCAAGGTCATACTGGTCCTGCTTGTAGAGCCAGTAGCCGACCAGGAAGTTGAGACGCTTGTCATGAGGATACATGGCCAACAGGTCGTTCATCGCCGAGATGCCCTCAAGATAGTTGTCGCTGTGCACGCCCGCCATCCAGCGGACCATCAACTGCTCGGACGGGGTGATGTTCTTCATCAGGGCAACCGCTTTGGCGCGAGCGGCGCTCTCTTCGGCAGGATCAACCGTGGTGAAGCATATCCACGTATAGGCCAATGCAAAATTTGGATCCAACTTGATGGCCTCGTTCCAATCTCTCAAGGCAAAATTCCAGCGATGGTTTTCGTAATGCACCATGCCGGTCTCGAAATAACGGGCAGCTGCCGGCGATGAGGTCGTAACCGGAATCTTCTGGTCTTGAGAGGCATTTCCAGCGGCAGGCTTGGCCTGGTTCACAGTCTGGGTTGTTGCGCTAACCACACAGACTGACAGAATAATGAGAGCAAGGGAAAAGCGTGGGCTTTTGAAGTAACGCATATTCTTGACGGGAAATCGTATTCAACATTAGAGCTTAGCTGCGAAGCCAGTTAAAAGATAACCGTAGTAACACGACCAACCCGCACGAAGCTTTGTCAGCATTCACGATACCTAACCTCTGTCATCCTGATCGTAGCGCGTCAAGAGATTTCATACTTGCGAACATGATCGGCGCGGAGTGAAGGACCCCGATAATGTCTCAATATAAATTGCCGATGCAGGGCATTCGACCGAGATCCTCGAACTCTGAGCTTAAGTCTTATGCAGCATCACAGCCATCCTCTTCAACCCTGTTGTTTACAAAATCGGGGAGAATACCTCGTATCGGCACTTAAGCCGCAAACATTGTCGGGGTCCTTCACTCCGCGCCCATCTTTATTCTCAGAGGCTCAGCTTTTCACGGCGCTACGTTCAGGATGACAGGGTGAGAGGGCATCGTAAAAGCTTACGGGTTGCAAACTTCTTACAGCCGGTTTGTCCAACAATCCCCCCAAGTAGTAAACTCCCTTGCCATGAAACGCACAATCGTTCTCGCAACTGCTCTGTTCGTTTTCTTGCTGCCCGCCTCTGCACAGGACTGGGCCAAGCAATCCCTGGAAAAATCAAATCGGCATCAAGAGTGGGTCCAGATCAAGCACGATAACCGTACGGTGCATGCCTTTATCGTTTACCCGGAGACCAAGGGGAAAGCGACTGCCGTGGTGGTGATCCACGAGATATTCGGCATGACCGATTGGGTCCGTAGTGTCGCGGACCAGCTAGCCGCTGCCGGATACATTGCCATTGCTCCAGACCTGCTTTCTGGTTTTGGGCCCAATGGCGGCAAAAGTAGCGATTTCCCGAGCACCGATGCTGCCCGCGAAGCTAATTCCAAACTCGATCCCGACATCGTAACGGCCGATCTCAATGCTACTGCCGATTACGTTAAAAAGCTTCCGTCGGCCAACGGAAAACTGGCGGTAGGAGGGTTCTGCTGGGGCGGCGGCCAATCATTCCGTTTTGCCACCAATCGTAAGGATTTGAAAGCAGCCTTCGTTTTCTATGGGGGTAGCCCTAAGGATGTTTCGACCATCACGGCTCCAGTCTATGGATTCTATGGAGGCAATGACGGCCGTATCACCACCGCTGTACCGGCAACCACTGACGCCATGAAACAAGCCGGAAAAAAATACGATCCTGTTATTTATGAGAATGCCGGTCACGGCTTTATGCGTTTAGGTGAAGATCCAGGCGGAAAGGAAGCGAATCATGAGGCAAATCAAAAAGCCCGCGAGCAAGCCTGGAAACGCTGGCTGGACCTGCTGAAGGGACTCTAGTCACTGGGTAAGTGGGTAATTGGGTAATTGAAAGTCAAAAGCGTAGAGACATAATGTCGCTACGCTTTTTAGTTTAGCGCCAGTTTAGCGCACTTGCGTTTGCGTACGGAGGCGGGGTTGTCATGTCACACACCTGCCAAACTGCCGTATCCTTTCGGCAAGCCGGTGTAGTTTGCAGCCGTGGCGGAATTTGAGCGCGACAGATGACGCCAAAGGTCGCTATCGCATGACGTGGCCAAATGATTTACTCTGGCCGATTGAGCGGCTCGGCGGCCAACACATATCTCGCGAGTGGACTGATGCGAGACAGGGTTTCAGGCTGCATGCGTGTAAGCAAGTTTTCACCCGACTGTGCTTCTCGCCGGATATAGGCACCCTGTATGGAACGTCGAGGCTCATCACAGCGATTCACTGTGTGTCCATGCCAAACGGAACCGTTGAATAGCATCATGGAACCCGCAGGACCGCAAGCCAGAGCTTGCCCTGGATAGTCTGCCTTCCGGTGTTCAAGAATAGCCTGTGGAACGTCTGACCACAGGTGTGAGCCTGGCACAAATCGAGTCGCACCGTTGTCGCTTCGGAACTCGTCGATCATGAATATGAACCCGACCATCGTCCAACCGCAACTGTCGCGCTCGTAGTCGACATGGAGATCCTGGGCCGGTGATCTTGGCCGCAATGTCCGAGCATGCATTGTGCTGAGCCTGAACGGTTTGCCGATGATGTGACAACAAGCCTTGAGAACTGGCGGATGTAGGTACAATCTGTCGAACTCGGCTCCCCGATTGACAAAGTCTCTGACTCGAGTGGTCGAACTACCGACCTTGATGTCATCGGAAATGGCGTTGTCTACAGCAGCGTCATAAGCGGCTGCCAACCGAGTAAGGTCATCCACTGGCACCGGGCCCGGAATGATAGTAAAGCCAACCTCATCTAATTCCTGACGATTACTGGCAGACAGATCAAAGCCATTCATCTCGCTGAAGAAGTCTTGCATTAGCATCTCTTCCTCGCCGTGCGCGCCTCCACCGAGAATACCGAAAGCAGGACCAATAAAATAACACCGAAGAAACCCCCGCCTATCTCTGAAGGTCAACTGGTAAGCTGGAGAATCTGCTGGTCACAGGTGGACAGGTATCACCGCACCTGTCTTCTTTCCTGCTGCTGGCTTGGCAAGACTGTTTCGGCTTGTTTGCTGGTGATCTGGACTCCCGCCGGGCGGATTGCGGCAAAGACTCCCGCTGCGAGCACGCCTCCCGCAAGGGGCGCAACGATGAACAGCCAAAGCTGCTCCAGCGCCCAGCCGCCGGCGAAGATTGCAGGTCCAATGCTACGGGCGGGATTGAACGATCCATTGGTAATC
>DASZFK010000183.1:0-2746 GCA_035939855.1 Candidatus Angelobacter sp.
CGCCAAGTTACGCAGAGCTAGAGTGAGCCGGAGAGTGAGAGCCACAATTGAAGTTGTGGCGGGCGAGTTGACACGCAATTGCCTCCCAGCGCCTTGATGGCCGGAAGCCATGTATTCGTATTCCAGATCAGAGAATCTCCGGCTCCCTGCTACCCAGAGACACTGCGCAAGAAAGGCCAGCAACAATAGACCAGCAAAGATTTGTGGTTTGCCGATCTTAAACTCTCGTAGCGGCTCCAGCATGAGTTCCCATTTGTATCATGCGGCCTATCCTGAGCGGCTTCTTGCGGTTCTGAGCTTGTGTCGACGTAGATGGGACAAAATCGTTGGGTCTTTGGATGCCGCGAGGCCTAGCGGGGCCACTCAGAGTGCAACAAATGTACCTAATACCAAATTCCCGGCGGCTAAACCTCTTTGCTTATCCGCCGATTAAAGAGGCAGAGGCAACCATGGACCATTCCAGCTCTTCCCAAGAAACTCTTTCCACCCGGGTGCGGCGCGCCCTTGACGATATGGCAGCCGTCCGCCATTCGCTTACCGGGATTACCGAACAAGACTCGGGCACCCCCGGAGGACAACAGAATGTTCTGGACATTGAACTGGCGGCCGAACTAAAAAGCGTTGTTGATGCAATGCGGCAACTGCTGTGGACCTACATCCAGGCCCTCTCCGCCAAATCAGGGCGTTCTCCCCAACACGTCATGGAATGGTACAAGATGGAACTGGCAGTCGAAATGTTACGTTCTGCTCGTGTGCGAAAGATCGATCCTGCTCCCGCAAATCTCAATCAGCCCACAAATCTTACTCCTGAAGACACATGGAGTTTTGACAAACTCTACCAGAACGCACTGGAAGTCTCGTACCTCCACCACGACAAGGGCCGGTGATAGGGTTTGCGGCCACCCACATCAGATTTGGGGGCGCCAATATCAAATATCGAGGTTCTTCACGTCTAGGGCGTTTTCCTCAATGAATTTGCGCCGGGCTTCCACGTCTTCGCCCATGAGGGTGGTAAAGATCAATTCGCAGGCCTCAATGTCTTCCGCCTTTACCGCCAGCAGCGTCCGCTTCTCCGGATCCATCGTGGTCTGCCAAAGCTGCTCGGAGGTCATTTCTCCCAGGCCCTTGTAGCGTTGTACGGTGTATTCCTTGCGCCCCTCATTCAGCACGTATTCGAACAACTCTCGCGCTGTTTGCTTCTCCACCACTTCCGCTTCAGCTTTTGCGCGCCGGGCCGCAGGTTTTGTTGATTTCTTGGTGGCGCTCTCCGAGTCTTCGCCTTCGGCATCGCTCGCATCGGCGGCTCTATCGGCATTTGCACCTTTGGCCAGCACCTCGACCACGAAGGGCGGCTGCATGTATTCATCGATCTGCTTGAACTTGGAAATCATCTGCCGGTACTCAGGTGTCGAAACCAGGGCCCAGTTGATCTGCCGCTCCGCTCCCTGAGAGTCCGTGAAGCGCACGCCCCAGAGGTTATGCTCTTCATCGAAATAACTCTCGACCGACTTGAGTTGCTGCTCCTTGGCAATCTTGTTCAGCTCTTTTTCAAGTTGCTGGATTTTCTTGGGCGCTGTCTTCTTGTCTCCCTCGAAGTCCACCCGCTGGGAAAATCCCACTTTGGGGAGCAATTGGGTAATCTTGTCGTTGCGAATTCGCTTGTCTGTCTTGTCGAAGAACCCCAGGTACTCATTTAGGGTGGTCATAAATTTCGCCAAGGGCGCGCCTTCCAGCTTGGCTGCGCCTTCGCCGTACCGGACTGCCATGCCTTCAGCCGCGCGTTTCACCATCACCCGCACAAATTCCCGGTCGTCTTTGATGTAGAGGAGAGTTTTGCCTTTTTTAATGCCGTAGAGGGGTGGCTGCGCGATAAAAACATTGCCGCGCTTGATGAGTTCGTTCATGTGACGGAAGAAGAACGTAAGCAACAGCGTGCGAATATGCGACCCGTCCACGTCGGCATCAGTCATCAGGATCACTTTCCCATAGCGCAGCTTGGCCGGGTCAAAATCATCTTTGCCGATGCCGGTTCCCAGCGCTGTAATCATGGCCCGGATTTCTTCATGGCTCAGCATCTTGTCGTAGCGGGCCTTCTCCACGTTGAGGATCTTGCCTTTCAACGGCAGAATGGCCTGGAAGCGGCGGTCGCGGCCCTGTTTGGCCGTACCGCCGGCGGATTCACCTTCCACCAGGAAAAGCTCGCAACGATTGGGATCGCGTTCCGAGCAATCCGCCAGCTTGCCCGGAAGGCCGCCGCCATCCAACGCCCCTTTGCGCCGGGTAAGGTCGCGGGCCTTGCGGGCTGCCTCACGCGCCCTGGCAGCCTCAATCGCTTTGTTGATGATCTTGCGGGCCACCGGAGGATTCTGCTCGAAGAATGCCCCCAAGCGCTCGTTGATGAACGCTTGAACAATCCCGGCAATATCGGAGTTGAGTTTCCCTTTGGTTTGCCCTTCAAACTGGGGCTGCGGCAACTTAACGCTCACCACCGCAACCAGGCCTTCGCGCACGTCGTCGCCGGTCAGGTTTTCCTTCACATCTTTGAACAGGCCAAGCTGCTGGCCGGCGTAGTTGATGGTGCGAGTCAGCGACGTGCGGAAACCGGAGAGATGGCTGCCGCCATCCACGGTGTTGATGTTGTTGGCAAAACTGAAAACGGTTTCGGAGTAGGCGTCGTTGTATTGCAGGCCGATCTCCATCTCAACGCCGTCGCGGGTGGCCTCCATGTAGATCGGCTTGTCGTGCA
>DASZFK010000184.1:0-4570 GCA_035939855.1 Candidatus Angelobacter sp.
AAGACTTAAGACCCAGAGATTTGGTTATCGGTCGAATACCTCGTGTCACCGATCTAGACTGACACGCTATCGGGGTCCTTCACTCCGCGCCCATCTTGAATTCCGAGGATTAGTTTCTAGCGGCGCTTCGTTCAGGATGACAGGGTGATAAGGTGTGGCAAATGGACCCTTTTTCTAAAGTTCGTCCTTCTACCCGCGCGCCAGCGCGGGTAGACCAGGTTTAATAGAAGAGGTACTTTCTCCACTTATTATCCGACCGCCCAATCATTCGCATGATGTGGCGGCTGGTGTGGAGCGTAAACGGGCGCGGCTCCTTGAGCAACTTCATGTCCGTTTCGTTTAGCAGATGGTTTCCTTTTCTGCGATTACACGGATGGCAACAAGCGACCAGGTTTTCCCAGGTAGACGAGCCTCCGCGCGAGCGCGGCACCACGTGGTCCAGCGTCAACTCGCCGGAGACCAGCACCACGCCGCAATACTGGCAGGTATTGCGATCGCGCAGCAGGATGTTCTTGCGGGAAAGGGCCCGCGTCTGATGCGGAATACGCCGATATTCCAGCAAACGGATCACCGAGGGAACACGCATGGTGATGCGCGCGGCATGAAGAGAATGTCCGTTCTCTTCCTCGGGCATGGCTAGCCCTTTGAGCACCAACACAATGGCCCTGCGCGCCGCGCAGATGTTGATCGGCTCGTAGGAGGCATTCAGCACCAGGACGGGCGTCTGCATCAGCAGCGCTTTGCGGCCTTTGGGCGCTTCTGGCGCAGTCTCGGCGTGGTGTCGTGATTTGCCTCTGCCTCTTTCGCGTTGCGTTTTGTCGTGCATGGCCCTTTGTCCTCCCCGGTTTAAGCGTGGGCTGATTTGGCCCAGACAGATACGGCAGACTCTTTTATGGCTCTGGCTACCGTAGCTACAAAAACCTGTCTTGCTCCGGCGCGCAGGAGCACGCGAGCGCATTCGCCCGCGGTCGCGCCGCTCGTCATAACGTCATCCACCAGCAAAAGTACCTTGCCCTTGATGCGCTCCGGTTGAACAACCGCAAAAGCGCCTCGCACATTCAGACGGCGCTGATGACTCGTTAACCCGGTCTGGGATGCCGTATCACGAGTGCGCACCAGAACACCGGCATTTAATTCGATGCGTCCGGAGCGCTGGCGGCGCACAAACGCTGCCGCTATTGCCTCGGCCTGGTTAAAACCGCGGATCCGGCGCTTGCTCTTGGCCAGTGGCACAGGCACGACCATCAACTCTGCTGGTAACGGCGTTGCCGCCAGGGCTTGCTGTAAAAACTCGCCCAATAGCGGCGCAGCCGGTTTGACCTGCTGGTACTTAAAGAGATGAATCAAATCGCGCAGCGAGCTTTCGTAAGGCCCATAAGCAACGGCCTTTTCGAAAAGCGGCCTGGCCCTTCGACAGCGACCGCAACGAGGATCCGCTTCCACGTGACCGCTGATGAGATTTTCCCCGCAAAATGTACACAGAATCCCCGACAGGGGAACCATACTCTCCAAGCAGGAATCACAAACCGGAAGAGCGGAAATCGAGGTCAGTGGCGACTGGCAAAGACGACAATCGGAAGGAAATAAGACAGAAAATAAACTTTCTGCCGCGGACTTAATCGCGCGTTGTGCCCGATTTAGGTCATCACTACTGCTGAAGACGGCCTCCTTCGAGGATCAATGCCGGGTTGCTGCTGTAAGTATAGCCGGGATAAGTAGCTGGAAGCAATCGCGAGAATCGGGTGATCGGTCCATCGGGAGATCGGGTGATCGGAAAACTTCTAGCTGCTGGCTCCTCTAGCTTTCAGCTCTTGGAGTTCCTAATATTTGCCCTTAAGCTCTTGTAGCTCTCCGAACAATGAAAAAGACTTGCAATACGGCGTCTCTGGTGTACGATCACCCGATCACCCGATCACCCGATCACCCGATCACCCGATCACCCGATCACCCGATCACCCGATCACCCGATCACCCGATCACCCGATCACCCGATTTGTATCTAACTGCCTCTCTGTGCTAACTTGCGACAATTTCAAACTGATGCGCTGATTGGAGGAATCTGTGGCCGAAACTACTGGAACTGAAGCTGCTGAAGCGAAATTTCAGCCCTACGTATCGCCTCTGGAAGAGAGACCGGAACTTACAGCACGAGCCTTGCTCCTGGGTGCAGGTTTTGGCGTGCTGTTCGGCGCGGTTACCGTCTATGTCGGCTTGCGCGCCGGCCTTACCGTAGCAGCCTCGATTCCGATCTCGGTACTCTCCATCAGCATCCTGCGGGCGTTCGGCAAGGCCAGCATCCTGGAAAATAACATCGTTCAGACCACCGGTTCGGCGGGAGAATCTGTGGCCGGTGGCGTGATCTTTACCTTGCCGGCCCTCATCTTCCTGGGCTTTCCCCTGGCTCACGAGTACTGGCGTATTTTCCTGTTGGCGCTAATTGGAGGCTGGCTGGGGGTCTTTTTCATGATCCCATTGCGGCGACAGCTTATCGTCAAAGAGCATGGCAACCTGCTCTACCCTGAAGGCACAGCTTGCGCCGACGTGCTCATTGCCGGAGACCGTGGCGGATCCTTTGCCAGCCGGGTATTCATGGGACTGGGACTGGGCAGTCTCTATACTCTTTTTCAGAACGAGAACCTTTTCGGGCTGTGGCCAAGCACACCCGACTTCCAGCCCAAGGGATATCCCGGCAGCGCTCTCCGAGCTAACACAACCACTGAATATTTGGGTGTGGGTTACATCATTGGGCCGCGCATTGCCGGAGTCATCTTTGCCGGGGGTGTTTTCGCATGGCTGGTGGTCATGCCCGCCATCAAATTCTTCGGCGGATACCTTACAGCGCCCCTGTATCCCGCACAGAAGCTCATCTCGGCGATGTCGGTCGATGACATATACCGCGCCTATATTCGTCCCATGGGTGCGGGAGCCGTCGCGGCTGCCGGACTGATCACGTTGGTCAAGACGATTCCCACCATTGTGAATGCACTTCGTTCGGGCGCGGCCGATTTGAAGAAGGGTGCAACGGCAGCGCTGGGAAACCGGCGTACCGACAATGACCTGAGCATGAAGCATGCCCTGCTTGGCACTTTGCTGGTGCTTCTCATGATGATCGCCTTTTTGATCTTCAAGCCGGTTCCTGGAACCTTTCCCAGCATCATCGCGAATATTGCAGCCGCGATCTTCGTGGTGATCTTCGGGTTCTTGTTTGTAACGGTCTCTTCTCGCATCACCGGATTGATTGGAACTTCTTCGAATCCCATCTCGGGAATGGCCATTGCTACCATGATGGCCACCTGCCTGGCCTTCCTGCTGGTTGGCTGGACATCGAATGCATACAAAGCTTTGGTGATTTCGATTGGCGGCGTCGTCTGTATCGCTTCAGCAAACGCCGGCAACACCTCGCAGGACTTGAAAACCGGGTTTCTGGTGGGGGCAACACCACGACGACAGCAGATAGCCTTACTCGTCGGAGTGCTGGTCTCGGTAGCGGCCATCGGTTTCACGCTGCTGGCTATGAACCGGGGCCTCGAACAGATTCGTCCCTTCGGTCCAATCAAGCTGGATCTGGCGAATCTCGAACCTGGCGTTCGCGAAATAGCAGCCGAAAACAATCCTTTACTGGAAAGAACGACAATCAGGATCGTCGATGACAAAAACAATCCTCTCGGCGAGGAAGATCCTAGACCATACAAGCTCATCAGCGCTCTCGGCGCACAGCATCTGGCAAACGGCCAGTATTTATACAATCCTGCCACTGGAAACATCGAGCGCCAATGGATCCAGGGTATCGGCAGTGACAAGGCGGGCGCGCCACAAGCTAATCTTATGGCCACCGTGGTCAGTGGAATCATCGATCATCGCTTGCCCTGGAACCTTGTGCTCATCGGCGTCTTTATCGTTATTGGTATCGAACTATTGGGCATTCGCTCGCTCTCATTTGCGGTCGGCTTCTATCTCTCCATTGCCACGACCCTGGCGATCTTTTCTGGTGGAGTAGTTCGATGGCTGGTAGATCGGGCTGCAGCCAAAGCGGGAGAAAAAAAGGACGAAAGCGACGTTAGCCCAGGCTCGCTCTATGCCTCAGGACTGATTGCCGCCGGCGGTGTCATTGGCCTCTTGGGCATTGGCGTCAAACTGTTGGAAAGTCTCCCTCAAAGCTCGCGGTACCACCTGACAGAAGGCGCACTGCTGCTTACAAATAAGTTCCCCACGATTGGGCACAGCAATCTTGTGTCCGTAATCATGTTTGTGCTTTTGGGCGCTTCGCTATATTACTTCGCGCGGAAGCCGATTGCGAGCGGCGGAAAATGAATGGAATCGGGTGATCGGGTGATTCTATGGAGGGACGTGTCAAGAAAATTCTTCCCCACGAGGCGTACCGGGTGTTCTACTCGGCCCGTAGCCCCCATGTCGTTCACACTTATTAGAGCGCTTTTTGCCTTCGCTGTTGCTTTGCCTTTTTCCCAGTCTTGCATCTTAGGTGGTGACGACGGCCCTGTCTTGCCGACACTTCATAAAGCAGCTGTGTGGTTGTAATGGCAACCATGATTCTATTTGAGACTTGGAGCTC
>DASZFK010000185.1:0-9048 GCA_035939855.1 Candidatus Angelobacter sp.
GAGGGAAATACCTACTGCTGGCGATGCGGTCAATCTTGAGTTTGTTCGCGAGGTCGTGGGACCTTCACGTATCGCCGGCGCCGCAATCGTCTGTCGCGCTCCTAACAGTTTTTCTCTCGCGAATGACATCAAAGTTCTGCCTGTGACCGAATTGTCATAAAATTCGAAATTATGAGCTTCAAAAATCTGTGGGGCGCGATTTTGTTCTTCGTCTTTGCGGTGCTCCCCTTGACCGCGCAACCGGAACCTAAACCAAAATCCCAGACTTTGAACATGTTGGTTCCAGGCTTGGGTTCGCTGCACCATGCAGTCACTACCAGCAACCCGGAGGCACAGGCCTTTTTCGATCAAGGCTTGAGCCTGATTTATGCCTTCAATCACGACGACGCAGCCCGTTCTTTTCGCCATGCGCTTGAACTCGATCCTAAGTGCGCCATGGCCTGGTGGGGAGTGGCTCTAGCGACAGGCCCAAACTATAACGATACCGACATTGGCGGCGAACGGGGTAAGGCTGCCTATGAGGCAATCCAAAAAGCGCGAGAACTGGAGTCTCTGATAACTCCGGTAGAGAAGACCTACATTGAAGCCCTGGCGCAGCGGTTTTCTGCTAATCCCAAGACTGCCCAGCAGAAGCTCTTCGAGAGTTACCGGGATGCCATGGCACAACTGTACAAACAGTTCCCTGATGACGCCGATGCGGGAACGCTTTATGCCGAGTCCATTATGGACCTTCATCCCTGGCAGCTCTGGACTGCTGATGGTAAACCTGCCGAAGGCACGGAAGAATTAATCCGCGTCCTCCAACTGGTGCTGGCCAGATTCCCGGACCATCCCGGCGCCAATCACTTTTACATTCACGCCGTTGAAGCTTCACCGCATCCTGAGCTTGCGCTGGCCAGCGCTGATCGCCTCGGAGGCCTTACGCCCGGAGCGGGGCACCTGGTCCACATGCCATCGCATATTTATGTCCGCGTAGGAGACTACCCCAACGCAGCTCTGGCCAATCAAAAGGCCTCGGCTGTCGACGAAGCTTACATCGGCTCCTATCACGCGACCGGGGCTTATCCGTCGATGTATTACAGTCACAACCTTCATTTCCTGGCTTATGCCGCTGCGATGGAAGGAAATTTGAAAGGCGCGCTCGATGCGACCAGCAGGCTCGAAACCAACATTGCTTCTCATCACGGAATGTCCTCAATGGAGCAGTTCAACATTACGCGGATGGTGGTGTTGGTTCGTTTGGCCCGGTGGCAGGAGATTACAAAACTTCCTCAGCCCGAATCCCGTCTCCATGTCACAAACATGGCGTGGCATTTCGCGAGAGGCATGGCGTACGCCGCGCAGGGCCAGCCAGGGAGAGCAGAGGACGAGCGAAAATCACTGGCAAAACTATCGGCGGCTGTGACCCCGGATGAGCCCTTTGGCTTTAACCGTGTTCGTGAGGTCATGGGAATTGCGCTGAATATGCTGGATGCAAAGATAGACTCAACCCGGCATGACTATCGTGCGGCGGTGACTGAGTTGGATAAAGCCGTCAAAACCTACGACGCCCTGCATTATGACGAGCCACCCGACTGGTACCTGCCACCGCGTGAGCAGTTGGGGGCGGTGTTGCTGGCCTCCGGCAAAGCGGCAGAAGCCGAAGAGGTATTCCGTGCTGACCTGCGCCAGAACCCAAACAACGGCCGGTCGCTCTTTGGACTGGCGGAAGCTCTCAAGGCTCAAGGCAAGACGAACGAAGCAGCAGAGACGGCTTCACGATTTCAGGAGTCGTGGAAGAACGCAGATGTGCAGCTACAGATCCAAGATCTTATTTAGTAGAGCATCTTGCTTTGCTTTTCAATTACCCATTTACCAAATTACTCATTTGCCAAATTCTCTGCGAGAATGGAACTGCCTGCCTCAAAACGAGAACAAAATCCTCGTTATCGCCTGCGTAGCGGACTAGTTGAACGATGGTACCTGTTGTGTGCCGCTCTTGTTTTGCTGACTGCTTCGTTCGGCCGCCAGGACCTTTTGCTCTGCTGCCACCTTGGCATCGAGGATGCGGGTTTGCTGGTAGGTATAGATAATGCGGTGAATCACTGTGGTGGTTGAAAGTACGGCCAGCACCCACAAGACGGGAGCCATCGCGCCCCAACGTGAGAATAAGGCCCCAATAATCACCAGGACGATACGTTCTGGACGTTCCATGAACCCGACTTTGCAGGAGCCGATCAGCGATTCGGCGCGAGCCCGCGTGTAGCTGACCATGACCGAACTCACCATGACGAAGGCCACCAGCACCAGGTAAAAGAAGCGGTTGGCGCGGGCGTAATAGACCAGCAGGCCGAAGAACAGGGCAACGTCACTGTAGCGATCAATCACCGAATCAAAGAACCCGCCAAAGGTGGTGACTTGGCCGGTAGCGCGGGCTACGCGCCCATCGACCATATCGAAGATGCCGGCCCCAATAATGACCAGTCCGGCATACAGAAACATGCGCGGATAATTATGGGAATTTGCGTAGCCAAATAGGATCGCCGCAACGGTATTAATAACCAAGCCTAAAAACGTGAGTACGTTGGGAGAGATGCGGGTAAGCGATAATCCACGCACGATTGCATACAACAGAACCCTGCAAGCGCGGCCAAAGGCTCCAGTCCAGGTCATGATGCCTCGTCGTGGATAGTTGTTAGTTGCAAAATCTCCATCTCCCGTTTGCCGTTGGGAGTGACAACGACAGCGGTATCGCCTACTTTTTTCCCCATCAGGGCCTTGCCTATGGGTGACGTGGTGGAGATCAGGCCTTTGGCAACGTCGGATTCTTCACTGGTCACCAGCTTGTATTCCAGCTCTTCTTCCTTGGCATTGTCAAACACGCGGATGGTAGAGCCAAAGGCCACCCGGTCTTTAGGAATGTTGCTGAGGTTGACCAGGGCAAGTTCACCCATTCGCTTTTTGAGCTGGCCCAGGCGGGCATTTACAAACTCCTGCCTCTGCTTGGCCATGTGATACTCGGCGTTTTCGCTCAAATCCCCCAAGGATGCAGCTTTTTTGATCTCCTTGGGAAGTTCGTTGGTCAATTCGTGCTCCAAGGCACGAATCTCTTCTTCCAGCTTCTTCTTAATGTGCTCAGGCATCTAGGGAAAGAAAGCTCCTCTGCCGGGGTTCGAAAACGGGTAGGTACCGGACTGTTCATTATAACGCCGGCAAGCCCCTGATCTACCCTTGTAAGCTTATAAAAAGATTGTGGATATCCCCATTCGCCTTTGAACATTGCTGAAAATCCACAGGGGGTTTATAATAACGAATGTACTGATCGTTCCCCCGCAGATATCCACTGGTGCCTTCATGAATGGTCAAATCAGCTTCCAAATAGGTGATAAAGTCGTTTATCCCAATCATGGTGGTGGGGTTATTGAGCAGATCAGCAGCCGGACAATAGGCATGTCCGTCCACAAGTTTTATCTACTAAAGATTAAAGCCAGCAGCCTGAAAGTAGAAGTCCCGTTCCACAATGTGAACAGCGTGGGCCTGCGGCCGGTGGTGAAAAACGGCGAGGTAAACAAGATACTGACCTTCCTCACCGATGGAAAATGCGACAGCAACACCGACTGGAAATACCGCTTTAAGGAAAACTCTGACAAAATGCGGACCGGCTCTCTGCTGGAAGTGGCAATCGTGCTGAAAAGCCTCCTGTTGCTGGCCCAAAGCAAACCCCTATCATTCCGCGAAAAGAAGATGCTGGAGCGTGCCCGCTACCTGTTGGTGACCGAACTGGCCATGGCCCGGAACTCCGACGAGACCGAAGTTGAAGACCTGCTCAATAAAGCCCTAGCCAAGAGCAAACTTAAGTTCCCCGAGGTCACCGCCGACGCGTAGACATTTGTTAAATGGGTAATTTTCAGAAGTGCGGGCTCTGCGCCCGCCTTTTTGTTGTAAGAGTCTTCGGGCATTATTTCTTAAGGTTTTTGGGTTGCCTTTCAAATTACCCAATTACCAAATTATCCATTTACCCAATTTCTCCGTGTTTCGTATTTCCGCTCAATAGCTCCAAGGCGTGCGGCAAGACATCAATCACGGCTTGCAACGATTCCACTGCGGCCTTCGGGCTTCCGGGCAAATTCAAAATCAAAGCCTTGCCGCGCACGCCACATACTCCACGGCTCAAAGCTGCTAATGGGGTCTTCAATGCGCCGAGAGACCGCATACGCTCGGCAATGCCAGGCACGATCCGATCGACAACTGCTAGAGTCGCTTCCGGGGTAACATCGCGGGCTGCAATGCCGGTTCCACCTACGGTGACCACCAATTGTGCTCCGTGACAGTGCGCTTTGAGGGCCGCCTGGATTTGGTCCTGCTCATCTGGAATTACAGCGGTAGTGGCGATTTGGAAGCCAGCGGACTTAAGTTCGGCAATAACGGCTGGTCCCGAGAGGTCGTCCCGCTTGCCTTGATGAGCGGAATCACTGATGGTAAGAATGGCGGCGGTTTTCACGATCAGGCTTCGAGCACATTTTCTTCTGTATCGCGGTTGGATTCATCCAACAGCCGCAGCCCTTCCAGAAGAAGACCTTGCGTGGAGCGAGTCACGGTCTGTTCGGCGCTGCTACCGTTGAAGTTGATCTCGAAGTTTCCGCCAGTCCAGGAAAGCACCTTGAACACAGCATCGTCGCCCTTTAAATCGCCATAGGTGGCGTGATTGATCTGCCCATCGCTGAAGAACATCTGGCATCGGTCGCCATTGTTGTTCAAGGTGAGGGCGCAGGTCTTGTGGCCCATATCGAGCGATTGGAGCAGGTCCATCACGTTCATCTGCGCCAGGCTGCCGCGCACGGTGGACTCACCCGGAGCTTCGCGGGCCATCTTTTCGAGTGAGATCTTGTCTACGACTTTTTTGATCCGGGCAGCAGCTTCTTTCAGGAAGAACGGCTTTTCGATGAAATCTTCGACCGTATCCTGAAGGATCTTCAGCTTTTCTGTAATGTCGGTCTTGCTGGCCATGAGGATGACGGGAATGTTAGCGGTAGCGCTGCGGCTCTTCAGCTTCTGGACGAGTTGCCTGCCATCCATGGCCTCCATGGTGTAATCGGCAATGATAAGGTCGGGCTTGTCGTCGATAGCCTTGAGCATGGCATCGGCGCCATCGGTCAACGTGCTCACGCTGGAGAATTGGGCAACAGATATCCGCAGCATCTCCAGAACCATGGGATTGTCGTCAACCAGCAGGACCTTGATGTTACTCGGCATGGAACCTATGTCTTGTCATGATTGCTAGCCGGCTTTCGCCGGTAGTCACCGCTTTTGCCGCCCGATTTACGCTCCAGGACAACCTCGCGGATTGCCATGCTCTTATCCAGGGCTTTGCACATGTCGTATATGGTAAGCGCGGCCAGCGCGGCAGCCACCAACGCCTCCATCTCAACTCCGGTTTGAGCAGTGGTGACGGCTCGAGAGTAAATCTTGACGCCATTTTCGCATACCTCTGTACGCACATCAACGAAAGAGAGGGGCAGCGGATGGCACATTGGTATCAATTCGGCGGTACGTTTGGCCGCCGTGATCCCCGCAAAGCGGGCCACTTCCAGCGGATTGCCTTTGGGGTTTTTGGGCAATGCTTTCAACACTTTCGGAGACATGGCAACAAACGCCGAAGCCGCGGCTTCCCGCCGGTTCGCTGGTTTAGCCGAAACATCCACCATCGTGGCCCGGCCGCCTGCATCGTAGTGCGACAATTTTGTGGGCTTCAGTTTGGGCATGAGTGCATCAAGACTGAGATCATCTCCCCAGCGGCAATCGACTCCCGGTCAGGCGGCACAACAACATAGCAATTCGCGCGGGCCGCAGCTTGAATATCGCCTGAACCCTGCCAGGGCACGACCTCGACCACCGGATCATGCAGGCCGCCGCTAAGGACCGCCGGCAGAAATCGCGTGAGCCCCGTTTTGGTTTTGATGGCTTTCCCAAGACGGGCTAGGGCCGTATTTAATCTTACAGGAAGCTTTCCTGCTAAGGCTCTAACGACCGAGGTTACGAATAGTTCAAATGTCACCATAGTCGAGACCGGATTTCCCGGCAATCCGAAGAAAGGCGTGAGGGAAGTTTTACTTGGAATCTTGACGTGACCGAAGACCACAGGACGTCCAGGCTGAATCGCAACTCCAGTGAAGAAAAACTCTGCCCCCATTTCACTGAGGACCTGCTCGACCAAGTCGAATTTGCCCATGGAAACCCCGCCGGAAAGCAGCAGCAAGTCTGTTTCAAGCCCCTGCTGAATCAGGTCGCGGATCAAGATGGCATCATCCGGTGCGATCGGCAATTGCAATGGCTCGCCTCCCACCGCAAGCACCTGCGCCGCCAAAGAATAGCTGTTGCTGTTGCGGATCTGGTGTTCTTTTGGCTCTTGTTCCAGTTCGACAAGTTCATCGCCGGTGGAAAGAATAGCGACTCGCGGCTTTTTATAAACATGTAATCGGCCTTTACCTACAGCGGAAGCGACGGCAATATGGGCAAAGCTCAAGCGGATTCCGGGTGACAGCATCTCCTGACCGCCTTTGGCCTCACTGCCAGCCGGAACAACATTCTCTCCAGAGGCGCAGGAGCGCTGAATCTCGACGAAATCTCCATTGCGGACTGTATATTCCACCATCACCACGGCATCACTGCCGGAAGGGACCGGAGCGCCAGTCATGATTTCTACGGCCTCACCCTCGGCTACCGAACGAGGAAAACTACTCCCAGCCCTTACCTGCCCAACAACCCGTAACGGTACCGGAGCAGATTTCACGTCGGCAGCGCGCACGGCAAAACCATCACGGGTAGCACGCGGGAAAGGAGGGAAGTCTCGGTCGGCCAAGATCGGTTCAGCTAAGATTCGTCCAAGGCCCTGCAGCAAAGCAACCTCTTCGGTTCCAACTGGCGCCAGGCTTTTGCAATACTTTTGGATTAAGTCATAGGCTTCTTGAAAGGGGAGGACGGTTGAAGATTGAGGAATATTAGTCATTCGCTCTTCAGATTCTAATGAATTCCAATTCCCTGACAAACCCTGGTTTCTCGAATTTTGAAATAATGATGCCGTTCATGCGAAGATTCCTAAACGAGAACTGTTATGCCAATTATTTTGGAAGATGCCGGTGTCGAACATCTCGCCGCAGAACTTGCCTGCCGCACAGGAGAGACAATAGCCGAAGCGATCAAAGTCGCCTTGTATCAGCGCTTGCAACTACTCAATAGCCAACAGAGTGAGATTGGAATAAGAGAAAAAGCAGACAAGATTCTAAAGAGAGTTGACGCTTTGCCTACCGAAGATCATCGGAGCGAAGACGAAATCTTAGGATATGACTCGATCGGACTTCCAAGGTAAAGCTGACAGGCCAAATAATACGGCTCCGCTACTCCGACCCTGGGCTAAGAAAATCAATTACTCAATTACCAAATTACCCATTTACCCAATTAGGCTTACGAAAGTCGCTGTCCTGAATCGTACATCGATTCTTGTTGATCAGTGGAGACACGCTGGAGTAGATTCATAATCAGTCCCCCTTTGATGCATCGATTTCTGAGGTGTCTCTATGGCTTCTTTTGGTACGGGGGTTTCAACTCGTCAGGCGCCATCGATAGTTGCGGCCGCCTTCCAGCAGGACCAGTTCATCGCCCGCCAAAAAATCTGGACCTTTGCTCCCAAATTTTACTTCCGCGATATGAATGGCAACACCTTGGCCTTCCTGCGCAAGAAGGTCTTCACGCTCAAAGATGAGATACGCATCTTTACCGACGAAAACCAGTCCATGGAACTTCTGCACATCAAGGCGCGCAAGATCATCGATTGGGGCACGGCCTTCGACGTGACCGACTCCATTAATCGCCAGAAGGTTGGAGTCATCAAACGCCAGGGCTGGAAATCCATCGTTCGTAAAGAGTGGACCATCATGGATGTTAACGAGCAAGAGATCTGCACCGTCAAGGAAGACTCGCTGCTGATGGCCACGCTACGGCGCTACTTGATTGCGATCATTCCCCAAAGCTTCAGCTTTGCAGCCGGTGGGCGCGAACTGGGGACCGCCCGGCAAAACTGGAACCTCTTTGTGCCGAAAATGGTGGTAGATTTTTCCGGCGACCCGGGGCGGGAACTCGACCGCCGGTTAGTGGCAGCCGCCGTTGTTCTATTGATGGCGGTTGAAGGGCGCCAGCGATCGTACGACTGATGCGAAAATCAGCTTCGAAGGAGCGAAAACAGCCGTAGCCCGCGCCCTCCTCGAGATCTTGGAATTGCACCACCGAGTTTTCGACTACCTGTTCCACTCCGCCCAAGAAAAAATAAGGTTCTTCTTGGATCCTACAACTGCATCCTTGGACTACCAATCTCGACCGTTCCTCCACCCCAGGCCTTGCCGAAAGTAACAAATACAGAAATATTTTTTGGTCTCTCGTCCTGTTTTTTCCCGCTTTTATGTAGAAGCAAAAGAATATTGCAGTTTGGGACTCATGAGAAGCATTGGGGCAAAAATTATTAGAAAACCGAAGAAATTTAGTTTCTTTGGTGCTACGGTTAAGATCGTAATCCCACGATCAAGAATGACTGAAAAACCTAGCAGACCCTTCACCTGTCCTAACGGACATCCGATTGTTGCCATAGGAGCAAAGTGCTCTATTTGTGGTGCATCGTTAGAGCATTCCGTCGCCAAAACTGAGGAACAAAGTGCAGTTGCCAAGCCATCCTTGGCTCCAGCGTCCAAGGCTGAACCTGATTCCATTGTTGTGTTGTTCCAGGCGATCCAGCAGGGAAACACTCACGCCGAAACGCAATTAATCCTGCTTGTTGATAGCGAAATCAAAAGACTCGCGCGCTACTACATCAGGGGCGAACGGGCTGGCCACTCGTTTCAAACCGCCGATCTGGTTCAAGAGTATTACATACAGCTACTTCGCTTGACGCAAGACCCGGAAACGGTATGCGAGAGCCGCCAACAGTTCCTGATAATGGCGGCGCGAATGATGCGCCACATCCTGGTGGATCGCGCCCGCAAACGTGATGCGGGGAAGCGCGGGGGGCCAGCCAGAACAATT
>DASZFK010000186.1:0-5002 GCA_035939855.1 Candidatus Angelobacter sp.
GCTTCACGAGAGTACCGCTTAGAGTACCGGGCCGTTTTGGTTTTGCGGGCAACTTCAACCAGGTCTCATCGACAGCGGTGAAGGCTCCCTTCTCGTGACCGAAGAGCTCGGAAGCAATCAGTGAAGGCGGGATTGCGGCGCAATTCACAGCAATGAATGCCCGGTCTGCGCGCCTGGATCGCTTGTGGATCGCGCGAGCTATCAACTCTTTCCCTGTACCGGTTTCACCCAGAACGAGAACTGTCGAGTCTGAGAGCGCCACCTTGCTGACCTGAGCCAGTACCTTCTGCAGCGGCTGTGAAGAACCGACGATATCCTCAAACATCGGCGCCTGATTGATCTCTTCACGCAGAGCGGCGTTTTCCTGTTGCAGCCTTTCCTCGGCGGTTTTGCGATCATGGATATCGGTACAGGCAACATACCAGCGGATGATCTGTTCCTTGTCATCGCGAACCGGGTTGGAACGAGCCAGAAACCAGCGGTAACTCCCATCGTCCTTGCGCAAGCGCAACTCCAACTCGTAGCCCGACCCTGTAGAGCGAGCACGATCAAAATAATCTCGTTCCCGCGCCCGGTCCTCTGGATGAACGAAGGCACCGCGCTCAGGCGTCTGCCGCCACTCTTCAAGACCAAGGCCCAGGTAATCAAGTGCGATGCGGTTGATATGGAGACGTTCACGGTTGGGTCCGTACACGCTAACAAGTTGGGGCGCGAAGTCCAGCATCTGCCGGAGCTCTCTTTCGTTCTGTCGTAATTCTGAGGTCCGTTCCGCAACCTTAATTTCTAACTGGTCGTGGGCCTTGCGAAGCTCTTGGTCATGATCGCGCAGCGCTTCCTGGGCGCTGCGCAGCTCCTTGATAAGGAAGGCGTTCTGAAACGCTGTCGCCGCATTATTCGCAGCTACGGAAAGCAGTTGCTGATCATTCGGGTCAGGGAAATCAGAGCGATCGGACGCCGCAGCAATGAGACCGCGTTCGCTGTTGACACCGATAGGAATTACGATACCGCAGCAGGATTCTTCTACCCCGCCAACGTTGGTGACGATTTCCTTCCTGGAAATTTGCCCGAAGACAGCGAGGTGTTGTTGCAGCCATTGTGGAAATGCCTTCCAGGAATTCCCCCGCGTCACTTCGACCACCTGACTGCCTGTGGGATCGCTCAGACGCACAAAAGCAAAGTTCAACTCCAGCGATTCCATCAGCAAATCGGCGAGATCGGTGGCAATGACGGGCGGTTCCCGTCCCACCCATGCCTCCGGGATCGTCGCAAGCGCCAGGAGATCCCTGATCGTTGCACGCAGGCGGGCGGTCTCCACAGATTGCTCTATCGCCATTTTCAATTAGTTCACCAGTCACGCCGTCTTGCGAACTGATCGCCGTTCACGCATCTCATCGAGGAATTGGTCGGGAGGAACGAAGAACGGGTTCTCCCGCAGCAGCCCACCGATAATTACAAGAGGGTGCGTCCGCATAATGTCCATCGCCACATGGGCGCCGAATTTGGACGGGTTGTAGTTGCAAATCACTGGATCGTTGTACCTGGAAAGAACATGATTGAGGCGCGCCTCATATTCCACCAGGTTGTAGGTGGCAGGTTTGTCGAGAAATAACCAATCCATATGATGCCCCACTAACCTGGTAAGCGGGTAGCCGGCGGCTGCGCCCGATTGGATCAGGTTTTCGACAGTAGCGAGCATTGCATCCTGGTCGAACCGGTGGTCGCGGACATACATGTCGGTCCAGGGCATAACCTCCAGTTGGCCGGTGTCCATTATCTCTGTCACATTGATGCCTGCCTCGGCGAGCCGCTTCAAATGTTCTTCCCGGTCCTTGGAATCCACAATGTGGGCGGCCTTTTCGCCCCGGTCGAGACCATTTTTGAAGAACGCACCGAGCACTCGGTGTTCCTCGTCGATGGTATTAAAGAAAGCGCAGACATGATTTCGACCGGCAAGATTAACCCCGGCGAGTTCTACTGGATGTTCGTGCGTCGTCATATGTCACCTAACCATTAAATCCTACTACTATTACCCGTGATGCTGTAAACCGGCGCTGATCTGCGAAGTCGCCCGAGTTGATTCCTAAGCAGCCTCTATAGATGTTTCCTATGAGGTTCATTGGTGTTTGTATCTTTATCACGACTCTAAAGAGAGACTACACTTTGCGTGCACGTGGTCTGTGCTGCAAATCCAACGGTTAACCCCGCACATGCACAATAAACAACTCACAGCGACGGCAGGACGCCCGATCGGAGATAACCAGCGTTCCCTCACTGCGGGGCCGCGCGGTCCCATTGTCTTTGAGGATCACCTGCTGTTTGAAAAAATGGCGCACTTCAATCGTGAGCGGATCCCAGAGCGGGCTGTTCATGCAAAAGGCTCTGGGGCATACGGTTATTTTGTATGCACGAACCCGCACATGGCCATGTACACCACGGCTTCGCTTTTTTCCCAGGCCGGCAAGTACACGCAGGTCTTTGTGCGGTTTTCTACCATGGCCGGGGAGAAGGGATCTGCCGACACGGAACGGGATCCGCGCGGTTTTGCGGTCAAGTTCTATACGGAGCAAGGCAACTGGGACATCGTGGGCAGCAACACCCCGGTTTTCTTTATCCGTGATCCGTTGAAATTCAGCGATTTGATTCATGCGCAGAAGCGTGATCCGCAAACCAATCTCACCTCGCCCACGATGATGTGGGATTTCTTGTCGCTTTCACCAGAATCGCTTCACCAGATCACGATTCTCTTTTCCGATCGCGGTATTCCTGATGGATACCGCCACATGAACGGATATGGCGGCCACACGTTTAGTCTTATTAATCTTCATAACGAATTGTTCTACGTAAAGTGGCACTTCAAGACCCAGCAGGGCATTCGCTGTTTAACGAGCGAAGAAGCCCAATGGATGAGAGGCACGGACCCCGACTACGCGCAGCGCGATCTCCATGAAGCTATCCATCGAGGAAACTTTCCTAAATGGCGGGTGTGCATGCAGGTCATGCCCGAGAAAAAGGCGTGGAGCCGCACGTTTAACCCATTCGATATTACGAAGGTTTGGCCTAAGGACAAATATCCGCTTATTGACGTGGGCGAACTGGTGCTGAACCGCAATCCAGAGAACTATTTTGCTGAAGTTGAACAGGCAGCATTCGATCCAAAAAACATTGTGCCCGGCATGGGGTACTCGCCCGACAAGATGCTGCAGGCACGTTTGGCCTCCTATTCCGATGCACAGCGTTACAGGATTGGAACCAACTACGCGGCGCTATCGGTCAATCGTCCCCAGTGCCCGATGTACACCTATCAGCGGGATGGCTCCATGCGTTTCGACGATAACCATGGGCAAGCCGTCAATTACCAGCCGAATAGTTTTGGAGGGCCTGTTGGGGACCGCAGCTATCGTGAGCGTCCCCGCACTATTGGCGGAGTGCTGGGAAGACATGATCACGGTCTGGATGATGATACCTGCACACAGCCCGGCAATCTCTTTCGCCTGATGAACTCAGGAGAACGTGAAAGGCTGGTCAGTAACATCATTGCCAGCATGAGAGACGTTCCACAGCCGATTCAGGAGCGGCAGATCAGAAATTCTTACGAGGCCGATCATCGCTATGGAACCGGCATAGCCCAGGGAGTAGGTCTCGACATAAGAAAGATCGTGGGTTTGCGCGGTGATATAGACGGGAATCATCGGAACGAAGGTGTTCTCCTTTTCCTTCATACAGCGACATAGATAAGTACTGGAACGGAGTTTGAGAGATTATGCCATCTAAGGTAGAAAAAATGAGGTTTGAGCGGACTTGGAGTCAATCCAACGCAGGTGAGGCCAGGAGATACAACCGCCTCATCTTGGAAAAGCAGCGTTCAGGCGTGACTGGGTTCGTGCGTCAATTCTCTAAAAAGTTGATCCGCTTTCTGACAAAGCAGCTTGATCTCTTCGAGTTCCTGAGAGCGCTTGCCTTAGAGCGAAGTGGGCCTTCACGGTCAATTTCGGCGCGGCCTGGCCAATCGCGCGCCGTTCGTTCCGCACGAATCCTGGTGATGCCAGGCACGGGAGAAAACTAATGTCAATTCGCGTTCAAGAGCTATCGATCTTGCAGGAGATTGCCTACCTTGATCCAGACCTCAATGGCAAGATTTGCCCAATGGAAGGTTATTGGGCCGGGATCACGTGGCGCCAACTTCGTCAGTTTTTCCTTTCTCCATGTATGCTGGCTCTTGTCGTTTTTGTAGCACTCATGATGGCCGGAGTACTCCTGGCAGATTGATTGATCCCTGAAACCTCTTTCATACCTTCAAAGTCGTTGGTTTCTTTAAGTTTCCGCAGCCAATCGGTGAACGCTCTCATAGACAGGCTCACTGGATGCCGTCGCACGCGAAGATAGCCGACTCGCCTGAAGGCATCTAAGCTGAGCGGAATAAGCGTGCACCCAGTTGCATGTTCTCTGGCCATAGCCGGTATCAAAGTCAGTCCAAAGTTTGCCCTGACAAGCTGGAAAATGCTTTCCAATTGATTGGTTTCAAACACAGAGTGCAGCTCGGCCTTGGCCCTGTTGCAAGCCGTGAGGACATCGTCGCGCAAGCAATGGCCTTCTTTCAACAAGAGAAAACGTTCATTCTGGATGTGATGCAGGTGGACATTGGGCTGCTGTGCCAGCGGATGGCGGAGAGCGACTGCCAGGAACAATCGCTCCCGAAAGAGTTCGCTGCAAACAATGTCCGGATTACGAATGGGCAGCCCTGCCACCACGATGTCGAGGTCGCCTGCTTTCAATTGCTCGATCAATTGTGATGTTGTGTCTTCAGTAAACTGCAAATCCACTTCGGGAAATGTTTCCAAAAACGACTTAACACGGGGCGCAACCAGGTAAGGCATGATGGTCGGAATCACTCCAACGCGAAGCCTTCCGCGCACGCCTTCTTGGAGGCTGGCCAGTGACGCCTCGGCCTCGGCGACACGTTGCAGAATATCGAGCGCTGGCCTGTTCAACGCTTCTCCGTGGG
>DASZFK010000187.1:0-23684 GCA_035939855.1 Candidatus Angelobacter sp.
CTGGCCGGTTCGGTACCAATTCAGATAAAAATGATGATGACTTGTTAGGGTTCTGGCAGCAGTCAGAAGTTTTTCGATGCACTGATGGGTGCCAGGCATTAGTAAAAAAAATGGTGGCTAAACTAGCCGACCTAAAGGAGAAGTACCGGTTTACGCTTTTGACCGACACAAAGGTTACGGAAATAAATGTCGGGGATAGTAACGTCACGTTGCAGTGGAATGCGAGTACCGCCGCCAGCAAAGCGAATCCCAAGCATGCGTTCGACTATGTCATTCTGGCCACTCCGCCGACCGTTTGGGACCTCATAGCCATTAAACCTGATCATCCCAAAGACATTATGGGCCCACTCCAGCAAGGACCCGCAGTGAAATTCTTCAGTGATCTGAAGAAGCGGTTCTGGATCGATGAAAAGGCCGCGCCAAGCGGCATAGCGTCAGACATCGGAATGATCTGGGAGGGAACTGACAACCAGACACAAGTCGGCAACCAGGGAATCGTACTTTCAGTTTTTAATGGTGGGCAAACGACGGCAGGACGCGACGAGTCTTATTTCAAGAACCACCTAAGAGACCTTTATCGGGGAGGAGGATACAACAAAGCGTTAAAGAATCCAAGACTAGTTAGCTGGCATAAGGAACCCTACATCAGGACCGGTTATTCTTGCCCAAAGATAGGACATATCTTCACGATCGCACCTAAACTTCAGGAACCCATACACCATCGTTTATATTTAGCAGGTGAACATACCGAAACCAATTTTTTTGGGTTTATGGAGGGTGCGCTACGGTCTGGGCGCCGTGCGGCGCAGGCGGTGATTGACAAAATTTGTCCAGCCATAACGTAATGACGAGGTCATTACGTTATATCATGCTTCATGTCAGTGGAGGGAATCCGAAGACGATATCTCAACAGGCCAAGGGCAAGCGTGACACTCTGAAGCTCCGGATCAAACCGGAGCTGAGCGGGCTCATTGATCGGGCGGCTGCCTTATCGGACATGAATCGAACGGATTTCGTCCTCGACGCCGCCCGTCGAGCTGCTGAGGGATGCGCTCTTAGATTACTCGGTGTTTGTTGTCAATCCCAAAGCGCCCATGCCGAGTTCGGGGCGAGACTCGACGCGCCGCCGCACCCGAACGCCCGGCTACGCCGCTCCTTGCAGACGGTTGCACCGTGGGAGAAATAACTCCATTCTTGTCACTCCAGGACAACATCGTGCCTCGCGCTCTTCTCGCACCATACGAGCACTATCGAGCTGCACCGCAACCGGCTTGCGTTGATGTAAGCGCTCTCGCAACTCCGCCAGCGTCGGACGCTCTGCTATTTCTTTGATCTCAGCTAACAGGGCCATGACCCAAGTAACCGTTGCAAATCAAGTCCATTCATAGCATTATTTCGCCTCCCCCGTCGCGCTGGCAGATATACTTTATTGTTAAGTCTATGCCGCTCTTTTGGTTACGCACGGCCCTTGGGCTTTATGGGTTTGGGCTTCTTTATGCTGTTATGGCCATCTGGGGTGAACGTCAGAGGCTGACGCGTATCATGCTGCCCGCTGTAGGTCTAGGGGTTGTCTTTCACTTTGTCTCGGTGATCGAGTCCGTCAAACAGGGCTTGCTTGATACATCGCTGTCAGTGCACCAGGTCGAATCGCTTCTGGCTTTTCTGCTGATGGCGTTTTTCTTTGCCATCTATGGGATTTACCGGACAGCCTCGCCCGGCATTGCTGTGTTTCCCCTGGCATTTGTCCTGGCACTCTCGGCGCAGTCTTTTTCTGGCCCCCCGTCAGAGAACGTGGAAGCCTCTCCATTTGGACCCGGATGGAAATACGCGCATGTTGCACTCATCATGATCGGTTATTCGGCCCTGATTATCAGTTTTGTCGCCAGCATTCTTTATTTGATTCAGGAAAAAAATCTAAAAGCAAAAGGGATTAGCGGATTCTGGTCTCGCCTGCCGGCATTGGCCACGATTGACGAGATCGGCTATCGCGTACTGATTTTTGGCTTCCCATTCATGACCTTTGGGCTGATTTCCGGCTCGATTCTGGCGGAGGCGAAGTTTGGGCCTGATTATTTTAAAGACGCGAAGGTCTTGCTCTCGGCGCTGATGTGGCTGGTATACACAATTCTGCTGTACACGCGCTGGAGCGCAGGCTGGCGGGGAAAGCGCGCCGCATACCTGGCTGCCTGCGCGTTTGCTGCGGCAGCCGTGGCCTGGGTGGCCAATATTCATCCATAGGGGAATCGCAACAACGAAGCTTTTTGCATCATGAACTTTCAACTCATTGGCGTAAATCACAACAGCGCCCCACTTGATGTGAGGGAGCGGCTGGCTATTTCGGAGGCACGACTGCCGGATGCCATTCGCACGCTGGTGAAACAGCCAGGAGTCGAGGAAGGCATGGTGCTCTCTACCTGCAACCGGGTCGAGTTGCTCACCAGCACCCGCGAGGCTGCCGATCTGCGGGAGTTCCTGCGCAATTACTTTGGCGTGAGTCCTGATTCCCTGCATTCCCATATCTATGAATTCAGGCAAAGCGAAGCGGTGCGACATGTCTTCCGCGTGGCTTCCAGCCTGGATTCGATGGTCGTCGGCGAACCCCAAATTCTGGGACAGGTGAAAGAAGCGTATGCCGTGGCGCGAGGTCTGGGCGCAGTCCACTCTGCGCTAGAAGCTTTGCTCTCGCGGGCTTTTGCCGTCGCAAAACGCGTACGCACAGAGACAGCCATTGGCAGCTCCAGCGTTTCTATCTCTGCCGTGGCGGTTCAACTGGCAGAGAAGATATTCGGCTCTCTTCGAAACAAGACCGTATACGTGGTGGGCGCAGGCAAGATGGCCGAACTGGCCGCGCGGCATCTGATCGGACGCGGAGCCAGCAACATTCTGTTTACCAACCGAACCTATGAGCGAGCGGTTCAAATGGCTGAAGCCTTTGGCGGAAAGGCGATTCCGTTTGACCAGCTCTACGACACCGTAGGACGCGCCGACATCGTACTTACCTCAACCGGCGCATCGGAGCCTTTGTTTCGCCGCGATCACGGTGAGCAACTTCTCAACCGTCGCAAGAATCAGCCCATGTTTTTTATCGATATCGCCGTGCCTCGCAACGTCGATCCGGAGATGAACCGGCTCGACGGCATGTTCGTCTACGACATTGACGATCTTCAGAGCGTGGCCGGCAATAACAGCAGCGAGCGGAAGAAAGAGGCGGAACGGGCAGAAAAGATCATTGATGCGGAGGTCGAGCGCTTTGCGAACCGCATGAAATCGCTGGCCGTGGTGCCGACCATCCTCTCGCTACAGGAGTATTGCGAGACGATTCGGCAGGCTGAGATCGATCGCATACGGAGTAAGATGGGAGTGCTAACTCCGGACCAGGAAGCAGCCATCGAGGCCATGACGCGCGGTATCATCAACAAATTGCTGCATACGCCCATTACTACGCTAAAATCTACCGCCGCTGAACCGGAAGCGGCCACGATTCATGAGATCATTCGTCGCATATTTAACTTGAACACCAATCCAAAAGGCAGTTCTAACAGCGGGAAATCCGACAAATAATGGCACTTCTTCGCATCGGCTCGCGTGGCTCAAAGCTAGCGCTTTGGCAAGCAAACTATGTAGCTGGTCTGCTCCGCGCTCAGGGGCATACGGTAGAGATTGAGATCATCAAGACCACTGGAGACAAGATCACCGAAGTGGCTCTATCGATGGTTGGAACCAAGGGCATGTTTACCAAAGAGATTGAAGAGGCGCTGGCAGCCGGGCAAGTCGATCTCGCAGTGCATAGCCTGAAAGACGTGCCCACTGAATTACAACCAGAGTTTGAATTGGCTGCCATCATGAAGCGCGAAGATCCCCGCGATGCCTTTATCTCGGTGAAGTTCTCGGACCTTCCCGGCCTTCCAGGGGGCGCACGTGTCGGTACCAGTAGCTTGCGGCGACAGTCACAACTGCGTGCTTTGCGTCCCGACTTGCAAGTGCTCTCGTTGCGCGGCAACGTGGATACCCGGCTGCGCAAGCTTGAGAGCGGCGACTATGATGCTATTGTGCTGGCTTCGGCAGGCGTCCATCGCCTGGGACTCACCCAGTATGTGCGTTATCGCATACCTACAGAACTGATGTGTCCGGCTGCGGGACAAGGCGCTTTGGGAATTGAAATACGCGGAGGAGACCAGGCGATGAGGTCGGTGCTGGCCTTCCTTGACGATGCAGATGCCCGCGCTACCACAGCCTGCGAGCGCGCGTTGTTACAGGGCTTAGGTGGAGGATGCCAGGTTCCCATCGGTGCCTTTGCAGAAAGACAAGATGGGAAACTGATTTTGACGGCCGTATGTGGTCGTCCGGATGGCAGCGAACTGTTACGGGAACAGGCTGTAGGCGTTGATCCCGAAAGACTTGGACGAGAGACCGCTGAAACTTTGCGAAAGAAAGGTGCAGACCGTATCCTGAACGATATCTACGGCCAGCAGGTTGATGTTCCACGACAACCATGAAGAATATTTCCGGCAAACCGCTTCAGGGCTGGCGTGTATTGATCACTCGCGCCAGCAAACAGGCCGATAGTCTAGCTGGGCCTCTGCGTGAACTGGGCGCTCAGGTCATTGAAGTTCCCACGATTGAGATTGGGCCGCCGCGCAGCTATTTGCCTCTTGACCAAGCTCTACGGCAGATCGATCAATATGACTGGCTGATTCTGACCAGTGTGAACGGCGTGGAAGCACTGTTTGAACGGCTCAAAAAGCTCAAGCTCTCAAAGGCCCGGCTTAAACATTTACAGGTCGCGGCCATTGGTCCGGCAACTCAGAGGGCCATTGAGAACCAAGGATTGAAAGTCCAGGTAACACCGGAAAAATACATCGCCGAATCCGTGGTCGAGGCACTTCGGGGCAAGACCAAGGGAAAGCGAATCCTGCTGGTGCGCGCCCGCATTGCCCGCGATGTTTTGCCCGATGAATTGAAGAAATCTGCGGCCGCGGTGGATGTGATTGAAGCTTACGAGACCAAAATTCCGGCGGGCGCGCAGCAGAAACTGGAAAAGATTTTTACGGGAAAAGCAAATCGGCCCGATGTAATTACATTCACCAGCTCTTCAACAGTGAATAACCTTCTAGGGCTCTTAGGTGATAATCCTCAGGAATTATTGCAGGGTGTGCACATGGCATCCATCGGACCGGTGACCAGCGGCACCTTGAAGAAGGCGGGATTCAAGGCATCGATTGAGGCCCAGGAATACACGATGCAGGGGCTGGTCGAAGCCATCGTGGCAAAGAAGCAACGGGATTGGGTGATTGGGTAAGTCGGTGATTGGGTAATTGAAAAACGCCCCGTCGGAAAATTACCCAATTACCAACTTACCCAATTACCCAATTTTTTCACTCGACCACTGAATCCTCACCGCAACCCCCACCGCTGCACCTGGAGCTTTTTCTTCAACGCGAACAACCTGTCCGGAGCAGGTAACCTTGTTGTCGCTCATGTGCAGGACAAACGTGATAATCTCTTGCAATTGTGGTTTGAAATTGGAATAGAAGAAGATGCCGTCTTTGCTAATGTCCCGGACAATTCCCGAATGTTTTTCTTTCCCATCCTCTGCGGTAATCGATATAGGAAAGATCACCAGTGCACGAGGATTGCATCGCTTATTGAGCTGAGACGCAAGCATGATTCCATGGGCCCGCTGCACTTGGCTGCGGAGGTGTACGTTTCTCAATCGCATTAAAAAATATGAAGCCTTTGATGAAAATCAGAATTCGTGAACTTGAGTTGTGCACCTTTCTGACCAGTTGTAAACACGTGATTGCAAAGCGTTAGTAACCGAGTCCCTGGGCTGGCGTGTAATCGTTACCCAGGTCCAAGGCAAAATCTGCAGCCTGTAGAAGCAGCACTACTTTTTGTCAATTCGCCAAGCGAGAAACAGTTCATGTATAAAAGAACACTTACGACTTCCTGCTCCTAATGCGCTACGGATTCGTTATTGACCAAGATCGATGTATTGGGTGTCACGCCTGTACGGTGGCGTGCAAAGAGGAACACCAGATGCCTATTGGGGTCTTTCGCACCTGGGTGAAATATGTGGAGAAAGGCGAATTCCCCCATACCACTCGCCATTTCGGCGTCATGCGATGTAACCACTGCGATTCGGCCCCCTGCACCACAATCTGTCCCACCCACGCTCTCTTCCGCCGTTCTGATGGAATCATCGACTTCGACAACAATCGATGTATCGGCTGCAAAGGATGCATGCAAGCCTGCCCTTATGACGCCCTCTACATCGATCCCAACACCAACACCGCCGCCAAATGTAACTTCTGTGCCCACCGCGTAGAGAACAAGCTGGAGCCGGCATGTGTGATTGTGTGTCCGACACAGGCGATCCTGGCTGGCGACCTTGACAACCCCGGTAGTAAGGTAAGCCGTGCGATAGCCACGCAAAAAGTTTCAGTGCGCAAGCCGCAGAAGGGAACTGATCCAAAACTGTTTTACGTGGGAATTGAGGGCGACCTGCTTCATCCCACACGGCTTTCACACCAAAGTTCCTACGCATTTGCCGAACAGCATGACAATCGGCATATCGATGAACGCCGTGATCCTGGTTTCGATCCATCAGTTACGCGCGAGGTTTACGACGTTGCCCATCCCGTGCCCTGGGGATGGAAGATCGCCGCCTATTTATGGACGAAATCGATTGCCTCAGGAGTCTTGATGGTGGCGACCCTGCTTGCAGGATCGGTAGGGCCGGGGTTCTGGCTTCGCGTGATCAGCCCGACCATTGCTTTGGTGGCGCTGATCTTGACGGGAGCTTTGCTGATCTTCGACCTCAAGCGGCCCGATCGGTTTTTTTACCTGCTGACCAAGCCCAACTTTCGGTCGTGGCTGGTGCTGGGCGCTTTGATCCTGATGGCTTACGGGGCATTGGCGGCAGCATGGTTGTTGGGCATCTTTGACATGTCGGAGCACCATCCGTTGTTCTCATGGCCGACGATGCTTACACTGTTTCTTTCTGCTGCGAGCGCCGGTTATTCGGCTTTTCTATTTGCCCAGGCCAAGGGCCGCGATTTGTGGCAGAGTCCCATGTTTCTGTGGCACCTGCTTCTACACGCTTTGATTGCGGGTTCAGCCATCCTGATCATTGTTGGCTGGTTTCTGGGAGAGTTTTTCCTCACAGAGGGCGCCATGGTCGTGCTGATGCTCTCCATGATGGTCAGCCTGTTGATGGTGCTGGTTGAGGTAGCCCTGCCTCATGTGAGCGAAGACAGCACGCGCGCCGTTGCCATGCTGGTTCGTGGACGGTTGCGCGCACGGTTCTGGGGCATAGTGATCGGCGCGGGACTGGTTTTACCAATCGTCATTTCAATATCTGTGCTGCCATCCCATTCTGACAAGAACTTTTCGATGGTGCTCGTTGCCCTTCTGGCACTGCTGGGAGTGTGGTGTTTTGAAGATCTGTGGGTCAAAGCAGGACAGGCAGTGCCACTGAGTTAAGGAATTTGAAATTTAAAATTTTAAATTTGAAATTTTAAATCTGATGCAAGAACTTCCCCTCAACCCGGCTGCCCTTGAACTCGATGCTCCCGATGAGGGTCTTTCCAGCTTTCCTCCTGCGGAGCGCTGGGACGACTGGACTGAATATGATCCGGCGCAGTGGCCTCAAAAAGTCGAGAAGCACTATTCGCTTATTCCTACAATCTGTTTTAACTGTGAGGCAGGTTGCGGCCTGCTTGCCTACGTAGACAAAGACAAAATGCGGATTCAGAAGTTTGAAGGGAATCCGGAACATCCAGGCAGCCGGGGCCGCAATTGTGCAAAGGGTCCAGCCACGATCAACCAAGTCAATGACCCGGAGCGCATACTCTATCCATTGAAGCGTGCGGGCAAGCGGGGAGAAGGGAAGTGGGAGCGCGTTTCCTGGGATGCGGTTCTCGACGACATTGGACAGCGAATCAGAAGCGCTCTTCAAGGAGGACGCAAGAACCAGATCATGTACCACGTCGGACGCCCGGGGCATGAGCTGATTTATAACCAGCGTGTCCTGCACGCCTGGGGGATTGACGGTCACAACAGCCACACGAATGTCTGTTCTGCAGGCGCCCGCACAGGCTATGCCTTTTGGCACGGTCTGGATCGCCCATCCCCGGACTATGTCAATGCTCGGTTTATTCTGCTGTTGAGTTCGCATCTGGAAGCCGGTCATTATTTCAATCCCCATGCGCAACGGATCATCGACGGCAAGGCCAATGGGGCAAAGATATGCGTGATTGATACCCGTCTTTCAAATACCGCCACCAAGGCGGACTATTGGCTCTCACCTTGGCCGGGCAGCGAGGCTGCCTTGTTGCTCGCAATGTGCAGCATTCTCTTGCAAGAGGATTTGTACGATCGAGAGTTCGTTCGCAAGTGGGTGAACTGGGAAGACTACCTGCGCCATGAGTTCCCTCAGAGCCCGCAGACCTTTGAAGTTTTTCTTGAAGTTCTGAAGCGAACCTACTCCATCTATACGCCTGAATTTGCCGAAAAGGAATCAGGCGTTGCTGCTCGCTTGATTGTTGCGGTGGCGCATGAAGTAGCTCGCGCCGGCTCGGCGGTTGCCACCCACGTCTGGCGGAATGCCGCAGCGGGAAACCTGGGTGGATGGCAGGTCTCTCGTGCCCTGGAGTTCCTTACGGTTCTTGCAGGGGCTGTCGGGACAGTGGGAGGGACCTCCCCAAGCGGCTGGAACAAATACATTCCACAACCTCCCAACATGCCGCCTGCCCCGAATGCGTGGAATGAAATGATGTGGGCGCCTGAATACCCCCTGGCTTTTTTCGAGATGAGTTTCTTGCTGCCTCATTTCCTAAAAGAAGGCCGGGGAAAATTAGCGATGTATTTCAGCCGAGCCTATAACCCCGTCTGGACCAACCCAGATGGCATGAGCTGGGTCGAAGCCCTAACCGACGAAACCGCGGTCGAATGCCACGCATGTCTTTCTCCTACATGGAGCGAGACGGCTTGGTTTGCCGACTACGTGCTGCCCATGGGCCATGCTTCAGAGCGTCACGATCTGATGAGCCAAGAGACCCATGCTGCCCGCTGGATCGGCTTTCGCCAGCCGGTCTTGCGTGTCGCGCTCGAAAAAAACGGCAGGGAATTCAACACCACCTATGAAGCCCATCGAGAATCAGGTCTGGGCGAGGTGTGGGAAGAAGATGAATTCTGGATTGAGCTTTCGTGGCGGATTGATCCTGATGGAACCCTGGGAATTCGTAAGTATTTTGAGTCTCCTTACCGTCGAGGTGAGAAGCTTCGGATTGGCGAGTACTATCAATGGATTTTTGAAAACTGTGTTCCAGGGCTCCCGGAAGCTGCGCTCAAGCAAGGCCTAACCGCTTACGAGTACATGCGGAAATACGGGGCATTCTTAGTTGAAGAAAATATTTATCAAAACCATGCTAAGTCTTTAAAAAAAGAGGAGTTGAAGGATAGCTCTATTGATCTAAATACAGGTGTAATTTCCCGCGATGGCACGCCTCTTGGCATACAGATTGACGGCCAGCCTCATTGCGGGTTTCCCACGCCTTCGCGCAAGCTGGAGTTCTATTCCCACACCCTTAAGGAGTGGAAGTGGCCCGAATACGCGATCCCTACCTACATCAGGAGTCACGTTCATCACGACCATATAAATGTCGATAACAGCGAGATGCTTTTGCTGCCAACTTTCCGGCTTCCCACGTTGATTCATAGCCGGTCGGGAAATTCCAAATGGCTCTACGAGATTTCTCATCGAAACCCTGTGTGGATACATTCCAAAGATGCCGAGCGGCTCGGGGTCGCGACGGGAGATCTGGTCAAAGTTCAGACTGCGATTGGATACTTTGTAGACCGTACTTGGGTGACCGAGGGAATCCGGCCTGGCGTGGTTGCCTGCTCGCATCACCTGGGTCGCTGGCGCCTTCAGGAAGACATCGGAGGGGAGCGTTGGTCCACAGCGCTGGTGGATCTGAAACAGATCGCGCCGGGCCAGTGGATGATGCGCCAGCAACATGGCATTCAACCATTTGTAAGCTCTGATCCGGACTCGTCGCGTATTCATTGGCACGATGCCGGTGTGCACCAGAACCTTATCTTCCCAGTGCAACCCGATCCTGTGAGCGGGCAGCACTGCTGGCACCAGAAAGTATCAGTTGCCAAAGCGGGTCCGGGAGACCTCTACGGCGACATCTTTGTTGATACCAACAAGGCCCACGAAGAGTATCGCCGCTGGCTCGAGATGACGCGCCCGGCTCCCGGTCCTGACAACCTGCGCCGCCCCCTGTGGATACCAAGAGTGTATCGGCCCGCAACCGAAGCGTTCTATATGCCACCGAAGTAGCCTACGGCGGAGAAAATCTGCTGAACTCTTCCGAAAGTCCTACACTCCTATGCTCGACTGTCGTGCAGAATACCGAAAAAGCTAATTAGGATCCGTTCTTGGCTGAATACAACCGGGCGACAGGAGTGGCGCCCGGTTGCACTTTACCGAATGACGACAAAGATTGCCTTGTTTTGATTACCCTGCCTCTCTATTTCACAATTCTCAACAAATTCCAATTCTCTGTGGATCTGCGAAAGGGATTCAGGGACAAATTCCGTCCTAGTTGATGAGCAAGAAAGTCTACTAAGTAGCAACGATCTTCTGCCATTTAGGGCTGACTTGCCCCACCACAACACAAGGAATTGTTGTCTGCTGCGACGAAAGAATCGGGCGAGGCGCTTTCTTGTGAGATCAGATAGAAACCACATTGAGAAGAGGAAAAACACAATGAAAAAATTCAATATATTGATTGTATTTGGGGTTCTTTTGCTGGGAACCACAATGTTGAGCGCGCAGGCATCTCGTACCTGGGTGTCGGGAGTTGGTGATGATGCCAACCCTTGTAGCCGGACAGCACCCTGCAAGACTTTTGCTGGCGCCATTTCCAGGACCGCTGCTGGCGGCGAGATTGATGCGCTTGATCCGGCAGGATACGGCGCAGTCACTATCACCAAGGGCATTACCATTGACGGTGGCGGCGGGCAGGTAGCCTCCGTCCTGGTCAGCGGCACCAACGGTATCGTTGTTCAAGCCGGCCCCAGCGATGTAGTGATTCTCCGCAACCTGCGCATTAACGGGATCGGTACCGGCATCAACGGAATCCGCTTCCTCGCCGGCAAAGCGTTGATCGTGGATAAGTGCGAAATCTTCGGCTTCACCACCAATGGCGTCGATATCGCTCTGGGCAGCAGCGGCCAGGCATGGGTGACAAACACCAACATCCAGAACATTGGTGGCACAGGCGTTGCCGCAACCACCACAGCCGGTGTCGTGACCGTAGGTATTGAGAATGTTCGCGTCGAACTCTCCAACAAAGGCTTTGAGTCCGGGAATCACAGCCGAGTCACCGTGAATAACTCTTTGGTTCAGAATGCAGCGTCGATTGGTGGACAAGCCGATGGAGATGCGATACTAACCGCAAATGCCAGCGATTTCGATTTGAGCGGTACCGGTCTTCAGGCTGGCCCCGGCGGGGGAACTGTGCTTGCATCGAACAACCAGGTAGCCTATAACTCAACTGGCTTCTTCAATAATGGCGGAACAGCATTCCAAACGTATGGAAACAATCGTCTCCACGACAATACCACGCCCACAAATGGAGCAATTACGGCTGCCCCGGCAGTGCAGTAAATTCGATTTTGGGTCGTAAGGAACAAAAAGAGAACCGGGCTTGGGCAATTCCCAGCCCGGTTATTGATTTGGATCATGCCCGGATAAGTATGCCTCCGTTCAAGTTCTTTGCTTTTCACAAATGATGTCGCCTCCACTCTTTATGTTTGCCTTGCCTGCCGATCTGAGATACTACTGATTCGCATTAATCACAAACTATTGCTGGAGGGGCAAGGTCCCATGGGCCTAAAGTTTCTACGCTGTGCTTTCATTTTTGTTTTTCTTGCGGCATGCACGAACGGGTGGGCAGGAGACACACCACCGGATCGCGATCCCAGGCAACCGATCGATGAGGAGTACACCAAGAAGATTCGCGAATATACGACGCAGCCTTATTTCACGTCTCCCCTCGTTGACTACCTGCCGGCGTCAAAAACGGTTCCCACGCCCAAAGTGGTTCTTGGAGATATTGCCGGAGCGCCCAACATTCTGCCTTATTCGAAGCAGGTCTACGAATATATGCGGATGCTGGAGAAGGCAAGTCCGCGGGTCAAGGTTTACTCTATCGGGCGCACAGAAGAAGGCCGCGAGATGATCGCCGTAGCAATATCGTCGGAGGCCAACCTTGCTCATTTGGAGGAAAACCGTGGCCGCCTGGCTAAGCTCGCCGATCCGCGCACCATCAAGCTCGAAGATGCGCAGGCTGACCGCCTGATCGACGCGTCAATCCCCGTCTATTACATCACCGGCACCATTCATTCGCCCGAAACCGGCGCTCCGACTGCGCTCATGGAACTGGCTTATCGACTGGCTGTCGACGAGAGTCCCTACATCAAGGACATCCGCAACGGACTGATTACCCTGATCACGCCGATCGTCGAGGTCGATGGACGTGATCGCATGGTGGATATCTATCGCTGGCACCTCTCACATCCGAAAGAGAACTATCCACCGCTGGTTTATTGGGGCAAGTATGTGGCCCATGACAACAATCGCGATGCAATGGGTGTAACGCTTAAGCTCACGGAAAATGTGCTCAACACTTTTATTGACTGGAAGGCGCAGGCCTTACATGACCTTCATGAGTCGGTCCCTTATCTCTACGACAACACCGCGGGCGATGGACCATTCAATGCCTGGGTTGATCCCATCCTCACGAATGAGTGGGAAATCCTCGGCTGGCGCGATGTTGCGGAGATGACCAGGTTTGGCATGCCCGGAGTGTTCACGCATGGTAATTTCGACACATGGTCGCCAGGCTACCTGATGTTTATTGCCGCCATGCACAATGGCGTGAGCCGGCTTTATGAAACCTTTGGGAATGGCGGCGCCGACACCATTGAACGCACCCTGGACCCCGAGGAGTACGCGCGCACCTGGTTCCGCCAGGATCCGCCATTGCCCAAGACGCTCTGGTCGCAGCGCAACAACAATAACTATGAAGAGACCGGACTGTTGACCTCGCTGCACTTCTTTGCCGAAGACAAAAAGTTTTTCCTGAAGAATTTCTATCTCAAGGCGAAACGCTCGATTACCAAGCCGGCCAATGAAGGCCCGGCAGCTTATGTGTTTTCCGCCGATGATCCGCGCCCTGGCGCACAAGCGGCCCTGCTGGCCATCTTGCGCAAGCAAGGATGCGAAATCTCCCGGGCCACCGCTCCATTCAGCGTAAAGATTCCGGCCAAAAAACCAAGACAGCCCGCCGGCGGACGCGCAGGCACGGAAACGCCACCCGAGGCCGCTTCCAATCCAAGGGAACAAAGCAACGAAACCCAGCAAAAAGATGCGGCTTCGCAGGAGGCAAACGCGAAAGCGAAAACGCCCGCCCAGCCCACGATCGTCCAATTTCCGGCAGGCAGCTACATCGTCCGTATGGACCAGCCCTATTCGCGGGTTGCGGATGCGCTCTTGGATCATCAATACTGGAGCCCAAACGATCCCCAGAAAACGCCTTATGACGATACCGGATGGACTTTCGGTGAACTCTTCAATGTGAAGGTCGTACGTGTCACCGACAGTAAAGTCCTGGAAACGCCCATGGAACCTGTGCCAGAGGTCAAAGTTCCTGGCGGCGTGAGTGGAAGCGGCGCGCTTTTTGCGATCAATGCCAATGCGGACACGTCGTTGGCCACTCTTCGTTATCGTTTGAAGAATGCCAACATCGAGGCAGCCGAGGAGCCGTTTGAATCAAACGGACGCAAATTCAATCGCGGATCATTTCTCATCAGCAACATAGACGCCTCTGAGTTGCACCGGGCCGCTTCTGAACTAGGCTTGCAAGCGGTGGGTCTGGCCGGTGCGCCTACGGTCAAGTCGCATCCGGTGCGCGCTGCCCGCGTCGCACTTCTGCACACCTGGCTGAGCACGCAAACAGAGGGATGGTGGCGGCTGGCGCTCGATCAGATGAAAATCCCCTATAGCTATATCAGCACGCAAAGAGTCGCTACAGAATCCGAGCTGCGTGCTCATTATGACGTGATCCTCTTTCCGCCGTTGGGACGGGGCGATCCGATGGCGATCATCAACGGCGTACCCACAAGTTGGGGGAACCCGCTGCCCTGGAAGACAACACCAGAAACACCCAACATTGGCAATGAGGATTCCACCGACGATATTCGTCCCGGCCTGGGTTGGGCGGGCGTGAATCATCTTCAGGACTTTGTGCGGCATGGTGGAGTACTGCTAACGGTCATGGATACGGCAAACCTGGCTGTCGCCTTGCGCATGACACCAGGCGTATCCATCGATCAGCCCCGACAAATGAAGATTGTAGGAAGCATCCTGCAGTCGAAGATGGTGGATGCGACCAGTCCCATTGCTTATGGATACGGCGACAATCTGCCGGTCTATTGCGACAATGGCCCGATCTTCGGCCTCTCAAATCTTGCAGGCGGACGCGGCCGGCGCAGGCTTGGCACCGAACTGGGCGAACGTCCCACGGGCCGGGGTGGTCCGGAAGATCCCGATTTCACTCCCGGACGGCCTTTCGTTGAGGCTCCTGAACAGCCTCATGCCGAGGCATGGGAGGCGTTGCCGCTCACCGATGAGCAACTCCGCAATCCCATTACGGTGATTCCGCCGGTGCGGCGTCCGAGGGTGATATTCCGATATGCTGATAGCAAAGACCTCCCCCTTTCAGGCCTGGTGGAAGGAGGCAACGAGATCGCCCAGCATCCAGCAGTGATTGACGTACCTTTGGATGAAGGACACGTTGTAATGTTTTCGATCAACCCGATTTATCGCGGCGAGACAGTGGGCAGTTACTCGCTCGTACTCAACACGATTCTGAATTTCGATAGCTTGAATGTGGGGAGAAAGCTGGCCGAGAAGTAAAAGAACAAATGCAAAACCCACCACGGCACGGAGACACGGAGAAACCAAGAGGGTTAATGCAGGCATAGACTAGGGCGAAATCTAAATTGGGTGGCACCATTTGGGTTTTGAAACTTTGTCGGATTTTGAGGTTTGAGGAAGTTTGGCCAATACGCGGCGCCGCACTTCGGCCCACGGGATAGTCTTGACTATGCCTGCATTTAGTTCGGCCACTCGGCGAGTAATCTCTTTCTCCCATACTGCCTCTGTCGGTTTATTCATCGTCTTTTTGCTCATGGCTCGGTCCTACTAGCCGGATTCTTTTTGCATTCTCTGTGTCTCAGTGCCTCCGCGGTGGGTTTTTCCTTCATCGGGCAAGGAGTTGCTTGGCCACCGAGCAATATAGATCCACTGCATCGAGTAGCTGTTTCTTAGAGATGTATTCGCGGTCAGTGTGAGCGACGTGGATTGATCCCGGCCCCAGCAACACCGGCTCACCCCATTTGCTGAGTGCGGGAATATCAGTGGTGAAAGACGCTATCATTGTCTCGATGCCTGACACCGTACGTAGTTTCTTGAATGGAATTTCGAGGACAAATTCTGCCTGGGCAAATCCTGCGATACGTTTCTGAATTTCTGTTCGTAACCCATCCGACGGACCGACCAATCGATACAACAGTTGAGCGCGGGCATGGTCGGCAATTACGTTGGGCGCCCGGCCACCTTCGATCACACCGATGTTCATGGTGCAAGGTCCCACTTCAGGATTGGTGGGCAAATCCATCTGACGCAGACGCTCGAGCGCTTGCAGAAGTTTTTCGATAGCAGACTCCCCCAATTCAGGATAGGCGGAGTGGGCCATCTTGCCGCGAGCTATAATCTCCGCGCGCAGCGCGCCTTTCGAAGCAACAGCGATCTTGTTTTCGGTAGGTTCGCCGTTCACCAGGAAACGGCTCCCAAGTGGATTCTCGTTGGCAATCTTCGCGCCCAGGCTGTCCCGTTCTTCACCTACCAGAAACAACATGCCCACGGCTGCGCCTTCTCTTCGCAGGCGTTCGCAGGCAGCGATCTGAGCAGCGGCAATTCCCTTGGCGTCACACGATCCACGGCCATAGATGTTTTCGTTGTCCTCCGATGAAGGAATAAAAGGCGGCACTGTGTCGATATGCGTTGAAAACACAATCTCCGGTGGCTTTCCATCAAGCGTAGCCTGAACGTTAAATCGTGAGTGCTCCACCGGAATCTTGTGAACACAATAATCGAGCTTGCCGAGCTCATCATAAAGGGCTGCCCCAACAGCAGCCTCATTCCCAGTAATAGATTCAATATCGACTAACTGCCGGGTTAAACGGATCGGGTCCATGCGAGAAACAGGATAAAGCAGGTGACGGCGAATAGCTACTCAGGTTGCTAATGACATTAACGACACAATAAGAAAGGGACACGGGCGGAAGCGTGGTGGAGTCAGTTTGGTTTTTCACATTCGAAGCTGACTGGTGAAATGCTAAAGCTGGCGTAACTTGACGCATGTCACAGACCATTAGAGCGCCATCTTTCCATAAGGCAGGTAAACCTAGTGTGTCCTCTTCTCCACTGGGACTTGTTTGGATGCGGAACAAACAAGGCCCTTTTTGTTTGTTGCCGGCACTGTACCTGACGCGAGAATTAGGGTACGATAATGGCGAATAAAAGGCGACACATCTTTATGCCGGAAAAACCAATGATCAGAAAACTTTTATCGATTGCCACAGTGATTCTCGTCGTATTGGGGATCGCCTACGGCCAGAAGCAAGAAGCAGGCGGCCAGCGCCAGTTCTTTCTCGTATTTCTGAAGCGCCCTGCAAATCCCCCGCAACTCGACAAAGATGCTGCGGAAAAGCTTCAGGGCGAGCACATGGCCAACATCCGCAAGATGTATGCGGAGAACAAGCTGGTCATGGCTGGACCGTTTGGCTCTGATACGCCGTTGCGGGGGATTTTCGTGCTGACCGCCAGTTCAGCGGAAGAAGCAACCAGATGGGCCAATGAAGATCCAACGGTGAAAGCCGGGCGCCTGGCAGTGGAAGTGCGCGGCCCGTGGAGGATCAAGCCCGAGGCAATTCATCATGTGGAAAAAGATGCCGGTGGACTGGAGCAATACACGCTGGTGCTCATGTTTCGTGGAGAGAAGTGGACTCCCGAGTTTCCGCTGAAAGACTTTATGCCTCAGCATGTGGCTTTCCTGCAAGACGTGATGGGCAAAGGAAAACTCGCGGTAGCCGGTCCATTCATGGATCGAGGCGATCTTCTGGCAGTCTCGATCTACACGGTTGCCGCAGATGAGGCGATAAAGCTGGCCCAGGATGATCCGCTGTTCAAGGCAGGCTACTTCAAGCTCGAACCCCATGCATGGCTTACCGGCAAAGGCGTGCTCGCGCCGGGACTGCCGTTCAAGCCCCAGCAGGAAAAATAGCGGTAGGTTTCGGGGAACAACCAAGTGCCTATTGAAAACTTCACCATCAATGTCTCAGATGCCGCCCTTGCCGACTTGAATCGCAGGCTCGATGCTACTCGTTGGCCCGACGAACTAGAAAACGTTGGCTGGGAAATGGGTTCCAGTCTGGGAACCATGAAATCCGTGGCGGACTATTGGCGCAATTCCTACGACTGGCGTCAACAGGAAGCCATGCTGAATCGCCTTCCTCAGTATCGAGTGGCGCTCGATGGCTTCCACATCCATTTTGTCCATGCTCGCAGCAAAGCACCCAAGCCCTTGCCGCTGATCATCACGCATGGATGGCCGGGTAGCTTCATGGAGATGATCAAGATCATCCCTCTCTTGACCGACCCTGAAGCCCATGGTGGCAAGCCGGAAGATGCCTTCGATGTCATTGTTCCTTCGTTGCCTGGATACGGATTCTCAGATCGTGCCACGCAGCGTGGCATGGACCCGTTTCGAATTGCAACCCTTTGGAAGCGATTGATGGCTGAACTCGGGTATCAACGCTTCGCTGCTCAGGGTGGCGATTGGGGCTCTGCTGTTTCAACAGCCCTGGGTTTGGCACATGATCAAAATGTCATCGGCATTCACTTGAACTACATTGCCGGACGTTTTCTTTTTGGCGGCACCCTGAATCAAACCGCCGACGATGAAACCGCTAAAGCGTACATGGCCGAGCTTCGCAAGTGGTGGGATGCCGAAGGCGGCTACTCTCACATTCAGGGTACGAAGCCGCAGACTCTTGGCTTTGGACTTAACGACTCTCCAGTTGGTCTTGCCGCATGGATCATAGAGAAGTTCCGGACCTGGAGCGATTGCGGCGGCAACGTGGAGAGCGTTTTCTCGCGAGATGAGTTGCTGACGAACGTCATGATCTATTGGCTCACGCAGACCATTACTTCCTCAACACGGCTCTACTACGAAACTCGCGAAAAGCCGATTCAACTTTCGCCCGCGAACCGCGTCAAACCTCCTGTAGCATTTGCAGCTTTTCCCAAAGAACTGCCGGTGCCTCCGCGCGAACTTGCCGAACGCGGCTACAACATCGTGCGCTGGACTGCGATGCCACGAGGAGGTCATTTCGCCGCCATGGAGCAACCGGAGCTTCTTGCCCAGGACCTGCGGGAGTTCTTCCGGCCATTACGATAGTCAAGTGCTTCTTTGAGAAGACGTGTGATCGAGCACCGAGCCTGAGTTGCGCCGTATACAACGATGATGTTCCCACTCCCGAAAACAGCTTGCCCCCTGTCATTCTGAGGGCCGTTCTTTGGCCCGAAGAATCCCTACGGCCGCCAGCGCTATGGGGCTGAGCACGCTCTTTGTAACGCTGCATTTGGGATTCTGGGAGTTCTATCGCTATTGACCGACGCTTTGTCGGTGCGATAGAGATTCTTCGGGCCAAGAACGGCCCTCAGAATGACAGGGGGGGAAGAGCATGAATGGTGGAAGCATCCTCGTTACGTGCTGGTTGAAACTAATTATTTTCTGCTCACCAGGTGTTAGCGACGCTCTCTAACTCTTCTATGGGCGTGGGCCTCTGTTCCTGAATATCGCTGTAATCCTCATCACTGAACATTGAGGTATAAAAACGATGCGCTCGCTCCCACGCATGTTCATCCGGGGCCGCACCAAAGGTTTGAACATAGAGCGGACTTCCAGGGTAGGGAAACATGGGCACTGGTTCGCTGACCCATACGCCTCTGGCCTTCAGATTTTGCTGCCATTGGCGAATCTGCTCACGGTCATCTTTATCGGTCAAAATGAGGTTGGCCTGCACCCACGGTATGCGGCTGCGCGCATAGATCAATAATTCGCTGATGCGATCGGTATCCATGCGGCAGTTCTTGTTCAGCTCCTCGCGCCCTTCCCTGGTAATGGATTCGATGCCGCACTCCATCGAGATGCAATGCGCCTTCCCCAGCAGATCAAGGGTTTCTTCATTCCAAAGATCGATGCGGGTCTGAAAACCGATTTTTACCGGTCGCTCGGCGATGCCTTCCAGAAGACGGCGCACATTCTTGCCTACTCCAAAAATCTCATCAATGAAATAAATATATTGAACGCCCCGGCTGACCAGAATATCGATTTCCTGCAACAAAGCCTCTACATTGCGTTCACGAAATTTGTTGCGGAACAGTGTTTTGTTGCAGAACGTACAAGCCCACGGGCAGCCGCGAGCAAACTCCAGTTCCGCGCCCACTCCGTGTTCAGGCGTGAATACATGATGTCGATGCCAATGTGCTTCAACGTTGTAATTGTGGAATCCAAGAGGCGCAAGGGCAGCCATATCGGTCACGCCCAAACCACGAGTGATCTGTATGTCTCTTTCAGTTTTAAAGCAGCAACCCGCAATTTCGCTCCAGGGTTTGTCTGCCAATTGCGCAAGCGTCTGGTCAGGTTCTCCTCGCATGGCCACATCGCATCCTGTCTTGCGAATGGTGGCTTCAGGAGTGGCGGAAGGATGCGGTCCGATGGTGACTGTTATAGCCTTCGTCCTCAGCTCTGAGATCCATTCCATAGGCACGCGCAGCTCCGGAGGTGGACAACGCCAGAACAGATACGACGGAGCGGTGGGCACGACCAGGAAATCAGGAGCAAAGGATACGATTTGTCTCCTGACCTCTTCCACGGTGAGATTGTCGGTTTGCGCATCAACCACTAGCGGCACGTGACCGGCACTCTGAATCTGATCAGCGGCGAACAGCAACTCCAGCGGCACATGTGGATCTTTACAGCCGAAATAGGTGGAGCCCGCGAAGTCCCAATTTGGATTGACCAGCGCGAACTTCATCCCGCCCTTCCAGAGAGTTGCGTAGCTACGGCAAATTTTTCTGCAGGCGTCATGCGGCCATCTACCGGGCCGATGATGTTCTGGTTTTCTTCCCAGAAACGCCAGAGCGCTTCTAAAGTTTGCTGAAGGGTCGTCGCGGGCTTCCAGCCTGTGGCCCGCATGATCTTGGTATAGTCGGTGATGTAAACAAGTTGATCTCCGGGGCGTCGTTCATCCAGCACGTATTGCAGGCTGTGGCCTGTCATCTCTTCGATGAGCTCGATCAATTCCAGCAGCGATACGGTATTTTCCATGCCGCCACCAATGTTGAATATCTCTCCCTGGGTCTTGGCTCTATGCTGCTGGACCGCATCGAAAGCCCGGACCAGGTCATTGACGCTGAGCACATCGCGCACTTGTCGTCCATCGCCATAAATGACCACTGGTTTTTTCTGAAGTGCGGAATAAACAAAATGGGCCACCCAGCCCTGGTCCTCGGTGCCAAACTGCCTTGGACCGGCAATGCACGACATGCGAAAAACCACGGTCGGCAGTTTGTAAATACGGGCAAAATCATGCACATATTGGTCGGCCGCGCCTTTGGAACATCCATAAGGCGAGTGGAAGTCCAGGCGCTGTGACTCGGAAACCCCGGTGTGGTGAGGATAGATGTAGTTTGTCCTGGTAACCACAGGCGTGCCTAGCCCCAAATCACCGTAAACCTTGTTTGTGGAAGTAAATACAAGGAGAGGTTGGTGTCCGCATTTTCGCGCCGCATCAAGTATGTTGAAGGTCCCTCCCAGGTTTACTTCGAAGTCCAGCCGAGGATCGGCGACTGAGGTCGTTACCGCCACCTGCGCTGCCAAATGATAGATCTCGGTGGCTTGGGCCACGGCCTTTTCCACCGCGCGCGCGTCTCGAATATCAGCGACGGTCACTTGCAGGCGGCCCGATCCGGCTGCTTTTTTCTTGAGCCATTCCAGGTTGTGTTGCGCTCCATCACGGGCCAGATTGTCGAAGATATGGACTCTGGCATCGGTCGCGGCCAGCAAGTGGTGGGCGAGATTAGATCCAATGAATCCAGCACCTCCAAAGATGAGCACGGAGCGGGTTTCTGGTGTATTCATGTCGTTCCTTCTCGTAAGGTTTAGGCAGTCAAACCATAGCTGCTGAGCTGTGCCACAGCTTCCGCTGCGCGGTCTGTCGGTTGCTGGGAGCGCAGCCATCCAGCCAACTCCTTCAGGCCCTCCGTAAAACGAACTGCCGGCTGATATCCCAGCAACCTGCGGGCTGCCGAGATGTCAGCGAAGCAATGCCGTATATCGCCTGCACGATACTTGCCTGTCAGCTCCGCTGGAATATAAGTTTCCAAGGCGCTGGATAACGCCATGGCTACTTCGCGGATCGAGATAGCCTCTCCTGAGCCGATATTGAGCGCGCATCCGTCGGCATCGGAGCGTTCCATGGCCAGCAGGTTGGCCCTCACTACGTCATAGACGCTTACAAAATCACGCATCTGCTTGCCATCTTCAAACACCAGGGGATGATTGCCATTGAGCAGCCGCGAGGCAAAAATCGCCGCCACACCTGTATAAGGATTGGAAAGCGCTTGTCGTGACCCATAGATGTTGAAATACCGCAAAGCGACGACAGGCAACTCGTAGGTGCGGCCAAAAAGCAGGCACATCTCTTCCTGGTCTTTCTTGGAGAGCGCATAGATCGAGCTGCATTGCAGCGGCTTGGATTCGTCGGTAGCAACGGGAGCCAATGCCTCTCCACACCGTGGGCATACCACTTCCCACTGTTTCATCTTCAACTGTTCTACCGGGCGGATTGGAGGGGCTACATCTCCGCACAACGCGCACAGATACTTGCCTTCGCCGTAGATCGACATGGAAGATGCCACGATCAACTTTTCCACGCGGCTCTTGCGGTCCAGCAACGCTTGCAGCAACACCGCCGTCCCCTGGGTATTTGTGCCGATGTATCGTGAGATCTCATACATCGACTGCCCCACGCCCACCGCCGCCGCCAGGTGAAAGATCACGTCCCTTCCTTCCAGGGCGCTGTAGACTGCATCCGCATCGCGCATATCTCCCTTGATCAATTCGGCTTCTTTTGAGAGATATGCAGGAAACTGCTCGCCGTGAACTTGAGCTGTGAGATTGTCGAAGATACGAACGTTATGGCCAGCCGCCAACAAAGCATCAGCCAGATGCGATCCCACAAATCCGGCCCCACCGGTAATCAGAATATTCTTGATCATCAAAGACGAACTCCTAAAATCGTGCGCTCAATCGATTTGCCGTTACCTTCATCATTTTTGATCTGCGATCTCTGCGGCCTCTGCGGTTCCATGGGTTGTCCGAGATCATCTCTATGTCTCCGTGCCTCTGTATCTCACAAAGTCCCCGCCAGTTCATGGTCCAAAATGTAAACCCCATCCCGCTGGACATTTACTGGCACGCAAGCCCACGTTTCCGGCTCCGGGTGGGCCACGATCTCCAGGCCCGAACTGCGCAGCATTGCTTCCATGGCGCCATGATTGGGGATCCACCAGTTCGTGGGATCATCTGCGTAATTCTTCTCGATGAAGTACATGCATGGAAAATTCGGGTCTTCAAAAATCTTCTTGTTCCAGAAGTGGTAGTTGTCCTTTAACACGGGGCTGACAAGAGAACCTCGAATCATGGTCTGGAAAATCAACTTGCCTTTCACTTTCTTAATAACCTTATCGAGCGCATAGAGAGGATAACGCAGATGATAGAACACTCCCATAAAGAGCACGTAGTCGAACCGCCCTGGGATTTTGTCGACATCATAAATGGAGCGTTTATCAAACTCGATCTCAAGCTCCAGGATCTCTGCGGCAAACTTCGCCTGGTTGAGATATCGCTCGTCTACATCGACTGCCAGTACACGCTGTGCGCCCCGTTTTTTCAACTCAAGTGAATAGAAGCCTCCGTTGCAGCCCAGGTCGAGCACCGTGGCCCCGGAAAGATCGTCAGGAAACAGGGGTGCAATTTCCTGCCATTTCACCCGAGGAAAATCACCCAGAAAATGATTCGGCGCTGTCTGCACCCCCTTTAAATCAATGTTGTGGAACCACTCGCCCAACTCGGCGACGCGCTTTTCGATTTTTGTCTGTTCATCTGTCGTCAGTGCGCTTTCGCAAGGCATCAGATTGGCGTCAATCATTGTCATTTCACGGGCGGAAAAAACAGGGCTTAACCATGAGGCTTCACAACCTTAGACTGCACATAAAGGTACATTGGATGTATGCTGGATTAGGCCATTGCATTTCTTTTGTCCGAAAACTACGCAGGGCCGTATGTCCGAAAACAGGGCCGCAGCCGTATGCAGCATCATCGGCTTGCTGGCAATTCGCTTTGGCTGGATGAGTGCAAGGGAAGGGATCGACCACCGATAATGATCGGGTTCAAGTAGATTTCGCGTCCCCA
>DASZFK010000188.1:0-2887 GCA_035939855.1 Candidatus Angelobacter sp.
GCAGCGCCCGCTTCTCGCGTGAGCGAATCCAAAGCCTCGACCCAGTGCTGATAGCTTGCCGAGAGAGTGCAAACCGGCCAGTCACTTCCAAACATCACACGGTCCCAGCCAAAGCAGGAAATCACTTGATCCACATAAGGCCGAAGGTCGTCCTCTGTCCATCGCGCCGGATCGGCGTAGGCAACCAATCCGGAAACTTTGCAGTACACGTTCGGAAGCTTTGCGATTTCCGCAATGTGCGAACACCAGGGATCAAGAATTCTTTCTTTTACCTGCGGAACTCCGCAATGATCGAGAATAAAGCTGACGTCCGGGCAAGTCGACGCCAGATTGATGGCGATGGGAAGCTGGCGTGCCAGCACGCAAAGATCAAAAGAAAGCCCATAGTCCTTGAGGCTGGCGATATTCCGCGCGAAGGTTCTGCTCTGGCCAACCTCGTCGGGTTGAGTATGCAGCACCCGCCGGATTCCTTTCACTTTGGGATAACCGGCAATTCTTTCGACGTGGTTTCTGAAATCTTCTTTCTCGGGACGCCCGCATGCCACGACGCCGGCCAAAGGATTATCTGGTTGGTCGGCCAGAGCCAGCAGATAGCGAGTTTCATCCAGCATAAATGGTTCATCCACATCCGCTTCCAGATGCACGGACTTCACCACGTCCAGCCCCCGGGTCGCTTCAAGATAATCTGGCATACGGAAGGGGCGGTTCAGGCTGGGGACTGTTTGCAGCCACGAGTATCGAAATAACTCCGGGTCCCACAAATGCTGGTGCGTATCGGCGATTTGCATGTTCATTCTTGTTTTCCGGCGAGACGATGCGATTCAACTATGCGGCAACGAATCGTGAATCAATCGAGATGAAAAACTTCCTCCATGCTGGCCCACCATTCGTCTTTTCCGCGAGTTTCAAGAGGACGCTGCATCGGCATCATGATGGCCCACCACTCCTGGGTTTTTGGATCGGCCGCCATTTTCGCCATGTCTGCCGGATAATCCGTGCCGTTATATTCGAAGTAACTGAAGAGCAGGCCGTCCTTCAGGAAGATGGAATAATTGCGAATGTTACACTTCTGGATCATTGCCAGCACTTCAGGCCACACCGCGGCATGATATTTCTTATATTCGTCCAATGCTTCCGGCCTTAACCCGATCAATGAACCATAGCGTTTCATGCTGCAATTCTCCTCGTCGTTCACTCGGCTGTTGTATCAAAGAAAACAAGAAGCGTTGCTCAAATCAAGAGCGCTTCACTATATTCGATGCTCTTGGCAGTTGACCATAGAAAGGCATAAGTTCCTTTTCTGATCCTGATATATCGCAAATCATGAAAGAAAAAAGAATTATTTCGCTGGAAACCAGAGATGTGCGCTTTCCTCTGCACGACGGCGCGGGAAGTGACGCGGTGCACTCCGGCTCCGAGTACGCTTTTGCCACAACTCTTCTGGCCGGCAGCGGCGGTCTCTACGGTACAGGGATCGTGTTGACTCTGGGCCAGGGCAATCAGTTGGTATGCGAAGCCATCGAATTGCTGGGAAGCAGTCTGGTCGGCCAGGAAATCGAAGAACTGATGGCGGACTTCGGCACGGTCTCACGACGGCTGGCGCAGCATCCGCAACTGCGCTGGCTGGGGCCGCAGAAAGGCGTCGTTCATCTGGCGCTGGCGTCTCTCACCAATGCCTGTTTTGATTTGTGGGCGAAGGCGCGAGGCGTGCCCCTGTGGCGGCTGCTTCTTGATCTAAGCCCGCGGGAATGTGTAAGCCTCCTTGATCTCAGCTATCTGGAAGACGTTATCACCCAGGACGACGCAATGACCATCCTGCAGGAACAACTTCCCATTCGTGCCAGTCGTGAGGACGTTTTAAAGCGAGGCTACCCCGGATACGACACTTCAGTCGGTTGGTTCCAGTACGAAGATAGCCAGGTGAAGGAACGGGCGCGAGAAGCCATGGACCGCGGGTTTCGCGCCTTCAAGCTTAAAGTGGGATCTCCCGACCAGCAGCGCGACCTCCGGCGTGCATCCATGTTGCGTGACCTCGCAGGCCCCGACGCATTGATCATGCTCGACGCCAACCAGCAATGGACGTTGCCGGCGGCCCTTAAGGCGTGCGAGTCGCTGCGTACGGTTTCACCGTATTTCATCGAGGAGCCAACTCACCCGGATGATATCCAAGCGCACCGGACGTTGGCGCAGGCAATCGCGCCCACTCCGATCGCGCTGGGCGAGCACGTTCCAAATCGCATCTTGTTCAAGAATTTCATGCAGGCATGCGCAGTTCATTTTGTACAAGTAGATTGCACCCGCGTTGCAGGAATCTCGGAGTTCCTTACGGTCAGCCTGATGGCGCGGAAGTTTGGGCTGCCGGTAGTGCCACATGTTGGCGATATGGGCCAAATCCACCAGCACCTGGTTCTGTTCAATCACATTGCGATGGGGCACGACGCATTGTTTCTCGAATGCATTCCGCACTTGCAGGAGTACTTTGTTGCTCCAACTCGGATTGATAACGGAGCGTATCTAACGCCCCAGACTCCCGGTTGTTCTTCGGATTTAAAGGGAGTGGCGCCTGAAAATATATTCAGCCGGTGACCTCGTCTGGCCGCACCGCTCGCTTTTCGGCCATCGAGAGATACTCGGCGAAAACGATTTGCAAGGTGTGGAGATTGTCCCGTCCGCTGGTCTCAGGTTCGGAGTTGTCTTCGATCGCGCACATCAGGGAAGCCATGGGGCCGACAAACGCGTCGGGAATCCACATACTTTGAAGGCGCGCCGAAAACCAATAGCCGGGATTGCGTTTGGACATAAATTCCAGCGTGTCAGGGCGGCCGCTGGGATAGTTGTACATCAATCCGATCGTGCCTTTGATCACTCCTTCTGTTCCCTCGAAGCG
>DASZFK010000189.1:0-5752 GCA_035939855.1 Candidatus Angelobacter sp.
CAAGGCACCAAGAAATACACGACTATAGCTTGCCGCGCCCGGTCGTTCTTCTACTTTGCAACAGAAGAAAATCTAAAGTAAAAAGAAATGACGCCCAGTTTCAGGTCCTATGGACTGCGCCTTGGCGCAGTCCTGCGCTGAGTGCTGACTGCTGAATGCTGCTGTTCAAATTAGAAATTGGAAATTAGAAATTAGAAATTAAAAGTTCTCCGAAGAATAGGGCTATACTTCTCGTAAATTGTCTGTGAATCTTCTCAGCCGTTCTCTAGTCCTGGTCTGCGTATTGAGTTGGACGGCGCATAGCGCCGGCCAGTCCTCGATCGCCTCCCGTCTGCAAAAGCAGATGGCTGACACGATGGGGACCAAGCCCGGAGCGGTGGTAGTACTGGACGTCGCTACCGGAAAGCTCTTGGCCGAACGGAATATTGCAATTGCGGCCCAACGATTGGAGGCGCCAGGATCAACGGTCAAGCCATTTATTTTGCTGGAGTTGCTTCGCTTAAACAAAGTGGAGCCGGCCCAGCGATTGGCCTGCCATCGGCCTCTTTACATCGGCGGGCATCGCATGGACTGCACTCACTCTCCCGCGGTCGCCAGCTTGGATGCGACTGATGCCATTGCTTATTCCTGTAACACGTACTTTTCTTCCATGGCTCTGCGGATGACTCCCAGCGAGTTGGCCGAAACATTTCGCCGCGCGGGGTTCACATCGCCTACCGGATTGGCTTCGGGCGAGTCCATTGGACGCATCACCGCGGCTCAAAGCCAATCGAGTCTTCAGTTGCAGGCTTTGGGAGATTGGGGAATTGAGGTCACCCCGCTCGAACTATTGGCTGCGTATCGTCGCCTGGCCCTGCAAAAACAAGCCCCCAATAACAGCTCTGAATTTGCAAAGCCGGTGTTCCTGGGCCTGGAGCGCTCCGTCCTATATGGCGCAGCCCATGCGGCTCAGCCCTTAGGGACATCGGCGGCAGGTAAGACTGGAACGGCCTCGGGTGTGAATCAGCCTGGTTCTCATGGATTTTTTGTGGGTTATGCGCCAGCGGACAAACCAGAAATTGTCCTGCTGGTTTACCTTGAGCATGGACGCGGCACAGATGCGGCCGCGGTCGCCGCCCCTCTTATCACCTCCTATTGGAAGCTCCGGCACGGAGACGCAAAATGAGCGTGCGCAGATTCTGTCTGTTAGTCTTGTCCCTCTCCTGCCTGCCCGCGCTTTCCCAGACAACAGACCTCACGGTACGTCTCTATAGCCTGCATAGTGAGCATCGCCTCTTGGTCGAAGCTGTCTCGGGGCGGCTGGAGTGGCGCACGTGCGAAAAATGCCGGCGAAATTCTGCTGATAAGCTCTCCCTCGAAGCCAGCGGGCAGGAACTCAAGATTGCCGGGGAGAGCCTTGCCGGAATCGAACAGCTTTTTATCGAAGGCAACTACCGCATCGCGCCCGAGCAGGGGTTCAAGCTAACGCTTTCGTTTCCTCTACAGGTCAATACCGATCACGGGCGGCTGATCGCGATAGCCAGAGTTCCTCTCGAGGATTATGTAGCGGCAGCGTTGGCTGGCGAAAGTGGGACCTTCGCATATCCGGAAAGCCTGAAAGCCATGGCAGTGGCCGTGCGTACTTATGCGGCCCGCTTCAAGCCTCGGCATCAGCACGAAGGCTTTGACTATTGCGATAGCACTCACTGCCAGGCGTTGAACTTCCAAGGCATCAGCAGCCAAATCCGCTCTGCAGTGACAGCCACACGGGGGCAACTTCTCTGGTTCCACGGTGTGGCTGCCGCAACCTTCTACCATCAGAACTGCGGAGGCACATTGGCAGGCGGCAAGGAAGCATGGCCGGACCTCGATGCGCCCTATCTTCAGCAGCATGATGACCCATATTGCCAGCGTGCGTCCCTCCTGCCCTGGAAGGCCCAACTGAATCGCCAGGAAGTGGAAAAAGCCCTCCACGAGCAAGGGCTTAAGATTCCTCGGACATGGAACAAACTGGAAATCGCCGGACACACACCCAGTGGTCGCGTGCAGAGATTGGTGTTTCGCAGCTCAACCGATCCTCCACAGTTTGTCTCCGCATCCTCGCTGCGCTTTGCTATTGGCAGGCATTTTGGCTGGAACCAGGTCCGCAGCGATCTCTACAACCTGGAAACCACCGAGGACTCCCTTATCTTTACCGGACGCGGCGCCGGGCACGGGGTTGGCCTTTGCCAGGCAGGGACAGAGGAAATGGCAAAGGAAGGGATGAATTACCACCAGATTTTGGACTTTTATTATCCCGGCGGCACTATCGGCCTCACTGCGCACGGACTTGAATGGGAAAAGCGGCAGAGCGCGCACTTTGAGATGCTGACCACCGGACGGGAGCCACAACAACAAGAAGAAGTGCTCTCGCTTGCTGAAAGCATGTTGGCAGCCTTGGAATCGGAGGTAGGCTGGAAGCTGGAGACCAGGACACAACTCAAGTTCTATCCTTCGCTCGATGCCTATCGCAACTCTACAGGGCAACCCGGCTGGATCGCCGCTTTTACTCGAGGCGACGTGATCAGTCTTCAACCGCTAGCTTCGCTCAGAAGCAAATCACTGCTTGAATCTACCTTGCGACACGAGATCGCGCACCGGCTGATTGAAACCCACGCTCATCCCGGAACGCCCTTGTGGTTTCGCGAGGGACTGGTACTCTGCATGGCTGAGCCAAAGCAAAGTTTCCCTCCAGTCATCATGCCCGAGAAACTTATAGAGGCAGGCCTCGAACACCCAACCGACCGGCAGATGTTGGAAAGAAGCTATGCCGCAGCCCGAACCAAAGTTGCACAAATGATCCAGCAAAGTAGCCGGGGCGCAGTCCTCGTACAGCTAGTCGGCGGCCTGCCAAATTCACGATGAATGTCTAGGTCTACGTCCGGTGAATTTTCCGTGGTCCTGGTGCAGAGCTGTCCGAATGCAAAAGGCGGGTCAGCTCCAGGAGAGCGACAGCGCAGGCATCTTCCTTGACTCCTAACTCGTGGCGCGATACCACATCTTGTGATCCTTCGCGACGGATCTTGCATTCCCACAAGAACTTGGGCCGCGAAGCCTGAGGAGTGATATGAGCATGGTAGGGTGGCAGCGCAATTCGCATGGCTGGCCTCCTTCTCTGGGAAATCCCCGCTTGCCTGGATCAACAGGCTGGATAAACCTGGGACAAATTGATTCGAGCAATCGGGTTAAGCCTTACTTAAGATCATAACGGCTTCGGCCAAGTCCAAATATTAAAATCAGGTTAAAACCCAGAGCTGAAAATGTAGCCGCAAGCGGCTATTTCTAGTTTATTTTCAATGATTTACATTCTGTGCGATGAATGTCAAGAGATCAGCATCTTGTGGATTTCTCGTACCTTTTTATCCGGTTATAAACCCAATACTTGTTCACTTAAGGGAATGAAGAGGAGTTCAGAGTCCCCAAAGCCCAGCCCGCAGAGCCTGGAACCGCCGTACTCAACATTCAAAAGACCGAAAAGGGCATCTTCCTGGGCTTTTGCTTATGGGTGAACGGTTGGTTCATGAACTCGATAAAGGGAGCCATCAGTTCGAAACGTTTTGCCATTTCCGGAACAAGCTTGGGAGAGGTGACCAAGCCAACATCCAGGATGGCCTCCACGTACCACTGTTTGTGACGCAGCAGCAATTCAGCCGGGTGGTCGACCGGATAGCCTTTGGGCATGCGGGTCATTACTTCCCCTTGCAAGGCTCCCAGCGTGGCTCGCAGCTTCTTGTTGTTAAGAATGTTCTCTAATTCCTGGTAACGCTCTTGAATTAATCCACGATAAGCCATCAATTCTTCCCGCTCAGGGGAATAAATGCCGCCAAAGACCAGCAATTCTTTGGTTGTGAAGTGAAAATAAAATACCGCGCCCTCTCTCTTCACAGCCGTCACCCTGGGAAAGATGCCGGAAATGTGCGTCTTATACGGTGACTTGTCCTTGGAGAACCGGGTATCACGGTAAATCCGATACATCGCCTTTTGCGGCGGGGTCACGTAATTGGGCGCAAAGCTTGCCAGTTCCTCGTTAAGGCAGCCAATCAGTTCCAGCATGGGAGACTTGATCAGCGCCTCATATTTTTCTTTGCGCGGCTGAAACCATTCGCGACGGTTGTTGCGCTGAAGATTGCGCAGAAATGTAAGCGCTTCGGGAGAGAAGCCGGGGAATTTTGTTTTTAGCATTCGTAGTCAGCAATCAGCATTCAACGTTAGCATTCAGCAGTCAGCATTCGGCATTCAGCCCGCGAACATCTTGGGCTAAAGGGATAAAGCATCGTGGGCATGGTTAGTGTTGAAAACCCATTCAGCCACACATTCGCTCCGCTCAGTGCAGGCTCCACACGCGAATGAACACGAATTGGAAAGCGGCAAGCCTGCTCTATCCTTATTAGACCAAGATGTTGGCGGACTGAATGCCGAATGCTGACTGCTGAGTGCTAAAAATCAATCCAAAGCGACGCTCTTGTCTCTTATCAATCTTTTTACTCTTTCGATGAATTGCGTGACTGGCACAGTTCCTTCCGGTTGCTGCTTGCCCCGGACGCGGACGTTGACCGTTCCGGCCTCTGCTTCTTTCTCGCCCACGACCAGGAGGAATGGAACTTTTTGCAAGGTATGCTCCCGGACTTTGGCATTCATTTTCTCATTGCGGGCATCCAGCTCGACGCGAATCCCCGCGTCTCTGAGTCGTCGCGTCACGTTTTGCCCGTACTCGGTATGCTTCTCGCTGATGGGAATCACCGCTACCTGCACGGGCGAGAGCCACACGGGGAAAGCCCCGGCGTAGTGTTCGATCAGCACGCCGAAGAAGCGCTCCATTGAGCCAAACAGGGCGCGATGCACCATGAGCGGCTGCTTGCGGCTGCCATCCTCGGCGACATATTCCAGGTCGAAGCGTTGTGGCAGGTTGAAATCAAATTGCACGGTGCAAAGCTGCCAGGGGCGGCCGATGGCATCCACCAACTTAACGTCGATCTTGGGACCGTAGAATGCAGCCTCCCCGGGAATGGTCTTGTAGGGGATGTCCCGGCGCTGGAGAGCGTTTTCCAGGGAGCGGATTGCAAGCTCCCAGTTTTCATCTCCGCCAAGAAAATTCTTGCGATCATTCGGGTCCCAAATACTCAACTCGACCTGGTACTCGGTAAAACCGAAGCTCTTGAGCACGGCCAGAGCAAAATCCATGCAGCCGACAATCTCGTCTTCGATCTGCTCCGGGGTGCAGAAAATATGCGCATCGTCCTGGGTAAAGCCGCGCACACGCAACAAGCCATGCATCACGCCTGAACGCTCATAGCGATATACGGTACCCAACTCACCCAAACGGACAGGCAAATCCCGGTAGGAGCGCAAAGCGTCGCGGTAGATCAGGATGTGTCCGGGGCAGTTCATGGGCTTGATGCGATAATCGGCATCATCCAGCTCCATTGGAGTGAACATATTCTGCGCGTAATAACCTTCGTGGCCACTCGTCTGCCACAGGTTCACCCGGAAAACGTGAGGCGTGTAGACGAGTGAGTAACCGCGTTTGAGATACTCTTCACGCATCCAGTCTTCCATCTCCTTGCGGATCAGCCCGCCCTTGGGATGCCAGAAGATCAAGCCTGGGCCCGCCAGTTCCTGAATGCTGAACAGATCAAGCTGCTTGCCCAGCACCCGATGGTCGCGCTTCTTGGCCTCTTCCTGTGCGGTAATGTACTGGTCGAGATCTTTCTTGCTGAAGAACGAGGTGCCATGG
>DASZFK010000190.1:0-15792 GCA_035939855.1 Candidatus Angelobacter sp.
GGATCAACTGATGAAGCTGAGGAAGGCCCTCGGGTAAAGGATGGCAAACCCGTAGCAGCGGCCGCAAAAAAGTTGGCCCAGATATGCAAAGGACAACTACAAGGCCTTCAGCTCCCACCATCGCTGAATTGGTCATGCCAAAACTGGCGTCAGTTAGTCGCACGAGTGAGAGCTTGATTTCTTCTGCAGCACATCCAGCGCCCGCTCAAGCTTCACACCGCGCGAGGCCTTGAGCAACACCGCATCGCCTTCCCTGACCTCCTTGGCGAGCCACTCACCCGCTTCTTCAGGGGTTTCGACGAACCGGGCCAACGCACCCGAGGTCGAAGCCCCTTCTACTAGAGCTTTGGCCAGTCCTCGAACGCCTATAACGAAGTCGATCTTTTTTTCGGCAGCGTGACGACCGCATTCTGCATGCAGGGACGCAGCACAGCTTCCAAGTTCGAGCATCTCTCCGGCAATCAGAATGCGACGTTTGGCTTTCATGCTGGCCAGGGTGTCGATCATGGCATTCAACGCCTTGGGATTTGAGTTGTAGCAATCATTCACCAGGGTAGCCCCGCCAAGATGGATGATCTGGCCCCGTTTGTCTGCCGGCGTCAGCGTGGCCAGCGCGGCGGCGATCTGGGATGGCGAAATGCCTTTCTGGGAAGCGGCAGCCGTAGCCGCGAGGACATTATAGATATTGTGCTCGCCTACGAGCGGCAGATTGACATGCTCGGTCGTGCCTTCGATGTTCAGGTCGAAACTCGATCCTTCAGCGCCGTTCAACTGGACATTCTGGGCAGTAACATCGGCGGCCTTCCGTATGCCAAACGTCACAACCTTTCCCTTGAAGTCACGGCCAAACTGCGAGACATACTCATCGTCGGCATTGAGCACTGCGACCCCGCCGTGGTGTAGCGTCTCGATGATCTCGTATTTGGCGCGGGCGATGTCCCGAACCGAGCTGAAAAACTCCAGATGTACCGGAGCCACGCAGGTCACAACCGCCAGGTCGTGGTGTGCGAGCGTGCCCAAAAAACGAATTTCGCCTGCGTGGTTCATGCCCATCTCAACTACGGCAACGTCGTGCTCCGGCTCCAGCTTGAGCAATTGCAAGGGCAAACCAATATGGTTGTTCAGGTTGCCCGTGCTCTTCATCACGCGCAAGCGACTTGTTAAGAGATGAGCAAGAATTTCCTTGGTCGTGGTTTTTCCTACCGATCCGGTCACCGCCAACAGGGGTTTCCCCCAAAGACGGCGCGCGGCTGCACCGAGGAATTGCAATGATCGTAAGGTGTCATCCACCATGAGCAGCCGTTTGGGATCTGTATCGATCTTCTTTCCGGCTTGCACAACGGCCGCAATCGCGCCTTTTTCTAAAGCCGCAGCCACGTAATCGTGGCCATCAAAGTTCTCGCCTCTCAGGGCGATAAACAGGTCGCCCGGATTGATCGTCCTCGAGTCGATGGAATAGCCGGTTGCGACCCCGCCCTGGTCAAATTCGCCTTTGGCCACCGCGTATTCGGCTATGCGCCACAGCGGCAATTTCATTTCCTGCCTCCAGCATGTTCCGCGTATCCCATCTGTTGTAGCGTGTTCCGCGCGACCTGAACATCATCAAAGGGGAATACACCTTCGCGCGTAGTTTGGGTTCTCTCATGACCCTTGCCCGCTATCAAGACAATATCTCCGGGCTTAGCCTCTGCCAGGGCAATCCCAATCGCTTTTCTGCGATCTGGCTCAACGGAATGCCGGACACCGCTCTTTTTCAGCCCCGGCAATGCATCTTGAATGATCGCCATTGGCTCCTCGCTACGAGGATTATCGGAGGTCAGGACCACGAAATCACTGCCGCGTCCTGCAGCTTCGCCCATGAGCGGACGCTTCGTCTTGTCTCGGTCTCCGCCACAACCAAAGACGGTGATCACGCGTCCCTGAGCGCCCGAGCGGGCCGCAAAGCCACGGGCAATTGACGTCAGGTTGCGCAGAGCGTCGTCGGTATGGGCATAATCGACAACTACGGTAAATGGCTGGTCACAATCCACGCGCTCGAATCGTCCAGGCACCTGGTGAAAGTGGCTGATGGCCTCCGCGATTTGCTGCAGGCGACATCCGCGGGCCCAGGCAGCGGCTGAGGCAGCCAGCAGGTTATAGACATTCACCTCTCCAACGAGAGCGGTGTGGATTGCGACATTACTATCGGGTCCAAACAACGTAAAGCTTGTGCCTTGCGGCTGCAGGTCGATATTGCCAGCCAGGAAATCGGTTCCCTCCAATCCATAGCTGATGATTTCCTCGCTGCGATTCTCGCCGGCATCCATGAGCGTGCGCCCGTAATCGTCATCAGCGTTGATGACTGCGACTCTTGGTGGCTGTGCCCCGCAACCTTGAAACAACATGCGCTTGGCGGCGAAGTAACTGTCCATGTTGTTGTGGTAGTCGAGGTGATCGCGCGTCAGGTTGGTGAATACAGCGACATCGTAGTGGATTCCAAAGACGCGGCCTTGCTCTAGCGCGTGCGACGAGACCTCCATTACAGCCTCTGTGGCATGCGCGCGATAGGCCTCGGAAAGGATCTGGTTCAGCTCCAACGATTCCGGCGTGGTATGCAGCGCAGGCAGAATCTTCCCAGCCACATGGTATTCAATGGTGCCGATCAAGGCAGATTTCTTGCCACAGAAATTCAGAATGGACTCGATCAGGAAAGTGGTCGTGGTCTTACCGTTGGTGCCCGTGACGCCGGTCATTTTCAATTTTTCCGCCGGACGCCCGTAGAAATTCCCGCTGAGATGAGCTAATGCCTGTCGGCCATGTGGGACCACGGCCCAGGCAACACCAGGACGCTGCTGTTCAACTCGGGAATCGGTCACAACTGCCAGAGCGCCATTTTTGATTGCTGCGTCGATATAACGATTGCCGTCAGTGCTCTCGCCCCGCATCGCCACGAACAGCCAGCCCGGTTGCACGCGGCGGGAGTCGTAGTCAAGACCAACGATCTGCGGGTCGCCACCCACCGGAGCCCCAAGTCCCCGGAGCAGCTCTGAAAAGTTCATTCAGGAAATTATAAGCAATCGGGTGATCGGGTGATCGGGTGAATTGCGATGTTGTATTTCGTTGTCAGGTTGCTTTTTTGCTTTGAATTCGTGTTGATTCGCGTTGATTCGTGGCTAAAAAGGTTTTTGCAATCACGCCGGAAATTCCGGCACCGACATTATCCGGTCGATCTGTTTTCGGTGGCGATTTTCATGCATTCCAAAAAACACCAACCATTGATAAACGTTGAGCTGGCCGAAGACAAAATGCGGGAAGGTGGTTTTCGAGAGATCACGCGCCTCGATTCGCGGTTGCATCGCGACCAGGTCGGCGCGGCTGGCTTGCAGCTTGGCCATCGACTCTTGAATGGAGAACCCGGCGATCGGCAATACAGGCTCGGGTGACTTAAATTTCTGATCTCGCGCCTGTTCGGCGATAGAGTCCATCGAGAACGGAAAGAAGTTCGTAGACGCAACGCCAGTTCCAGCTTCTTCCAATTCAGCCACCATCTTATCGATCCTGGTCACCAAAGCACGGTCCACTTTGGCGAGATGTTCGAGGATCTCCGCAACCGACCATGCGTCTGGCGCTGGCTTGAACGTAGATTGCTGGGCATTCAATTCTGGCAGTCCCTCACAAAGCCGTTGCCGGGCGCTGTTGATCTCGACAAAAATTTCGGAAACAGAATTAAAGATCATAGTTTCTGCGACGGGCGCTGTTCGCCTAATTATACGAAGGTTGGCCACTCTTCAAAATACTTTTCCGAGATTCCAACCCCATCGCAGCCCACCGGATGCTCCCATTGCTATGTAGGTTCGGACACCAACGGTTCCGGCCAGTTTGACCTTAAGACCAATACCGGCGTCCTGGCGCATTCGATCAAGAGCGAGGTCTGAAACTTTGAGTCCCACGGCGCCAGCGTCATAAAATAAGTAGCCCGCAAAGGTGCTCCAATCGACGTGCTCTGTAGTTGTCGAGCCATCTTTCTTTTGCTTTTGCCTGCGTTCGATATGGATAACGAGATCGTGACTGTATTCCACCTGCATCAGCAACGAATGAGGGCCGCGGAAGCGGTAATTAGGATAGCCGCGCAGGGTCTCGTTGCCATCAATGTCCTGGCCGCCGAGCGTCGGCTGATAATAGAAGGGCACGACGTCACCCGCATCTGTGTGGGAAAGGGCCGTCCTCGCCGAGAATGTGATCTCCCCGTAATCACAGGTCCAAGCCTTCTTTCCGGTTTTCGGGCAAAAGTGAGATCCAATCGTTCCTGGAGAGTCTTTGATGTCATGCTCAATTTTCTTGGATACATAGCCTGCCGCGTGAAATTGCCCAAATGAAAAGCGACTCTGGTCGATGCTTTGGTAGATGTCGTATCCGGCTCTTAGAAGCGCGGAGTAGGGCGGTTCAGGCAGATTGTGGAGTTCCACAAGATTGTCATAACGCATGAACAGAGGCTGGGTTGCCAGGCCAGGCAAAGTTGCTTCTGTAAAATTCTGGCGGACCGAAACCGGATCACCGCTTCTCGCAATATCAGGGCTGTGATTCTCGAGCGTGGAAACCACTCTCATCCAGTTGGTCAACGGAAGAGAAGCCGTTACTCCCGCCACCGTATCCCGCTCACCGAAATTGAACTTTGAGCTGCCATTGCTGGTTGGCCCAAGGCCGAAGAAATCGATGCTTCGCAGCTCCCGGTGCATTGCAAAAATTGCGATGTTGAAATGGTCCTTTGCACAGAATGGACCAAGACACTCGTGGCCGTTGTGTTTCAGTTTGTAAGCGAACGGCTGAAAGAGGAATTGTCCGTTGGCCGACCAGAAGCCACTCGATGTATACAGGACGTTGCCGCTGAGCGCCCGGTATTTGGAGTTCCCGCTGAGATCTTGCACGGCTGAAATTCCTCCTCCAATTCCGCTGCCCGGTACTATGCTCCCAAGCGCAAGATGCGCGGGAGAGCCGGAAAAGAAATCGACAAGGCAGGCAATCCGCTTGTGCCATTTGCCACCGCTTGGAGTCTCGGGCGGTTCTGGTGACATGCTGCTGACAGGCGAGCTTCCGCAATCCGTCCTGATCCCATGCCATAGAGTTTGGGAATGACTATAAAATTCAGCCGGAAGCAAAATTAGTGCCAGAAAAAACAAACGCCTTTTAATTGCCATCGTTATTTCCAAGATGAGTTTGCGCTGCGGCGCGGATGAAGTTGGTTGCGTCGGTCGATGTGTAAATAGCTTCGAGACTTTGGGGAGGAACCTTGCCGACTTTTTGTAAAGCCCTTTGTATGGCCCCCGCCATAGTCATGGCCAGTTCGGTCGGTTGACGCGGCCCCGGTGGCGCGGCTGGAGCGGCCGCGAGCGCATCGGGAAAGCTCACGACATCTGTGCGTGGCTCCTCCAGGTTAAAAATCCCGTCGAATGTCTTGGCAGCCGCGTCTCGAACTGTAAGAGGTCCTGCCTTTGGAGCAAAGAGCTTGCGCACCGTGGCCACGATGGAAGAGTGTTCATAAGGTGTCGAGTCGATGGTCGCGGGTTTGATATAAGGCGACACCAAAACCGCCGGCACGCGCAGCCCAAGCCGGTCGAACTGAAACGGAGGATCGGTGGAGGGTGGCAGATACGGTGGCTGCAACGATGGCGGCAGCACATGATCGAAAATGCCTCCGTGCTCATCGTACAAAATCAACAAGAGAGTGCTCTTCCAAAGCTCCTTGTTCTTTACCAGCGATTGATAGACCTCGGCGATCAGCGCTTCGCCTTCCCATACGTCATGGTTGGGATGCTGATCGTTTGCCAGAAAGAGCGAATTGTTGCCGGTATCGTCGGAATAGCGCGGTTCGATAAAAGTGTACGCTGGCAGTTTCCCGTTTTTGCAGTCGCCGGCGAACTGGTTATATTCTCGAAATCCGTGCTGGTCTGCCAGCAAATGTTGCACAGTCAGCAGAATCGTTCCGAATCCATGATGGTAGATTCTGTAATCGTTTGGATTGTCGGGATCGCTATCCAGTACCTCGAAGATGGTCTTCAGGTTCCAACAATCCGGATCTTGCACCACCGAACCTAACGAGGTGGCGGCATGGGCAAACATTCGATTGGGAATGGTTGGTCCGGGCAACGAGGAATACCAGCGATCGCAAACTGCATACTGTTTTGCCAGCGTTGACAAAACCGGAAGGCTTCTTTCATTGAAGCATTTCATGATATTGGCGCCACGAGCTGGATCATTACTTACAAGCGCATAATCACGGACGAAGCCTTGCATTGAATCCTGGCCTGCAACGCCTTGAGGGTTGCCGAAAATCTGCACATTCACGTTTGCGAAATCGTGGCCAGGATCGGGATTCAAGTCGCCGGAGGCGCGGGCATCCGGGGTTACAGGAACGGGTTCCTCGCCAATAGCTGGTGGATTTGTAGGAATTGCGGCCAAACCTTCAATGGGATAAGTATCCGATTGCAGAAACCCGAGCATGTGATCGAACGAACGGTTTTCCATCATCAGCACGACGAGGTGTTTTAGGTTATCTAGTCCTGCGGGCATGTTTCAGTCCTTCGTTGTCGGAGACCTGCAAGTTATAGTGATTGACGCTTTGAAAACGTTACAAGCCAACTTCGTGAAATAGGAGGGGCTTGCGTTTCGCCTTGAATTGGAAATCCCTAATTCTGATGACTTCTCTGATTTTTCTCCAGAGCCTGGCAACACACCGTGCAAAAGCAGTTATATTCAAAGGACATGCTGAATGCTTTGCGTTTCATAGAGAGAGAACAGAAAGAACATGAGCAACTCAAAAGTAATTGCAACTGCTGCCGAACTACAGAGAATTCAACTTAAGCTGACTGAAGCAGTCGAACAGACGCCCCCTACAGAAGCCGATGGCGACCTGACCCAGATCGAGAAGGCTCAACTCCAGGCCAACTTGCCCAGGGCGCTGGACGCGATTCAGCAAGCAGAGGCCGTGGCCGGGGTTCTGTCGTCACCTTCCAACCAGCTTGCCTCGCTGGTGCAAAGTTTGGTCGTGGAAAACCCAACGGCGCTCGAGCCTCTACCCAACGGCCTGACGATTGAAGCAAAGTTCGACACCCACGATTGGAAAGGCTGGGCGCGGGTGCTTATACACATGCTCAGAGATGCCAAAAAGAAATTTTCGTGGCAAAAAGCTCCTCCGGAGCCTGAGACGGTACAGCAATTCGGCAACTCATCGCGGCTCGCCGTTTTTTCAGACTGGGCAACCGGACTTTATGGCGCTCCAGTCATTGCCAAAACGATTACGGAGGAAAAGAAAAATATAGATATCGTCATACACTTGGGCGACGTCTATTACTCTGGAACGGCCAGTGAGTTTCAGGGGCGGTTCACTACGTTTTGGCCGCGCCGTCCAGATGCCCTTCATCGCAGCCTCAACGGGAACCATGAAATGTATTCGGGTGGGAGGCCCTATTTCGACACCATCCAAAAGCCGCCCTTCAATCAAAAAGCAACGTATTTTGCATACCGGAACGATAACTGGATTATCGTGGGCCTCGACACCGCCTTTGAGGACCATAACCTGACGAACGATCAAGTGGAATGGCTCAATCGCGTCGTAGCTGGAGCTGAGGGCCGCAAGATCGTGCTATTTTCCCACCACCAGCCTTTCTCTCTCTTGAGCGGACAGGGGCCGAAACTGAAAGAAAAACTCAAGACGATTCTTGAGGGTAAGAAAATCTTTGCCTGGTATTGGGGACACGAGCACGAGTGTGTAATCTACGACCACCATGATGGGTGGAATTTATATGGGCGCTGCGTGGGCCATGCAGGAATGCCCGAGGTTCGGCCCAAAGCTTGGGGTGCGCCGGTCAAGTCACGGCAGCTTCGACGACTGGAGAAGAAAGGTGACGTTCCGGGCGCTTTAGTGCTCGACGGCCCCAATCTATTAATTCCAAAAGAGGAAGAAAAGTTCACTCCCCACGGGTTCGTCACGCTCGAATTTGATGGTCCCCGCCTCGTCGAGCGCTATCATGATCCCGATGGGAAGGAATTTCATTCAGCCGAACTGAAGTAGAGCGAGGACCCTCCATGGCCGACCTTCGACGCTTGCGGGCACGCGCGGAGCGCGCATTTCCGAATTCTTCTCCTGACGCGGTTCTAAACCGCGTCAAAGCGATAGTAGGCTCAGCAAAAGCGATGCCTCCTACAGAAGAAGGTCTCTTAGCGGTTGCGGCGCTTCAAAAACTCACGGATACCCAGGCGGAGGAACCCACTCCTGCCGAACTGGCTGCCCTGGAACTGATGATCCGAATGACCCGTCCAGCGCCGTTGTTGCACAAAGGCCGCCCAGACAATATCCGTAAGATCGAGCAATCGGAAATATTTCCGGCCTGGGCGGCCTTTCAGGACTCCATCCAGCCTTACTCTCATGCCATTGGCCGGATAGATCGCGCCGGAAAGAGTTCGGCAGCCAGCCAGACTGTCGGCACAGGATTCCTGATATCGACAACCCAATTGTTAACCAACAAACATGTCTTGATGGAACTCTCACGAGGAACGGGCGCTCTGCAGGAAGGGCAAGGCGTGGTGAGGTTTCAGTGGGAAGACGATTCGTTTGCTCCGGATGCCCCGGTGCCAATATTGGGCGTGATCGCCGTCCATGCCACTCTTGATGCCGTTCTGCTGCGCGTGAAGGATCGGTCATTGTCGGTAACTCAGCAGCTTCCCAAAATCTCTGAGGCGGAGCTGTCCGAGGAAACCGACGTGGTGGTGATCGGATATCCGGCGAACGACAGCGAACGAAATCCGCTCTTCGTTCGCGCAATTTTCGGCAGCCAGTTCGAAGTATTGCGGGCACTGCCAGGGCAACTGACGGATCTTCATGAAACCGGATTCAGCCACGATTGCTCTACACTCGGCGGCAATTCCGGTTCACCGGTCTTCTCAATGGCGACCGCGATGGTGATCGGGCTGCATCGAAGCGGAAGCTTCCTGTGGCGCAATGAGGCCATCGGCGGCCGCCTGATCTCTGAATTCATTAAAGATCATGTGGGGAGGGAGAGATGAGCACCCGCGCGCTGATCGTAGCGATCAGTAATTATCCGAAGAGTACCGGCGAAGTAGCCACGCGTATTCCTGATGCTCTTAGCGCCGGGGAAAAATTCTATGAATGGCTGACGGCCATGAAGGGAATTCCTACGGACAACATCTTCGTTTGCGCCGATGGCGGAACATTCAAAGGAGCCACGCGGCTCTATCCAACGGAACGGGAACGAATTGTGGGTGCGATAGTCGATCTGGTCAACAGCGGCCAGGACCAAACGCCGGAGCTTTATGTTTTCTTTTCTGGACATGGCTTCAGCTATCAGGAGTCGCCTGAAAAAAGAACAATTGAAGTGCTGGTGGCCTCCGATTTTGTCAGCATGGCTGAATCGGGTACGAAATGTATCGATCTTCCTGAAGTGCAAACCAAACTTTATGCTTTTCTAGGCGGCCAGCATCACTACTACTTTGTCGATGCATGTCGCACAGTGATTACACCCGAAGATATTGAACCCATTCCCTTGGGAAGGAAGCTCGGGCGTCCTGCCCAACGGGGCCGACCTACTCGCTACACGCTCTTCTCTACCAGCTTTGGCCATCCTGCCGCAATCAACAGCCGGTTTGCTCCCGCGCTATTGGAGGGACTTTACGGAAAGGGCCGCGCCAAAGGGTATACACCCAAGCGCGAACTCTACGTGATGTTTCCGCTGCTGGCAAAATATGTGAAAGAACACGTCGAGGAGCAAAAGGTCGATGAAAATAAGGAGGGCAGCGGGGATGGCTACATTGTGCAGATCCAGCCTGTGCCCACCTACAAATGCAAAATCAAAGTGGTTGATGCGGACCCATCCGATGAGTTCACCCTGAATTATGGACCTGCCGGCCAGCCTGAATTTGCCAAGACCGTCAAATTCACAGGGACCAACTACGAACTTCCCTACAGTCCGGGAGACCTGGCTTTAGAGATCTTCTACCAAGGTATGCCGCTACGTCGCCTTAAACCGCCGAGCAACCAACTTCTGGATTTTTTTGACGAAGCTTCTGCCGAATTTGAGAAACCCCAGGCGTCCGTCAGGTTCAGGGGAGGGCTTGAAGATGAGCGTCTGCTCGACTCACGTACCAAGGGGCGTCCTGAAGGTAGGGGGCCGGATTTCCCGACAGTCAACCTGGTTTCGCCTCAAGGAGTTGAGATTGTCGCTCGTGACCTTCAACACGGTCGAGAATCAGCACCTATGTTTGCAGGAAGAACAACCTCGCTCCGCCAGGGGACATACGAGTTTGCTTTTCGTGAACGTGGCAACACGATCTCTAAGGTGATCCGCGAAGTGCCTGAAACCGGCGCTATCGAAGTGCAATGGACACCGAATGAGGTCGGCCGGGTAAGGGAAAGTATCATTGAGGCCACCGCAGGCAACGCCCAACTGGGAATCGTTGATTTTTCCGAGACCTTGGAAGGTCCCATTGTGAATCGTGACCTGGGCCTTTGGTTGAGCCTCATGGGAGCATCCCACATACTTCAGGACCCTAGCTCATACTCGAAGCTCAAGGATCTTCGAATCGGAGACTTTTCAACCATGCTGCCCGACAGCAGCCGCATCTACCTGATGGCAGGTTTTGAACCTGAACGCCAAATCGCGGCCTCTGTAAATCGGCAGCCAAAGAGACTGGCGGCAATCCCTGGTCTTCACGGAGTATTTCAGGCCAGTTTCGATGCTCCGCCCGGCTCAAACTTGATTTCAATTCAACTCGACCATGCAGAAGTACGCACTTATTCCAGTTTTTGTCTCCCTAACCGCGTGACCTTCATGGTCATCTCCGACGATGCCGAGGGCCGCCTGGCGATCAAGCAGTTCTTCCTGCCGGTCTTCCACTTGAAGAACCGCCTCGACCCAATGGTGCGGGGCCGGCTCAACAATGAGCCGCCGCTAAAAACCATGTTCGCGATGTATGGCTTTCAAACTCAATTCGCGCGGGGCCGCAGGTTGGATCCCCCCAATCTCGACGACAAGAGTCGATGGTGGGATGCTCTCTACGGCAAGTGGCTCGATCCCATGACCTGTTTAATCGTGTGCTATGACATCATCCGCAGGGGAGATGAAGAGCTGAAGAAAACCGTACGCGGGACCGTCGTACATAATTTGCAGACATATTTCCCGGGCATGCCAGATACGGCCGCAATTGCAACGCTCTCGGAGATGGATAACGTTGTAATGCCCACCAATCCTCCCTTGTTCATGGAAGGCCTCGCCGCTTTCCCTGATTGGGAGGACCACCTTCCTTACCCGGCAAAGGATCTTGACTACGGAGCCACTTGGACTACGTGGATCGGAACAGAACCAAAATTTGAGTCGTAGTACGTGTTGACAACCGCCACCAGAAGAGCGGGAGCACTATTTCGGCAGATCAAGCTCGGATTCTTTTCGCAATTCCTCGGCGGGTATAGCCACGACTTTGCCACCCCGCCAAACGTGGAGTGGCATTCCCCTGCGAATATGATCTTCTACGACTTCTTCGACGGCCGCCCTCATGGCCATTTCGGCCCGCACTTCAAGGGGCAAATTGAGTATCTCAGGAGGCAAGTTACTTATTTTGTTCATATCGATTGACCAGAGAGGTATAAGCCTCATTATCAATTATACGAAGCTGGCCATGCTTATCAAGAGCAATTATTGATGGCATGCGCTCCGAATTATCGAACAAGGCCCATGAATCCGCCAGTGGCCGGTAGTGAAAAAGGAAATTTCTTAATGAACGGTCAAACCTCCGGCGGACATCAGGTTCAGGCACATTGTGGCCGCCCTTGGAGACACGGTCTTTGATTCTGGATAATGTCAGGTCAACTTCCGACACCCACAGAAAAAACAGGTGTATCTTATAGCCTTGCTTTTTCAACTCACGCACCAGAGGGACATGGCCGCGTCCGGATAATGTGGTCTCGAACCCAAAATCAACCTGCTGTTTGGCGAGCATTTCGATTTCTCCGATCATGAGACGCCCGGCACGAAAAGCCGCATTTTCTGGAGCAAAGGGCGATAATCCTTGCGCAATCAGGTCGGCATTCACGAAATTTGGGCAGTCTGCGTACAGCGGCAGAAGTTTCCGCGCAAAAGTGCTTTTGCCCGCGCCATTGGGTCCAGCGATGATGTAGACGTTTGGGCTCAAGGGAAACGGTTACCCTACCGGCTTATCGATGCGGCCGCGTGTGTTCCCAATTTTTCGGCCAGCCGCTTCAGCCGCCGGCAGGCTTCGGCAAGTTCGGCATCGGTTTTGGCGAAGCAGAAGCGCAGCAGGTTATCCCCATCTGTTCCATGGTAGAAAGCGCTGCCGGCAACGGCGGCTACTCCGGATTCCCGCAGCAAGTACCTGGATTTTTCCTTGCCGTTTGCGCCGGGCAGGATCGATGCATCCGCTAACACATAATAGGCGCCCTTGGGTATGGAGGGCGTCAAGCCGGTCTCTTCCAGCGTGCCGCACAATAGATCGCGCTTGTGCGTATATTCTTCCGAGATCTGACGGTAAAAATCCTGAGGTAACTTGCGGATGCCTTCAGCCACGCCGCGCTGCAATGGCGCCGGCGCGCACACATAAACAAGGTCATTGAAATAGGCAATAGCCTGCGCCCACTTGCTGTCGCAAATGGTATAGCCGATCCTCCATCCGGTAATGCTGAAGGTCTTCGAATACCCCGACATCGTGATCGTCCGCGAGCGCATCCCGGGAAGCGTGGCCATGCTGATGTGCCGCCCTTCGAACAGAAAGTATTCATAAATCTCATCGGTAAAGATGAAGAGGTCATGCTTCTGCGCAAAGGCTGCAATGGATTCCAATTCGGGTCGCGTAAAGATCTTGCCCGAAGGGTTCGCGGGAGTATTGATCAGAATTCCCCGCGTGCGTGGAGTGACAACCCGTTCGAGCGCCTCCGGTGAAAATTTCCAATCAGGAGCCTGCAAAGTCACGAAAAGCGGCACTGCATCGACTGAGATGAGCGTGTGAAGATGGTAGCCGTAATATGGTTCAAAAAGGATGACTTCATCTCCCGGATTGAGCAGGGCAAGGCAGGCAGTATAGAAAGAACCGGTGGAACCAGCGCTGATGATGACCTCGGTCTCAGGGTCGCATTCAATCCCATTGAAGTTGCGCATTTTCTCCGCGACAGCCTGGCGCAGTTCGCCGATGCCATCGCACCGCGTGTAGCTGTTTAACCCGGCATCAATCGCCTGCTGGGCGCCTGCGCGGACGATCGCAGGAACCTCCGTATCACATACTCCCTGGGCAAGGTTGATGCCCTTGACCTTTTCACACTCCACCGACATCATGCGGATTTCAGATTGGGCTGTTCGCGCAGCCCGCTGGCTCAATGAAAGACTCATTTTCCCGGATCTCCAGTTATTTCCATATTTCTATTGTAGACAATGCGCTCGTGCTCGCCATGCCTTAGAAGTCTTATTGCTCTCGTAACGTCGTAAGCGGCCCAAGAGGTCTACAAACCCTCCTCTCGCTTTTCTTCGATCCGCGCGCATCCGCGTAAATCCGCGGTAAAGCATTTCAGTTCCGAGCATCTGCGCAATCCGCAGCTTCTCAGTTCCGATTTGTGAACTCCACCAGCGCTTCCAGCTTGGCGCAGGCCGCGCCGGAGTCGAGCGATTCTATAGCTTTAGGCATGGCTTCGGCCAGGGAATCGGCGCGTCCAGCGGCTACCAGGGCTGCCGCGGCGTTCATCAAGACAATATCGCGGCGAGGAGATTTCTTGCCGCTCAGAATCTCGCGGATGATCTGCGCATTTTGCTGGGCGTCTCCACCGGTGATTGCGCTGAGCGGCGCGCGCTCCATTCCAAACTGCTCCGGCGAGGTCTCATAAATCCTGACCCACTCTCCCCGCACCTCGCCAATCCTGGTGGGACCGGTAATGGTAATCTCATCGAGTCCATCGGTGCCATGGACGACCAGGGCGCGCCGTAGTCCCAGCATCTTCAGCGCAGTCGCCAGCTTTTCGACCAGGTCGTCGGAATATACACCTACTACCTGCGCAGAGGCATGAGCCGGATTGGTCAGCGGACCAAGCAGATTGAAAACACTCCGCAGCTTGAGCTCGCGGCGCGCCGGCTGCACGTATTTCATCGCCGAATGCAGCGAGGGCGCAAACATGAATGCAATTCCTACTTCACGCAAGCAAGGAATAAGCTTCTCATGCGGTAACGAGATTTTTACCCCCAGCGCCTCCATCACGTCGGCGGAGCCGCACTGCGACGTTGCGCCGCGATTGCCATGCTTGGCCACCCGGACACCAGCCCCGGCAATCGTGAGCGCCGAGGCAGTTGAGATGTTGAAGGTGCCGCTGGCGTCGCCGCCTGTGCCGCACGTATCCACCAGGGCATCACGCTCCGTGCCGCTCACATCGAGCGTCGAATCTTCAATAGAAGACAATGGAGGAGCAGCCGCCCGAATCGCCTCGGCAAAGCCGACGATCTCTTCGATGCTCTCCCCCTTCATGTGAAGCGCTACCAGCAAGGCGGCAATCTGGGCATCAGTAGCTTTCCCGGCAAGCACCTGGGCCATCACGGTACGCGCTTCTTGCCGGCTCAATGAAGCACGATGATTGGCGATTTTGTGTAGAGCGTCCGTAATCATTCGCTCAATAGCTTAGCAGGTGCGGAAAATCGGGTGATCGGATCATCGGGTAATCGGAAATTAGAAATTACAAATTCCTCTCAGTTTCCTTGAAACACCGGCCTCTGCTTGGCTACGAAAGCTTCATAGGCACGATGAAAATCTTTGGTGGCCATGCAGATCGCTTGTGCCTGGGCTTCAGATTCAATGGCTTCGTCGACACCCATGTTCCATTCCTGGTGCAGCATCTTCTTTGTCATTCCATGCGCGAATGTCGGACCGGGTGGCGCTGGGCGCTGCCGATCTTACTCTGTACGAGCAGACCGCCGCTTACTCGGTCTTCCCCAACGATGGCGTGCGCATTGAGCCACGATATATTCGGAAGGTCACCGATTACGACGGGCATGTGCTGGAAGAGAACTACCCCGACGCTAAAGATGCCGTCAATCCGCATACCGCGCGGACGATGGTCTCATTGCTTCAAGGCGTTGTGCTGCATGGAACAGCGGCAGCCGCTGCCAAGCTGAAACATCCTTTAGCCGGCAAGACAGGCACGACCAACGACTATACCGACGCATGGTTCGTCGGTTTCTCTCCTTCCATTACATGCGGCGTATGGATCGGCTTTGACGAAAAGAAGACCCTGGGAAGCAAAGAGACAGGATCGGAAGCAGCCTTGCCAATCTGGATTGACTTCATGCGCGTGGCTATCTCGAATCCTGCTTTCAAGGATGAATCCTTTGCTCCCGCAACTGAGGATGAGCACCCAGTCACAATCAAAAAGGCACAGGTCGTTCTTCCCAGGCACGCCGGTAGTGCGGAGGCGCGGTAGCTTGTGCGCAGGCTGTTTCGCTATTGCCTGTTGGGATTGATCCTTCTTCTAGTCTGCCTGGCTTCGGCGCTACTCGCGATGCGCTTTGCCATCCATGGAAGGGAAGTCCTGGTTCCCCGGCTGCAAGGGCTTGCGAGTGCAGATGCCGAGCGCGTGGCAGAGGAGCACGGCTTAGTCCTTTTTGTCGAGAACAGGTTTTACAGCCCGGACGTGCCTGCGGGGCACATCGTCTCCCAGGCGCCCGCACCCGGCGCGAAGGTGCGGCGCGGCGGAAGAATCCGTGTAGCGCAAAGCCTGGGGCCGCAACGTTCAGGGGTTCCCAATGTCATTGGCCAGAG
>DASZFK010000191.1:0-9797 GCA_035939855.1 Candidatus Angelobacter sp.
TGGCCGGTCTTGGTTTGGATGCGACCCTGGTCATTCCATTTACTCGCGACTTCTCTCTCACTTCTGCCTCCGATTTTGCCAAAAACATTTTGGCAGGGAAGTTACGCGCCCGGGAGGTACACGAAGGCGAGAACTTCCACTTTGGCCACAACGCCCAAGGAACCCTCGATCGTTTGACCGACTACGGCCGCGAATTTGGATTCGGAGTCAAGGCCTGTCCGGTGATGTTGATTCGCAGCGAACCGGTCTCCAGCAGCCATATTCGTGGATTGATTGCTGCCGGCAACGTGAGCCGGACCCGAAGGCTCCTGGGACGCAACTTCAGCGTGACCACGATTCCCAATCGTGGGCGAGGCTTCGGCCACAAATACACAGTACCGACTATTAACCTGGGACGCTACGACGAACTCGTCCCCGCCAATGGTGTTTACCTGACTCGCACCCGCGTAGGCAATGAATTCTTCAACTCGGTCACCAATGTGGGCGTCCGTCCTACGTTTGGCGACGATTTGTTTGCCATTGAAACCCATCTGTTGGACTTTCATCCCCTGGAACTGAGTCCCCATACGGAAGTGGAGGTCTCGTTCCTGCAATGGCGGCGTCCGGAGATCAAGTTCCCCTCCGTGGACGCATTGCGAATGCAGATTGGAAAAGACGTTGAGCGGGCACGAAGATATTTTCAGTTGTTGGAGAAAACCGGGGAAGCGAAATCTGTTTGATGAGGATCATCATCTATGGGATACACCCATTACTGGTATCGGCCACTGAAAATTCCAGCGGAGATATTTTGGGCGATCCGCCTGGATTTCGAACGTCTCGTTCTGCCGTTGGCTGACCTCGGAGTGCCCTTGGCGGGTGGTATTGGGGAAGGCTTGCCGGTGATCACGAACGATCTCATCTGCTTTAACGGAGTCAAGCTTTGCGGCCATCCAGCGAACGAGCATCTCTCGATTCCATTTCCGGCTACGGATGCCTCCGGCATCGGGCCAAGCACATCCGCGCTCGATGAGAGTAACGGCCTGATCTCAAAAATCAAACACCGCTGCTGCAACGGCGAGTGCGATTATGAAACTTTCCTTTTTCCCAGGTCTCTCGATCCCGACGATGTGCTACCACCCGATCGCCATGGGCGAGTTTTTGGATTTACCAAGACTGCATTTCGCCCCTACGATATAGCCGTAACCGCGGCTTTGCTGATAGCCAAGAAAAACCTAAAGGACCAGATCATGGTCCACACCGACGGTCACGATTCTCACTGGTCCGATGCCAAGCGTATCTGCCAGGAAGTGCTTGGATACGGCGACTGGTTCGGCATTGTGGAAGAGGAAGTTGAAGGAGATGATGACGAGAAGAGCGCGACGCCAACGCTTATTGAGATTCGTCCGCCGGTGCTGGCGTGAGAAAATAACCGCTATGCGCCGTTGGGCGTTTGCCGCAATTTGCGTTTGTATCTCGGTTACCGTGGCGCTGCTAGTGTACGCGCATCCGCTTTACACCACAAAGATTACATGGTCGCGGGAGGTCTCGCGTCTCGTCTACCGCCAATGCGCCTCGTGCCATCATCAAGGGGGTTCAGCTTTTTCGCTGATGACCTATCAAGAAGCGCGCCCCTGGGCCGAATCGATCAAGCAACAGGTGCTGGCCCGCCGCATGCCTCCCTGGAATGCCGTAAAGGGATTCGGCGATTTCAAGAATGATCACGGTTTGACGCAGGAAGATATTCAACTCATTGCGGAATGGGTTGAAGGCGGCGCTCCTCAAGGAAGTCCGCTCTATTTGCCACCCAAGCCGAGTTTTTCAGCGGTAAAGGCCGAGAATGGTTCCGGCGAAAGCCGACTGACCCTTGCCGGAACAACTATCTTGAAACACCCAGTCCAAGCCGTAGGCATCGAACCAGGCCAAATCCCACCCGCGGGCCTGCTCCAGGTAGTTGCCCAACGCCCCGATGGCTCAACCGAACCGTTGATCTGGGTTGAAAAATTTAATCCTCAATTCAACACAACATACTACTTTCGCGATGCTCTGACTTTCCCTGCCGGAACCAGGGTCGAGATCGTTCCTCAAAGTGGTAGCGTGACCCTGGTGGTGAAAACTCTGCAACAAAGCAATCAGCATTTGAGCCGAGTGAGAGTCAAAACGCCGTAGAGCGGTCGCGACCAGAACAATTCATGCCCCGATTACTGTTGCCTAATCGATGTCCTTCAGCGTTTTCATCAGGCTCAACCGGCGAAGCATGCCATTGGCAATGGATTCAAGCAGCGACTTCGGAAACGAAGCGGGCAGTTCTCGACGTACCTTTTCAATGGCTGCGGGTACCTGGGTGAGCAATTCGGACATAATCTCACGAATAGTTCCGCCTGGGACGCCTGCCAATTCTCCAGTCTGAATGAAATGGCGCGGCATGATGGTATCGATGACGTAGTGTTTGTTCTTTCCGGCAGAAAAGGCAAGCTTCATTCTGTTGCGCCGTATCTGGCCCGCGTCCACCGCGGGTTGTGCGGACATTACGTCGTAGAGCGGTGTCATTCTGAACCTCCCGCCAGGTCTGAGAAAGATGCTGAAATTCTTTGCATGACCGTCGACTGCGCCTAGCAGCCAGAAGACAATTTGAGCCTTCATAAAATTTCTTCGGTCGTCTTCGGGATCGTCGCTGCCCTTGAGTAACTGGAGGATTTGCGCCATGCCCGGCCCACCATCAGCCTGATATTTCAAAGCCGGCGAAACCGATAAGGCCTGGCAACAATCTTCCTGGGGAAGACGGAGGAGACGATGATCACGTGTCCATCGGCCATCAAATCGCTCGACGACCAAGGCTCGCCTGCCTCCAAAGTCTCCGATTTCAGTCTGGGCAGTTCCCAGTCCAACGGCAGCGGTGAGTTCCATGCACAGGTGTTCGTTTTCTACGCTTTGTGATAAATCGACGTTGCCGCGTGCGCCGATCTCAGGTTTCAAAATATGAGTCGTAGGAGTGCTGCCGCACGGCATATACCACTTATCTTTCCAAAAAAGCAGTGCAGTCTTCTCCTGCGCCCCAGCGATGGATATCCGGAAAGCACTATCATCCGTAACCCCGAGTGGGGCTCGGTTGAGGTTACCGAGAATTGCGGCTATTTCCGCGTTGGAAAGCCGTCGACCTTCGATTGGCCCAACCAGTCCAGGTTCTATCCCCTCCGGCAGAAACTGAAGTGCGCCGACACAATCGCGTCCTATGGCGGCCAGGAGACTGTACGCGTCGTTGCCAACTGCCTTGACGCGCGCTGCCAGGCGGCGGCGGACTTCCTCATCGTCAGGCAGAAGATTGTCAAATACGGCCAGGACAACGGCTCCTGCATAACGGTCCTCACGAAGCGGCAATGAAAGAGAAACCGGCAAGGCGTTTTCCCAGCCCAGCCACGAACTGTGATACCGGAAATCGACCGCGCCGCCAGGACTCTTTGAGAGTTGGCCGACAAGCCGCCCGTTGAGAAAGACGTTCAAAGGAACGTGAGTTCGGGTTCGTGTCATCGGAACAAAGCCTCAATCTCTTCCGGAGTGCCCTTCGTGCGTGGCCGAATAACAAGTTCAAGGTTGAGAGCAGCAAGAATGTCGAGAAGTGTATCCACACGCGTACCCGGCTCTCCGGACTCAACCTTTGAGATCGTGGCTTGACGATGCTTGATTCTTCCGCCCAACTCTTCTTGCGTATTTCCTGCCTTGCGACGCTCGCGCCGGAGGATCGCGCCAAGTTGCTTGGGAGTGCGGGCAAACTGATGCATAAGATTACTCGGTTTAGTACTGTTCAGAGTATATCTTAGAATTATACGGGTTAGAGTATTTATTGAGATTATACGCTATCAAGTATATTGCACGGTAAACATTAGTGAGGTACTTCCGCGTACATCCCACGCAAAACCTGTCCTGAGGTACTCGCCGAAGAATCCGCGGTGAGTTTTCTATTTGATTGGCGGAGGAAAGTTCTGCAGGTTGGCCTGTTTGATCTGTTCCTGCACTTCGCGCTGGAATTCGAGTGCCTTGGCAATTCGGTTGAATGGCTCTGGGGTTCCTCCGGCGCCATGGAGGGTAAGATTTCCATAATTCAGCATCCTGCCCCAAAAGCTCTGATCGACAGAAACGCTTTCCACGCGGTTCAAAAACATCTCAGTCGTTCTGTGGCGAAGAATGCCGGTCTTGATAATAATGCGCTGGTTGGTGAGGATGCACTCTACCGATCGTCGCTTGATCAGCGGCACGACATAGGCAATCAAAGCCAGAACCAGTCCGCCTGCTGCAATGTAGATATAGAGCCTTCGGGTCTCATCGGGCCTGAGCCTGGAGCCAAGTAGCGCCAGGGATACGCCCACAACCACCAGCAGCAAAATCACTCCCGCCAGCGGCTTGGCCGAGACGATCCAATGTGGCCGTGTGCGATAGGCTACCGTCTCGCCGGAGAGCAGGTATTTCTCAACATAGGTCATAACTGTTCAATTCCATTTCAAGCCTTTAAGTTGTTCCAGGTCCACATTGCCGCCGCTCAGCACGCAAGCCACTTTTGTTCCAGCCGGGGCCTTGATGAGTCCATGCAGAAGCGCTGCGACCGGGGCTGCAGCCGCGCCTTCCACCACCAGCTTGCAGTGGGACATGATCCAGATCATCGCATCGAAGATCTCGCGGTCGGGCAGGGCCACGATGTCGTCGACATAATGCTGTACGACAGCGAACGTATTTTCACCGACGCGCTTCACTCGCAAGCCGTCGATGATGCAATCGATCTTGTCCAAGGTTATGAGCCGTCCGGCTTCCACACTCTTCTTCATGGCCGGGCCATCCGAGGATTCCACACCGATAATTTTAATTTTGGGATTGCTGGCCTTAAGAGCCATGGACACACCAGAAATCAGGCCGCCCCCGCCAATCGGGACGACTGCCACTTCGACTTGAGGAAAATCTTTGAAGATTTCCAACCCAAGAGTCCCCTGGCCGGTGATGAGCTGCAGGTCGTCGAATGGATGAATGTAGGTCAATCCACGCTCTTGCATGAGCTGCTTGGCCTTCTCGTTGGCTTCGTCCCATATCAATCCATGCTGCACGACCTCGGCACCGTAGGCGCGTGTGGCATCGACCTTGGATTGGGTGGCATTGCTGGCCATGACCACCACAGCTTTTACCTTGTTGACACCCGCAGCCAGTGCTACGCCCTGAGCATGGTTGCCCGCAGAGGAGCAAATCACTCCACGTTCGCGCTGCTCGGGCGTTAAATGACGGAACTTGTTCAGCGGCCCCCGGAGTTTATACGATCCGCCCTTCTGGAACATCTCGGCCTTGAGCCGAATATCAAAACCGGTTCGTTCGCTCAATAACCTGGAGGTAAGCAAAGGCGTGTGATAAGCAAACGATGAGACAACCTTGGCGGCTTCCTGAAACTCAGCCAGAGAGACGGATGGGGGTGCTGAAACTGTGGGCATGGTGGTCCTTTGTTCTGATCTTACGAACGACAAAAAGTGTATCAGTAGAATTTGAAATTTAAAATTTATAACTTGTAATTTGAGTTGTACGCACCTGCTCGTTGTTACCTTGCAACCTGTGCTTTCGACATTTTAATGCGCGCAGATCTCTCGAACCGCCTCCATCGTTCTCAGGCAATCTGCCCGGCTCACATCGAGGTGGGTGACAAAGCGCATCTGCTCGGGATTGATTCCGTTGGCCAAGATGTTTCTTGCGCCCAGCTTCTGGCTTAGTTCCGCCGTATTCATGCCCGTGCCGCTGATGTCGAAAACCAGGATGTTGGTTGGAGATTTTTTCGGATCAATCCTGATTCCCCGAATCTGCGACAGTCCTTCCGAAAGTAAGCGGGCATTGTCATGATCTTCCTGCAGGCGTGCTGGCATCTTCTCCAGAGCGATCAAGCCGGCAGCAGCGAGAATTCCCGCCTGACGCATTCCACCTCCAAGTGCCTTACGATAGGCGCGGGCCTTGTCGATGAACTTCTTGCTTCCCACGAGCATCGATCCCACGGGCGCTGCCAGCCCCTTCGACAGGCAGAACATGATCGAATCGAACTTGCGCCCGATCTCAGCCACCGGCTTGCCCAGCGCCGTGGCAGCGTTGAAAATGCGGGCTCCATCCAGATGCACGGGCAAGCCTGCGTTATGTGCCCCGTCGCAGATTTCATCGGCAATTGCCTGAGGATAAACCGTGCCACCGGCGAGGCTGTTGCTGTTTTCGACTGTGACCAGGCCGGTTTGGGCCCGGTAATACAAATTTGGAGAGATGCGTTTTTTGACCTCGGCCCAGGTCAAGATGCCATCTTCGCAATGGATGGTGCGCGGCAGGCATCCGGAAAACGCGGCCACGGTCGCCATCTCCAGATGACAGATGTGGGCCCGCTCCTCGCAGATGATCTCCTGGCCATGATGGGTATGGACCTTGAGGGCGATCTGGTTGCCCATAGTGCCGGTCGGGACAAAGATCGCGGCCTCTTTTTGGAGGGTGCGCGCCGCCAACTCTTCGAGTCGATTGACGGTTGGATCCTCACCATAAACATCGTCGCCCACCTCGGCCTCAGCCATCGCGCGACGCATCTCCGGCGTAGGTTTGGTGACGGTGTCGCTGCGGAGGTCTACAATGCCGGTCGCTTTATGTTTTTCGTTGGACAGTTCGGGTTCTTCTAGATTTGTTTTCATAAACTTTCTAACTCGCGTTCATCTTTATTGCCACTGCCTCAAAATCGTGCTTTCTTCCGCAAACTCCTAGATTGACTTAAAATCCCCGATTCTTTTCTGCGGTCTCTGCGTACTCTGCGGTTGAGTTTGGTTTTGATCTCTTTCTTAGTATCTCCGCGTCTACGTGGCGGATTTTGGTTTCTAGCACCTATCTCATAAATGGCTTGAGTAGGCAGGAGGTGGAAGCCTCCGGACTTCAGTCTGACTTAAGTCCGGGGAGCGGGTTCTTTAGAACCCGCGTAAATTGCGGCTTCCACACAAATCCGGGCTTCAGCCCCGGTCCGAGAAATGTTGATTTCATTACTCCAACCATTTATGAGACAGGTTTCTAGATTATGACTCGCTACGTTGCGTGAATCATCGGACAAAATCTCCTTCCGGCACATCAATGAATTTTTCAAAGACCTCATTGGAGAGCAACCGGCCCCGCGGCGTCAACCGAAGGATGTCTTCGCTCTGAATGAGCATTCCATCGTTTACGAGTTCAGCAATCACCAAATCATACTTTTGCAACCGGTATCCAAACTTGTGAGACAGTTCCGGCAGTCGAATGCCATGATTCAGCCTCAGGCCCAAAAAGAAGCTTTCTTCAAGCGCCTGATCGATTGTGATTTCCTGGGCTTTGACATTCGCGCCGTTGAAAAAATCTTCGAATGAATCAGTTGTTGAGAGGCGCACGCTGATGATTTCTCTTTCCGCCAAACGCACAGAGGAAGGCAACATGGAGTGCGCGTCGACTCCAAAACCAAGGTAAGGCTGGCGTGTCCAGTATTTCAGGTTGTGGCGCGACTCAAAGCCCGGACGAGAAAAGTTTGATATCTCGTATTGATCGATGCCGCCGGCCGCCATGTGGACACAAGCTGTCTCGTAAAACTCTGCCGTATCGTCTTCGTCAGGGACAAAATGAGCGTGATAGCGCGTCCCTCCCGCAATCAACTCACGGCCAAGGCGCGAATCATCATCGATCTCCAGCATGTAAACGCTCACATGAGGAATGCCCAAGGATGGCCCGGCAACCTCATGGAGGGAATAATCCCAGCTTTCCGGTGTTTGATAAGGCAGGCCTGCAATCAGATCGACATTGACGTTGCCGATGCCGCAAAGGCGCAAGCGTTCGATATCACTTAGCACTTTTTCGCGGTTGTGCAGCCGCGCAACCGAGGCGGCCTCCTGGTCGACAAAAGACTGCACTCCCAGGCTGACTCGATTGACCCCACATGCGACTAACGCATTCAACACGGGTTCTGTTAGAGTGGCAGGCGCGCACTCAACGGTAATTTCGGCCTTGGGAGCCAGCTTGAACTCTCCTGCGATCATGGAGAAGAGCTTCTTCAGTTCAGCTTCCGGGAGCAGACTGGGAGTGCCGCCGCCAAAATAGATGGAATCGACGGGATCGGGAACCAAACAGCCGAGTTGGGCAGCCAAAGGACGGCTGGCGACGATGTCAGCGCAAAGCCGGTCAACATAACGCCCCATTTGCCCAGGAGAGAATACACCCGAAGCGAAGTTGCAATAGGAGCATTTGGAACGACAAAATGGCACCGAAATGTAAATGCCTAACGACATGAGGTTTACCGCAGGCCCAGTTTCTGAATCAAATTATAGAACCCTATATGCTTAAACGCGCGGTGATTACAGGCATGGGCGTGGTCAGCCCGAATGGAATTGGCAAAACAGCATTCTGTCGCGCAATCCTTGCCGGCACGAGCGGCGTTAAACAGATTGCTCGCTTCGATACCTCCGACCTGCCGGTAAAGATCGCCGGCGAGATTCGCGATTTCAACGAAGAGGACTGGCTTTCCGACCACGAGCGCAAGCATGTCTCGCGTGTTGTGCCGCTGGCCATTGCTGCATCCACCGAGGCCCTGAAAGACGCAGGCATAGACCCGGAAAAACTCTCGCTGGAAGAAAAACGCGAAATCGGCGTGGTGATGGGATCGGGAGGCGGCGCCCAGGATTTTTCTGAACTGCAATACCATCTTTACTACACCGGTAAGATCAAGCAGGTCAGCCTGTTCAGCATTCCCAGCGGGACCATGGGAACGTTTTCCAGCGAAATCAATATGCGTTTTGGTTTTCGTGGGATGAGCCATGTGATCACCACCGGTTGTACTTCGTCCACCGATGCTCTTGCTTATGCCCTGCGCCAGATTCAACTTGGGGCTCTTCCTATGATGCTGGCAGGCGGAGTTGATGCTCCTTTGGCCTTTGGAATTATGAAGGGGTTTACGCTCATGAGGATCATGACTGACTCCTGGAACCATGCGCCCGAGCGGGGATCGCGGCCATTCAATATTGATCGCGACGGCTTCGTGGTCGCTGAAGGCGCATGGATTTTCATGGTGGAAGAATATGAGCACGCACGCGCGCGTGGAGCGCATATCCTTGCCGAAATCGTGGGCTATGGATCGACCTGCGAAGCATTTCACCGGGTCCGATTGGAAGAGTGCGGCGAAGAGCCGGCCCGCGCCATTCAACTGGCCATGCGGGAAGCCGGCATTTCCGCTGGTGACGTGCAATACGTAAATCTTCACGGCACTTCCACTCAACTGAATGACCGAATCGAGACTCGTGCCCTTAAGCTTGCCCTGGGAGAGCAGGCCTACCAGGTACCGATGTCATCTCTGAAGTCACAGATCGGCCATCCACAAGGCGCATGTGGCGCCGCCGGAGTTGCGGCAACGTTGGTTGCCATGGAGCATGGACTTCTTCCTCCAACGATTAATCTAGAAAAGCCTGATCCCGACTGCGACTTGGATTACATTCCCCAGCCCGGACGGAGAGTTTCTATCGAAAACGCCGTTTGTAACTGTATTGCTTTTGGCTCGAAGAATTCGGCTTTAGTATTGAGGCGGGTATAGGTTCATGAAAAAACGCAAGTGAACCGAAGGAAAGGCGTGTCGAGCTTACTGCGTAAAGTCAAAATGCCGCTCCCAACCCGCTTAGTTAACGGTGGGCACGTTCTTCGATCCGCCTCCAGGGTTGTGGCCTGACTCTTTTCTAATCCAAAGATGAGCCTGAAGGAACCAGGACAATGGCAGAGGAATTCTCCTTTCAGGTTGAATTATCCCATCCTACAACAACGCTCCCATGTCCCCG
>DASZFK010000192.1:0-4363 GCA_035939855.1 Candidatus Angelobacter sp.
GAGCATAACGGTATGCTGGATATCATGGACCGAAATGTTAGTGGCTTTGATCCAATGAGAGGCGACCCATGGCGATGCGACCAGGAGGGCTGCGCCGAGAACCATTCCAATGAGCCAGTAACCAACCTCCAGCGTGCGTACGAGGTCTCGAGCTTCCGGTGCTTTCGCGGGCTGGACCGAGTAACGCGCCATCTCCCGGTTTATAGTCGGGCTCAGACCAAAATCTAGAACCTGAAAGATAGCTTGCAACATCAGGTAAAAACCAATCAGCCCATAGGCTTCAATCCCCAAAAATCTGAGGTAAAGAGGAATACAGGCAATCTGCATAAGGAATGACCAACCGACCCCGGCGACATTCGCAGCCAAGTCCAACTTGAAACCGGATGTCAATTTGATCTTCCAGTGCAGGTTCATTCAGTTCTTGTCGATGTCAATGAAGATTCCTCGCTCCGCAGTGGCGACAGCAACCCGGGCCGAAGGAAACCTCCTCGGCGAGTGTACCTGTGGTCTTCAACTAGAACCTCGACGCCAATCCAGCTCCCTCGATGGCTACAGAGACAAGGGCTCAGCGAATTATTGCGGAGAAATGTGCCGTCCATCTCTTCACTCGTGAACCAGAGATTCCCGAACATGCCGGCCTTCTAGCTGATCCTGGAGCAACTTCCAGTCAGCATCGATCATCAGTCGGACCAAGTCATGAAATTTCACCTTGGGGCGCCACCCGAGCATACGCTCAGCTTTACTTGCGTCGCCCTGCAAGACGTCGACTTCGTTAGGGCGAAAATATCTTGGGTCTATTTCGACGTACTGCTTCCAGTCGAGGCCCGCGGAGTCAAAGCCGCTTTCGACAAACTCGCGTACGCTGTGAGTTTCGCCGGTCGCCACGACAAAGTCTTCGGCTTTGTCCATTTGCATCATGCGCCACATTGCTTCCACGTACTCGGGCGCATAGCCCCAGTCGCGCTTGGCCTCAAGATTTCCTAGATAGAGCTTTTTCTGTATTCCGGCACGAATGCGTGCCACTGCTCGAGTAATCTTTCGGCTCACGAAGGTTTCTCCCCTTCGCGGAGACTCGTGATTGAAAAGGATCCCATTGCAAGCGAAAAGCCCGTAACCCTCCCTGTAATTCACTGTCATCCAGTAGGCATAAACTTTGGAACAGGCATAGGGGCTACATGGTCGGAACGGCGTAGTTTCCCGTTGAGGAACCTCCGATGCCTTGCCAAACATTTCGCTACTCGATGCCTGGTAGAATTTGGTCTTAATACCGGTTTCTCGGATTGCTTCCAACAACCGGGTCGTCCCGAGTGCTGTAATATCACCCGTATACTCTGGGATCTCAAAACTAACCTTCACATGGCTCTGGGCGCCCAAGTGATAGATCTCGTCGGGTTGCAGTCGGTAGAGCAGTTTGATCAAACTCGTCGAATCGGCAACGTCTGCAAAGTGTAAAAGCAACCGGGCGTTGCGCTCGTGCCAGTCTGGCAGAACAGAATCTATCCGCGCGGTGTTAAAGCTGCTAGACCGCCGCTTTATGCCGTGGACCTCGTAATCCTTGGAAAGCAATAATTCCGCGAGGTAGGATCCGTCCTGGCCCGTAACGCCAGTTATCAGTGCCCGTTTCATCTTTGGCTATCATCCCTTCTACCAGGACGGCGGCTGAGATCGAGGTTTCACGGCTTGCGTTCGCGCCGCAGATAGAACTTAAACATTTGGAAACGAGCAGCAAATTGAGCATGTTCGTTGGCGCGTTCCAGCGATTCGATAGAATATGCGATCAGGATTGCAACCAGAAAAGCCAAAAAAGATATGCTAAGAACGATCAAAGCCCGGAGAGGCCCCGACTTCTTCTCTGGAGGGAAAGCCTTGTCCATCTGTTGCACGAAAAGAGTATCTCTTGCCTCATCGATCTTTGCTGCCTCATATTGTTTCGCTAGCAAGGTGAACAACGCTTCGTGATACTTCACATCGCGCAATTTGCGGACATATTCGAGGCCGGCAGTGGGCACGTTTTCGATAGGTACGTCGGCAATGGATCTTTTTCCTCGACCCCGTTCCAACCGGTCGAGCTGGGCGCGCATGGTGACAAGCTCCTCTTCAGCCAATACGAGATCGGGATTCTCGGGCGTGGCAAAGGAGCGCATCGCCTGCACCCTCACTTCTTGCGCTGCGATACCGGCTCGCAACGATGTGACCGACTCAATCATGGCCCTGGACTGGCTATCCAGCAAGATGAGTCCGGTTTTTTCCTGTGTCTGCTTGAGGGCCACTTCCGCATTTGCCAGATCATCATTTTCCATTTTTACTTCATGTTCAAAAAAGAGTCTTCGTTTGCCCGCTTCAGTTATATTCAGCGTTTTCGTAAGTTTTTCCAGTTCCTCCACATAACTATTGGCAAGGTCTGCGGCTCGTTGAGGGCTTCGATCGTCCACAGAGATTGAAATCACGCCCTCTTTTCCTGCGATTATTTCAGATCGATCTTCCAAACGGCGGCGGGCGTCGATTCGCAGTTTTTCCTTGTACACGGTCGTCAAGGAAAAGCGGTCGATCAAGGCATTGGCAACGGTATCGCTGCGGAGCAGCGCAACATATATATCAGATGGATTGCGCAAGCTCATGCCTTGGCCCGCTAGAGCGGCGAGTGGGCCGAGCTGGCTCAGCGCAGCCATCGCTCCCATGGATTGGTTTTGCTGAGGAGGCATGATCTTGGTTTTGGCGGTATAGGTATTCGGCAGCAGCAAAACAATGGTAACTGACAATATTGCGGCGATACCGACGAACTTGAGAATGAAGGACTTCCGCTTCGCCAACAAGATCAGTGGCTCCGGAAAGCGAATGATTTCCGCTTGTTCAACGTGCTCCACAGGCGAAGGTTCTTCAGCGACCCTTACGTGCACTTCGGCTTTTTCGAGTTGCTCCATATTTTTCTAAGCATTCCTTAAGGGAATATCGTACGGATCCCTCCGGCCGCAAGCCCCAACTGACCCAGTATGGTTGCCCAGTCTCGGATTGCTGCGCGAGTTGCGGCCCCACGTGGAATCTTCTGGGGCACGATAATACTATCGCCTGGCATGAGTCTTAGATTATCAAAACTCTGGCTAATAGACCCATGATGTTGCTGCCGGCTAACTGTGGAGCCATCGGCTCGAATTACAAACTCTCGACCCTTGTCGCCGTCTCTCCTCGCTCCACCTGCCAGCCGAAGATAATCTGCGGCTGTTTTGCCGGGTTTGTAAACGAAAGCGCCGTTGTTATAGACCGAGCCGATTACTCCCACGGTCGCCGGACGGAAAGGAACCAGCAAGTGGTCACCGTCCTCCAGCACCAGTTCAGGCAACGCATCCACTCCAGCGGCAGTGGGTTTTATCTCCAGGATAATGCGTCCGGTGGCCCTCAGCCCTCTCATTCTTTCAACCAGCTTCTGCTGCGTATCTGCCGCAGCTTTCGCCGTCGCAGTGTCGCTTGTGTCCCCAATATAGGCGGCAGCAGCGGTGGTGCGCTGAACGCTCCGGTCCAGATCATTGACGAACTCATCCAAACGTTGCTGTTGGTCTATACGGGTGGACTCGCGCGTGAACTCTACCCCATAAATATACGCCATCGGGGTTAGGCCGCCAATTCGGACGACCAAGTGACGCAGAGTTTCTCCCCGTTGCACCTGGTAGACTCCCGCCTGCTTTACTTCACCTTCAACGCGAACGAACTTGGTCTGCTGACCGACCGGGACCTGAATGTCCGCCTGCGAAAAAATGGTAATCACATCACCCTGCTGGAGCGCCAGGTTTTGTTGTGGATCACCCTCGATGGCCTGGCCCAAATTGAAAGGCAGCAGTTCCGAAGTGAGGTCTTGGGGATTCAAGCGCTGAATCACCGCATACTGCCAGTTAATATCCGCGGCCACCCGCTTTACATCGTTTTTCAGCTCCGCCTGACCAATGTGTGATTCAGGGGTTTGGGCAGTTACTGCAAGCTGGTTCTGCCGCTTCCAATGTTCATCGGTAACCAGAAAATCCCGTTCGGGGATAAGGTCGCGCACGCGCATTCCCTCATGCCATGGGTAGTGGCCCGGTACGGCGACGTTTCCTCGCAGAGTCACTGTGTTTTCAAATTTGGAGGATATCGGCAAGAATCGGACAACATCCCCATCGTGCAAATCACGGGCAAGCCCTTCCGGGTTCAGTGGAAATTCGTCAGTTTGACGAATCTTGTGATTTTCTATCCGCTCCACTACGGCATGCCCTCCTCTTGCCGTATTGGTCAAGCCGCCAGCGTACGCGACTACTTCCCCGAGCGTGCTCTTGTCATTTAACTCGTAGATTGCAGGAGTATTTACGCTCCCCGCTAAAGCCACCAACGACCCCAC
>DASZFK010000193.1:0-10568 GCA_035939855.1 Candidatus Angelobacter sp.
ATGAAAGAGCTTGGGGGAGCGGACGGCCGCCTCGTATCCCACGATGCGGACACCCTGAATGGTAACGGGAAAGAAAATACTCGAATTACCAATGGGGTTGTGATCGAAGAAATTGTGCGCGCCGGTGCGAAAATAGTCGAAGTCAAAGACCCATCCGCGCACAGGAATGGTCAAGCCTACGTTGTGTTGCTCGTCGCGTTCGCCACGCAAGGGCAGGAAGCCGAACCCCTGGCTGACCGCCAAATCCAGAAGCGGACCGGAAACCGTGTCGATGGGCGGCGGCTGGTAGAAACGGCTGTAGGCCCCGCGAAGCACCCATTTGACGTGCGGAATTTGAATAGCGATTCCAACACGCGGGCTCCCCACATCTTCCTGCAACAGTCCGGAATAATGGGTAAACCGGACCCCACCGTTCACCGTGAGCCAAGTCGTGACTTTGTACTGGTCTTCGATGTAAACAGCGATCTGGCTGGCATCGGCGCGCACTCTCTGGCTCAGCGAATCCCCGCTGCCATCGTTCGCCACCAACCCAAACAGCGTATTGTCATGTTGTTCCCATCCTGAGAGTCCGGCTTTGAAATTGTGCCTGCCCTGAATCACGCTCAAGGAAGCCTCACCACCTGCATAAAGAGAACCCCGGTTGTCGGTGGTTATGGGCACATCGTTGAGACCGCCTTCGAAAGCCGCACGATTGAAGTGGATAAAAGGCGATACCGTGAGCACCATCCCCGGACCGAAGGTGCGAACCCAGGAAAAGTTCGCGAAGAGGTCCTGTTCGCGCTCCCGGTCGCGAATCCCATTGGCTTGATCGTCGGGACCGTTCGGCACCTGAAAGTAATCCTGGCGAGCCGCGCCCACAAAGCGCAATTGGTTTTCGGGAGTAAGGTTGAACGTCAACGAGGTAAACGCTCCCCCTCCGGCAACCTGATCATGCAGAACCTTACTCGTAGGAGGCGCAAGACCGTAGTCGCTGCGGTTCCCATTGATGCTGAAGTAATAGGCGGCCCGGTCGTTATGGTCGCCAAAACTTAACTGATCGTCGGTCGTGTTATAGGTTCCATAGCTGGCCACCAACTCTGCCTGGCGGCTGCGCTCGAAACCGGAGCGGGGCACCACGTTGAAGACGCCGTAGGTGCGGTCGCCAAATTCGGCGGAGTAGCTGCCACGCTGCACCTCGACGTAGTCCATATCTTTGGGAGAAAACTGTGGCCCAACCGTATTGCCGATATTCGTATTAGGCACATTGACGCCATCGATCTCCCAGGTCACCTGGTGTCCGCCACGAACGTGCAACTGGTCGTGCACGACATAAGCGCCCGGCACATAGTCGGTGATGAAAGAAAGACTATTGCTGCGGTCCGTGCCCGGAGTATTGGCAATCTGTTCACGGCTCACTAAAACCTGGGGCGTAGAAGAAGTTGGATGTACAGTCTCGGCTGCTCCAGATACTTCAACCGTCTGTTCAATGGGCCCCACTGCCAGCGCAAAGTGTAGTTCCTCGACGTTCCCGGAACTTACGGTAATCGCCTGTTGCTGTTTGCTGAAACCCTTCGACTCTACGGTAACTTGGTATTCCCCAACCGGGACGTTCAAGATCGTGGCAATGCCTTCTCCATTGGTCGTTCCATCAACTTGAAACGACGAAGTAGCGCTCTTCACCACTACCTTGGCATTCTGCACCGGACGATGCTGCGGATCATGAACGATCGCTTTCACTGTGCCAAACACCGAGGCATTGGCATAGATGGGGGATAGACAACAAATCAGCAGAATAACAATTCCACTCTTTACGGTACGCATACGGAGCCCCTTCACATCCTTCAATTTGTTTTCCTGTCGAAATATTCAATAAGGGCCAGGACTTCCGGGTCGCTGGCCCAAAATACACACTCTGGCGCCAGCTAGGACTTTGGTGGTTTGCTGCCGTCAGTGGCGCAACCGCCCTTGCCTTGGCAGCTATTCTTGCCTTTGCAGCCGTTGTCGCCCGTCTTGCAACCACCCTTGCCTTTGCAGGAGTTCTGACCTTTACAGGCATGCTTTTCTTTTTTGCTCTTGGTAGATTTCTTGCCTTCCTTCGCCGGCTTGGTGTCCTTGCCGGTATCCTGGGCGACTGCAGTCTGGCCAGCAACAAAACCCGCTAATGCGGCGCCCATCATAAGGGCCCTGATTGATTTAGTCATTTCGAAGACTCTCCTTGTTTTGAATACGTTGATGTTTTAGCGGATTCGCCAAGGAACTCCGCCGTATGGTTTCCTGCGCTTGGTACAAAACTTACAAAGTCTTCCGTCTGCTCCCATCCCAGCAAAACGGACCTGGAGGTGACAGGGGTCGATGGCCCTTGATGGGACCAGTCGCTTCGTGCATCCAGCGAAAACCAAAAACTGAAATTCGTCGCAACAAATTCTTCCGTTTCGTGCCGTCAAAATCGTGTAAAATCTCTGCTGCTCATCCCTGGCAGAGAGCTTGCTGGCGGTGAAGAGGGTGTTTGGGACGGAGTACCCTTGATGAGCACCAGCCCACGCTGTCCATAGTTCATCCGCGAACTTCAGCGTAGATTCAGGGTCGGCTTGCTGCCGGCCCTTTTCGCTTCACGGGCATAAACGGCGCAGGCCGAAAAGCTCTTAAGAACTCAACAAGACAGGGCTCTCAGGGATAGCTCTAGCCTGCAAAGTTATTTGTCTTGGAGTTCCGAGCTACTATTTAGCTGAGGGAGGGAGGACCGCGATCTGTGTGGGATGAGAAACCGGTGGCGACAAAAACAATTTTTACCAACTGCCATTTTGCCGAGATTGATAGTTGCGGCGAAATAACAAGGTGGTTTGCGACTGCCACTTGTTTACCCGCTTGAGCAGCGAGGCAGCAGTTCATAGGACATGCTGAAGGAACGCCATTAACCGAACGTTCCGAATCAGAAGCCACCATGTCTTCTTCATGATGGTGTCCCGGCATTCCATCGCAATGCTGATGCGAAGCCGCCTGGCTCACACGATGGCATGTTGCTCGCTCGCCGTGTTTCATGCAGGCTCCCGCCAGCAAAGGCGAGACCATTGAGCATATTAAAGCGACTACCGTCGAGATGGAGATCAGACGTCGCATTTCAGAGCCGAGACTATACCTATAATTTATCGTAAATGCAAGCAGTTTGATTAAGAAGTTTTTAGCCAGAGCCTTTAGCCTTTAGCCAGTAGCCGGCCTTTAGCTTCTTTGCGAAGTCCTTCGCGCTGCTCAACAACCCCTTGCAATTCACATTTTACGCCAATTTACGATTCTGCCCTGCCTGCAATTTTAGGTAAGCGGGCGTCATTTGCTGTTGTCGGCAGCTACCGCAGCCTGCAAAACAATCTGCTCTTCATCCCCGGACTTGATCTTTTCGTAAAACGACTTGAGGGCAGCGTAGTGGTCGACCACAAAGGCAAAACCACCAATGGCAAAGTCCCGGTGAAGCTCCAATGCCTTTCCTTTTGCAGTTCGCTCCGCGGTATAAACGCCGAAGTCTACGTTAACAGACTGTGCTTTGGGCAGGCTTTCAACCTGGAGATTGGCCGGAAGCGTGACCTGGACGCTGTCGAAAGTCCGGTAAGGATAGGCGAAATATACGGGATTCTTGCGCTGCTCGTGGACAAAGAGCTGTTTTTCTCTTTGCCCAAAGAGCGCGCATGGAAGCAGCACGCGTTTGCCCGTAACGGTTGCGAATGATGGGATATCCACGTTGAAAACGGCTTGCAGGCGATCTTCGCCATTGTCCCATCCTTTCGAAGACGCCAGCTTAACGGTCGCAGACGGCAGCAAAGTTTTGAGATCATCTTCCAAAGCCTTGGCGCGACCTGCTTCGTCGGTTTTGGAAGCGTCGATCCTGCGACTGAGCGCCTCTTGGCCTCTCCAGGCGAACAATACCTGGCCTGTCAGGCTGCCGTCTTCCTGCAACTTAAGCTGGGCGATGCGTTGTGTCACCGTCTGGGTGTAATCCGGTTCCGGAGTGAGGGCTAACTCCGTGCCGCCGCCCTGTGTCTGTCGTACTCCTTGTACTGCCGTCCGGGTCCACTCCAGCATTCCAAAAGGACAATATCGTGTGCCGGGATCAAGAAAGATATCTTTTCCATCTGCCACATGAACAATTGCAACCTCGGAATTCAGTTGCCGCCAGTCAGGAATGTTAGGCTGAAAAAAGATGTCGTCGCGAGTTGCTACTCTCATGACGTAAGCAGGAATATTAACAGCCCGAAGCATGGCTACGAACAGCCTGGTAATGTCATCACGCGAGCCTTCCTTTTGCTTCAAAACCTGTTCGGCCGAACTTGCCGAAGTGAGTTTTTCAGTCAGACTGTCCAACTCGCTTTGCGCCTGGTAAGAAGTGTTTTTTAGCTTTTGGACGAAGTCATAGATCTTGCGAGCCTTTTGCTCCGGGCTATCCGAAGGAGCGGTCGCTGCTCCGGCGGCCTCAGAAATGGCAGATGAATGCCCAATAAACTTCTCGACCTCTTTGCTCCAGTACTTGCCCTCCTCTTTCCAGAATTCAACCGGTTTTCCCATGCTGCGGCCGCCATAGTAAAACTGCACACGCATCTTCATCGAGTCCGGCGGTGGAGAGAATTCTTCCTGCTCATAAGCGGGAATATCTCTCATCTCCAACTGAATGCTTCTATCGGGCAGTTCTTTAACTTCTACGCCTTTAGGAAGTCCAATGGGTGTCCAATAAACCGCGCTGGCAATATCTCCTCTTTTTGTCTCGATCTCCGCGTTTCCGCGATAGGGCAGGAAGGTGAATTTTGCGTGTCGTTGAACCAGGTCTTCCTGCAAAATCCATCGTGCAGCATACAGAGCCTTGTTTTCCCAGATTCGCGTATAACGCCACTCGATAATGCTGCCCGCATGAACATCGGGCAACGTGAAACTCTTCACCTTGACCTTCAAACCGTGCGTCTTTACCGCCACCTTGTCATAGACTTTCTGCGAAAATGGCGTGATGGCGCCGTCTGGCGAGATGGTGCGGGCCTTCACATCAACAATCTGAAAATCACTTCCGTAGTAAGGGATTTCAACATCCGCGTAGCGTCTGCCATTCTCCGTGAGGATCTTGATGCGCTTGTATTCCTGCAGACGACCTCTGTTGTCGTCTGAAATCTGCTGGTGGTAAAGAATAATGGCATCTGCATGCCCAGCCTGTTCGCTGGTCAATTTCAGATCCTCAGGAGTAACCGGCTGCCAGAAAGTGTTGCGCCGAGATTAGCCTGAGCGCCCAAGACGGTAGTAACCATCTCCGTGTCCAGATATTCGGTCAATTCTTGCAGCTTGCCGCCGGCCATGCGTATCACAAAGCAATAGCTGTTGTTGTAAGCCACACCGTCTTTGGTCGTGTTCTTGCCGCGTGCCTCGACCACCACGTAATCATCATCGGCGATAAATCGCTGCGCGATTGTAGTGATTGGAGGAGTAAGCAATTCCCCCAGTGATCCGAAAAGTTCGCGGACAACTGCGTCTTTCCCAGCGTATGTTCTGGACCACTTCGTTGCTCCGCTGACGGTCCAACTGAAATCGTCTGCCATGTGACCAACGAATGGCCTGGCATTGCCTTTCGCCAACTCGGCAAAAATCTCTTGCACTAATTCCTTGTTTTCAGCCTCATTCATGATGCCTTTCTCCTTCTTCTTTGTACCACGAGGTGCTTGAGATCGTGTTTTTTCTCACAAATCCTAGATCGGCATCAACTACCAAATTCCTCTCTGCGGTTTCTGCGTGCTCTGCGGTGTAATTCGTGTTTACTCGCGTGCATTCGCGGCTAAATGGTTTTCGATCAGCGTTAATCAGCGTAAAACTTGTCCTGAGGTGTAAGCCGAAGGATCAGCGGTAGAAAAGGGTTTTGGTTGGGGGAACCGGAGGCCGTCACGGAGTCACTGTCAGCACAGCCGATTCGCTGTCAATCTGAACGCCGTTAAGGATGGTAGTGACCGTCAATATAAGTTGTCCAGTACAAGCCATGGTAATCGGAAAGCTGAGGTTCTGTGAAGAGCCTGGTGTAACCACCATTGGAGTCGATCCCGACTGATTCACGCATGGTCCGGTCATTGTCCAGTTAAACACCACATTCTGGGTTGAACTGGAACAACTGCGAATGGTGGCATTCAGATTAGACGAGTTGCCGAGCCGTACAGTAGCCGGGTTAAAACTGAACGTCAAGATATGACATTGGAAGATCGCTGCAAAAGACGGCATTTGTCCGGTTGCGCTGCTCGCAGCAATTTTGTTGGTGGCCGTCGAAATTGCTGAGACAGTATCCGCAACGGTGTTGGTGACAAATACCTGTGCGCCGTCCCCGGTGACCGCCATTCCTTGTGGACCATTAAAACCGGGAATGGTGAGGGTAACTGTGTTTGTAGCCGTAGAAATGACTGAGACAGTGCTATCAGCGCCGTTGGAAACATACAAACGTGTGCCATCGGGCGTGACAGCCAGACCATCGGGAATTTGTCCCACCGGGATGACCGCAGTCACGACATTGGTGGCAGTAGAGATGACTGTGATCTTGTTGGAGATTTCATTGCTCACATAAACCGTCTTGCCATCAGGAGTTATAGCCGCCACCAGAGGCCCTGACATAGAGGAATGCGTAATATTGGCTGTCACCGTGTTGGTTGCGGTGGCCACAACATTAACGCTGTTGCTGAAGTTAGCGATATATACGTGCGCGTTGTCGGGAGTAACAACCACCCCCACGGGTGCGCCACCCACCGTGACGGTTGCCGTAACTCGATTGGTGCCGGTATCAATCACTGATACCGTGCCAGCGTTGGAGTTAGGCACATAAACGTGCTTGCCATCGGGGCTCATTGCAGCCAGCGTGGCGCCATTGCCCACGGTGATCGTGGCGATAATCGTGTTCGTGGCCGTGTTGATAACTGAAACCGTACCCGGGTTCGGATTAGAATTCACCACATAGACCCTTGTGCCATCGGGTGATACGGCCACGCCCACCGGGCTATTGAATCCGGAAATGGTGGTCACCAGGTTGTGGGTCGCGGGATCAATTACCGACACAGTATTGCTGAAATTATTCGTGACATACACGTTAGGACTCTGCGCCCGAGCCTTCGCAGGCAGCACCAGGAAAACGACCAGCGCCAAGCCTACAAAAATTCCAGGCTCGATCCGGCACATTATGCGGGAAAAAATAGACATGTTACTCATGGGCCTTCTCCTTGCCCTTGTACTCCCTAATATTAGAGAATTCTATGCCGATTCGATTCGCAGGCAATGGTACCGAGGTAACCAGCGCCGGGAAGAAACAAAGATGAGTAAGTCCTGCCATAAATCGTGCCGCTGAGACTTTATATTGTTCGTCAAAAGGCGGGTGCCTTTGATCTTTTGACAAAGGAAATGAGGGGTAATCCAATTACAAAGCATCTGTCTGCTTCCACGCTGTCCACACAGTCCACCATGTCCACTCTGTCCATATCTGTCCATAGGAGTGTAATTAAAAGTGCGAGTCAATCGTCCAAGCTACGAACAACCAGCCCCGAAGGATGACAGGGGATAGTGGGTTTTGATCTTAGAACAGCTATTATAAGATGCGTCTGCCCTTGCAATTTGCGACCCTCATGCCAATTTTCAGGGTCTATCGTGTCATAATCACGCCATGGGCTTACGGCTGCCACACGACCTGATCTTCGCTGTACGCCAGTTTCGCCGCAACCCTGGATTCACTGTAACTCTCGTGCTCACCTTGGCTCTTGGCATTGGCGCCACGACAGCCATCTTCGGGCTGATCGATGGCATTCTCTTGCGGCCTTTGCCGTTTCCCCACGCCGGCCAGTTAATGGCGGTCACTACACTTGAGTTTCCTCCAGGTGTTTCTCCAGAGAACGTTGCCGCAGCCAATGGCACTGGAACCTCCTATCCGGATTTCTTTGACTGGCAGCGGCATAACCATACATTTGAATCTCTGGCTTCCTGTGATCTGGTTCCTCGGCTGTTCAGCAAGAATCGTGGTGAAAATGCGCGGGTCGCGATCGCTGCACGGGTTTCCTCGAACCTGTTTTCTACATTGGGAGTCGTTCCTGCACTCGGCCGCGCTTTCGCCAAGGACGAGGAACAGCCCGGCCATCGAGTGGTCATACTGAGCCATGAGGTCTGGGTGTCGGATTTTGCTTCATCGCCCGACGTGATCGGGCAGACGGTCAAGATCAGCGACGAGCCTTCTACTATCGTCGGCGTCATGCCATCCGGCTTTCATTATCCCATTGACGGCCCGGCGGATTTTTGGACAACCTTCGCCGCCGACAACGAAGGCCCCTCCCCAAATACTGCGCGCCGTGCCGCGAACAGGCTCAATATCGTGGGACGACTCAAGCCTGGAACCAATATCCATCAGGCCGTGAGCGATATGAATGCGATCCAACGCGGTTTGGCACAGCAGTATTCCGAAAATCGCTACCGCCTCGGCGTCTCAATCACACCGCTACTGGAAGCTGTTGTCTCAGACCTCCGGCCCACTCTCGCGCTCTTGTTTGCTGCTGTAGGAATAGTGCTGATCATCGGCTGCGCCAACGTCGCCGGACTGCTGCTTGCCCGCGCAAGCTCCCGCCAGCCGGAGATGGCCCTGCGTGTGGCGCTGGGCGCGAGCCGCGCTCGTATCTTGCGCCAGCTATTGACGGAAGCGCTGCTTTTTGCCCTGGCCGGCGGAGCGGTCGGCATTCCGTTATCGTTCGCGCTGCTGCGGATAGGGCTGCGCTTCATTCCCGACAATCTGCCCAGATTGTATGACGTAGGAATGGATGCTCGGGTGCTGGGATTTGCAATCGCTCTCTCCGCGCTGACAACCCTGTTCTTTGGCCTTCTCCCCTCCTGGAAAGCCTCACGGCAGGATCCGGCGACCGCTCTGACCGATCGCACCTTCGCCGTCACCTCAGGCCGTCATCGCAATCGCCTTCATCATGTATTGGTGGTGGCGGAAACTGCTCTGGGTTTCTCATTGCTCATTGGCTCAGGATTGCTCATTCGCAGCCTGATCAATATTCTCGTGATCGACCCTGGCTTTGATACGAAGCATACCTTGGCCTTTAATATTGCCTTGACCGAGAAGCGCTATCCCGGCGCCAGCAAAATCCCTTTCTTTAACAAGCTTCTGCCGAAATTAGCAGCCCTGCCTGGTGTGGAAAGAGCCAGCGGTGGCCATCCGTTGCCTTTTCATGGGTCGCAATTTTCGAACTTCACCATCCCTGGTCACCCGGCCTCTCCCGACAACATGCCGGCAGCCATCTCCGCGGTTGCCGAGCCAGGATACTTTGAGACACTCTCCATCCCGCTTCTTCGCGGACGCACCTTCACCGACCACGACAACGATTCCAATTCTGCTCCGGTCGCGGTAATCAATCAGAGCTTCGCGCTCAAATACTTTCCCGGCGAGGCCCCCATCGGACGATTTCTGGCGCCTCATATTAACCCTCCAACAGAATCGAGCGGACAAACCCTAACTGGCCGGGAAATCGTTGGAATTGTCGGTGACGTAAGGACCGAGGACCCATGGAATCCTTACCAGCCGGAATTCTTTCTGCCCTACGCCCAAGACCCGCTCCATCAGCGCCCTCCGGTGGTGCTCAAGGTTGCGGGCAATCCTTCCGCCTATGCCAACGAGGTTCGAAGAATCGTAGCCACTCTCGATCCCGATGTTCCTGTATTCGACTACCGCGCGTTTACCAACGACCTGTCCAGGCTGGCTTCTTACCCGCGCTTTCAAGCGGTTATTGTTTCGAGCTTTGCCATTTTGGCTCTCCTGCTCGCCGCAGTCGGCCTCTATGCCGTTCTCAGCTACGTTGTGGCCCAAAGAACCCGCGAGTTCGGTTTAAGAATGGCGCTGGGTTCCTCGCGGTCTGATGTTGTACAGCTGGTGCTGCGACGCGGCCTTGCGCTCGCTTGCATCGGCATTGTCATCGGCCTGGGAATTTCAGCATTCGCGAACAGAGTCATCAGCCATACCTTATTTAAAGTAGCTGCGCTGGATCGCTCTGTGTTCCTGACGGTGACAATCGTGCTGCTGTTGGTCTCGATCATAGCTGCACTTGCGCCCGCACTACGCGCCGCCAGCATCGAGCCAACAAAAGCGCTCCGAAGCCATTAGCCGATTTCCATTCGAGCAAGATATTGACAAGTCCAAATTTTCGTATATTGTTCCCTTTAGTAGCAACTTGCGGTCATTCGCGAGGACTATAACTTTCGTGGCTTATTTTCTTCAGTTTGGCGTAGCTCTATCCAAGATCAGCTATCATACCGCGAATTGTAGCGTTGGTGAGCGAATGAAGTGAGCTTTGGCGAACAATCAAAAACGTTGAGAAGATGGCTCACTTTTGTTGCTTTGTCGGTTGCCCAACGGCAGGCCCAGCACCAGCAAGAAATTTCTGGAAGTCCTCCAATATAGTCCCGCGGGTACTATGCTGGGAGTGAGAAAACATGCCACCGCCTCCTACCGTTGTAAATAGCGGTATCGCCTGCCAGTCAGGTCGCACTCCGCCCTTGAACAGGTACATGGTCGAGAATTTCGCTCCACCCAGCCAGAGGCCGAGAAGCCCGTGGTCCGT
>DASZFK010000194.1:0-4142 GCA_035939855.1 Candidatus Angelobacter sp.
AAGGCCTCGGGTTGAAGCACGGTAAGAGATGATCCCCTGATGGCGATGAATTTGTCGCGCTGGAACTGCTGCAGGACTCGGCTTACCGTTTCTCTTGAGGTGCCGGTCATGCCGGCAATCTCTTCTTGCGTGAGCGCCATCGTTACGCGACCGCCCAGGTTTTGGATGGGCCGCGCATTGCACCATTCGAGCAAGAGGTTGGCCAGCCTGCCCGCGACCGTGCTGGGCAAGGCAAGGCGGCAAACATTATTGAAAACGAATTTGTATTCCTGCAAGACGCAGCGTGTTGCTTCTCTGGAAGCCTCAGCATCGTTTTGCAGAAGGGCTAGCAACTCTTTTACGCAAACAGACTTGACCCTACATGGCTCCAGGGCGGTAGCTGTAACATCATGCGGCGATCCGGCCAGGGCTGCGCTTAGTCCGAGAATGTCGCCTTGATTGGCGATTCGGAGAATTGCAGTCTTGCCGTCCCTGGAAGAAACAGAAATTTTGATGCGACCCGAGCAGACAACAAACACATACTGCTGTTGCTGGCCTTCGACAAACAGATTCTCGCCCCGGGCAAAGTTGGCCTGCACGCTGATTGCATCGAAGCGCGCCTGCGTGCGGCCTTGCAGGTTTGAAAATGCCTGACTCGGTTGACGGCCTGCATGAGTGATTGAGTTGCGGCTGCTTGAGGCTAACATTTCTCTCCTGTTCTTTTGAAAAATCCGATAAAATCTTGTAAGTCTCAGGACTTCTGTGTGCAAGTCGCTTGCCATTAGTGAAAAACCCTGATTGCCGTAACTTAGAAACCTTGTCGGTTGTGCCATTGCGCAAGCCCACGCAACGAACCCGTCCATTGTGTGCGAAAAGACTCACCGATCACGCAGCATGGCAAAGCCGCAAAAACCAAAGAACAACTAAAGAACCGTGGAGTGCAGCCGCCCCCGGCTGCCTATGCGGATTCAGCTTGAGACAAAGAGCAGATTCATCGAGTCAGTACGTGTCAGTAGCTCTTTGAAAAGCTGCTGGCCGGCACGAGGCACTGAAGAGTCTTAACCAACGCAGTGGGACCGTCAGATTTTTCCAGGTAGCAATCGATGGAAGGCGACCAATTAGGGCGGGCCGCGCAAAACATCAATATCGGCAGATCATTTTGGATATGCTTCATCTCTTGCGCCAGTTGGAGTCCATTCATTCCGGGCATTTCATGATCGGTGATGGCAGCGTCTACGGGGTGCTCTTTCAGGGTCTGCAGAGCTGCTTCGCCATTGGATGCGGTGAGCACTGAATAGCCGCGGGATTCCAGAAATCGCCGGCATATAAATAACATGTCCGGTGAATCGTCAACGCAAAGAACTGTGGTTCTGTGTGAACTCATTTCCGGAGGGTGGACTAGAGGGTGCGCCATTGCTTGTTATGTAGAGCAAGCAGGTTGCCAAACTATAGGGAACTCAGGGGCTTCATTGCCCGTAATGGAATGGCGCAGCATCTGCGTTATTGTGCGCAACGGGTGCGCTATCTGGCGCATAAGCCCGCTCAGGCTATTCAAAAGCTGCTTTACAATGAGTGCGCAATTGCGGCATTCAACGTGCACGTCATCATAACTTTGGCTTTAAAATCCGGAAATCCAGCGAGTTTTTGCCGGCTTGCTGGCCATCAATAGAGAAGGTTAGAGCATGTCCCCTATGCGAAACTCTGTCTCTGTAGTCATTATCGACGACAACCCTCGCAGTCTGGAATTCCTGTCCTCGGCGCTGGCTCGTGAAGGAGTGGAGATCTTCACTGCCTCCGACCCGGAACAAGGGATTGATTTGGTCTTCAGCCATCGCCCGCAGATTGTATTGACCGACCTGGTCATGCCCAACATCACCGGACTGGAGGTTCTGGAGAAGATCATCGAATTCGATCCGGCCACGGACGTGATCCTCATGACCGCTCACTACACCACCGACACGGCGGTGGAAGCCATTCGCAAAGGGGCTGCCGATTACCTGAACAAGCCGATCTCGGTGGCCGTGCTGCGCGAGCGCGTGGGCCGCCTGATCGACAATGCCCTGCAGCGGCAGCAAATCATCACTGCCGACGACGAGCTTTTGCGCAAGGCACAATTCGAGGGAATCGTAGGACGCAGCCCGCAGATGTGGGAGCTGTTTTCCCGAGTCCGGCGCGTGGCGCCGCACTATCGTGCCGCTCTGATCACAGGCGAGACCGGCACGGGCAAGGACCTGGTGGCACAGGCTTTGCACCGGCTTAGCCTGGCGCGGGGACGCTTTGTGGTTTTGAACTGCTCGGCGGTAGTCGAAACATTGTTCGAAAGCGAACTCTTCGGGCACGTCCGTGGCGCCTTTACTGGAGCCGATCGCGACAAGGCCGGATTGTTCGAACATGCCAGCGGCGGGACCCTGTTTCTCGATGAGATCGGAGACATGCCTTTGGCCACCCAAGCCAAATTGTTGCGCGTATTGCAGAACCAGGAGGTGCAACGCGTTGGGTCGCTCAATTCCCAAAAGATTGATGTGCGGGTGATCGCAGCCACTCATAAAGACCTGCCTAAGGCGATTGTTGACCGGCAATTCCGCGAAGATCTTTTTTACCGGCTCTCGATGGTCCAGATCCACGCGCCGGCCCTGCGCGAACGCATGGAAGACCTGCCCCTGCTGATTCGGCATTTCGTAGATAAATTCGCGCGCCAGTACGGCAAGGAAGTGCGCGGGCTGACCCAGCGGGCGCAGATTCTGTTGGCCTCCCATAGTTGGCGCGGCAATGTTCGTGAACTCGAAAACGTGATCGGACACGGCTGCATGATGGCGATGGGAGAGATGATCGACGTGGCCGACCTGCCCGAATCGGTGCAAACTTCTCGAGCTATAACCACATTATCGGCTGCTGAGACTCCCGAGCCGGTATCAATAGAAAATGGAACGCCAACGCCTTCCCTGGAAGAGCACGAGAGGCAGTTAGTGACGCAGGCCCTCGCCGAGGCCGCGGGGAATCAATCGAGAGCCGCCCGCCAATTGCGGATCGGCCGGGATGCGCTCCGTTACAAAATGAAAAAGTATGGTTTGTTGTGAGTTGCCGCTTAGCCTTTAGCTCTTAGCCATTAGCCTTTAGCCTTTAGCTCTTAAGTACTTAAGCTCTAATCTGGTGATCGTAGCGAGAGTAAGGGCTAAAGGCTAAGAGCTAAAATCCGTCATTTGGCTACATGCAGTAGCCGTGTAATCTCTTCGCGTAGATTGGCCAGGGAAACTGGCTTGGCAAGATAACCATTGAAACCGGCGGCCAATGTCTTTTCACGGTCGCCTAGCATGGCGCTGGCGGTGACCGCGAGCACCGGAATGGTTTTTAGCCGATGATCACTGCGAATGTCAGTAAGCACTTGAAAACCATCGCGCAGGGGCAAGTGTAGATCGAGCAGGATCAGGTCCGGCGGCCGCTCTTGCGCTTTCTGAATCGCCTCGCCGCCCTCACGGGCTTCGACCACGATATAACCTTCTTTTTCCAAAACGGTCCTAAGCAACTCGCGGCCCGTTTCTCTGTCTTCAACAATCAGGATTCGTTTCATGAAGACTCTGGCAGTGATTCCGTTGCTTCCGTCTCCGATATTCTATAGTGTTTTATCGTCCTTGTAATGGCAGGATCACCATAAAGCGACTGCCCTGCCCAGGCTGGCTTTCCACCCAAATCCGGCCTCCATGCAACTCCACTAGTTTTTTCGTGATTGGGAGCCCCAGGCCGGTGCCTTCCCGAACGCCGCTGGTGGTATTGCCCGCTTGATAGAACGTTTCAAAAATTGCGGCCTGCTCTTCGAGCGGGATGCCAATGCCGTTATCTCCAACAGTTACACGCAAAAAGCTTTCGTCGGCAATCGATTCAATCCATACCAGGCCGCCATTGGAGGTGAATTTGATGGCATTGCTCAGAAGATTGTAGAGAATCTCTTTGATGCGCAAACGGTCGGCATACAGCAGGCCGGTAAAGGTGTTCCGGTTCTCAAGCTGGATATTCTTGGCGATAGCCTGAGGCTGTATTCCCGCCAGCACTTCGCCAACGCACACAGAGAAATCGATGGCTTCATTATGAAGTTCAAGCCGCCCGGCTTCGATCTTGCTGATGTCCAGAACTTCATTGATCAACTCCAACAGGTGCCGTGAGTCCTG
>DASZFK010000195.1:0-5607 GCA_035939855.1 Candidatus Angelobacter sp.
GAAGTCTATGTGAAAGCAGATGCGCGGGCCCGGTATAAGTCGGTGGTAGACGTGGTCGACAACGTCCGCTCTGCCGGCGTCGATACGCTTGGGCTGCTGACGGAACAAAAGAAGACACCTGGTCCGGAAAAGCCGCCGCAAAGCTGAGAAACAAAACGAGGATTATATTTTATGGCAATGACAACTGGAGGTGGCGGAGGCAGCCAGACCTCTGATATCAACGTAACCCCGTTGATCGATGTTCTCCTGGTATTGCTGATCATTTTCATGGTCATCAATCCGCCTACGCACAAAGGGCTTGAAGCTCTCGTTCCACAACCACCGCCGCCCAACAGCAATCCTCCTCCCAATCCTGACACCATCGTCGTTCAGGTTTTGGACAACAAAGGCGGCAGGCCAGCACTTAAGATCAACCAAACCGATGTTTCGTGGGACGATCTGGGCAACCAGCTTACGGGCATCTTTAAGACTCGGGCGGAACGAGTCATGTTTGTAAAAGGCGACGATGGCATAGAGTTCCAGTATGTCGCTCAGGTCATCGATATCGCTCGCGGCACCCAGTGGGTAGATCGAGTAGGGTTGCTCACGGCCAAGATTGAGGGCCAATAGGCAAGACAGTATTACCTCCTCAGAGCGGGGCAGGCGGGATATCGAATCACGCCGCCCCACAATAACTTGTCAGCTCATGTTGGTAAGTTCCGAAAGAAAATTTTAACTCCGGCAAGGAGCACAAAAATCATGAAGACCAGCGCGCGAATCGTGGCGCTATTGGCAATTGCAGCCGCCCTGTTGAGCGCAACAGGATGCAGCAAGCTCAAGGCGCGCAGCGAACTCAACCAGGGTGTACGGCAATATCGGGATGGGCATTACGAGCAGGCCATTGAGCACTTCAAACAAGCAGTCCTTCTGGATGAGGATCTGAAATATGCAAAGCTGTATTTAGCCACAGCCTATGCTCAGCAATATGTCCCTGGCGTAGACTCGCCCGAGATGAATCGCATCGCCCAGCAGGCCATCGATGAATATAAAGCTGTCTTGCAAAACGATCCCAAAGACGTCAACAGCCTGAAGGGAATCGCCTACCTTTATTTGCAGATGAAAAAACTGGATGACGCCCAGGATTATTACAAGAAGGCGATCGCAGCCGATCCCAACGATCCGGAAGCCTATTATTCCGTTGGCGTGATTGATTGGCTGGCCGCCTACAACGACACGCGCGACCGCAAGGCCAAGCTCAACCCGCCCTTAAAACCCGATGACGATCCAAAGAACGAAAAGGTTTGCGAGGAAATCCGGGCGGCCAATCAGGCTCATGTGGACGACGGTCTCAAGATGTTGCAGATAGCGATGGATAAGCGCCAGGACTACGACGATGCCATGGCTTACGTGAATCTGCTCTACCTTCGCAAAGCTGATATGGCCTGCAACGACCCTGAGGCCAAGGCGCAAGCTAAGAAGATGAGCGATGAATACAGTAATAAGGCCATGGAAGCCCGCAAAAAGAAACAGGAAGCGGCTGCTAAGAAAGCCAGCGGCAGTGGCGGAATTGTTCTGGACCAAAAGAAGTAGATTCTATCGCCGTCAGTTATCGAGTCGTACGACAATCAGCCTCTCCAGCCGGGAGAGGCTTTGTTCTATCAATTACAATCGTTGGTTCCTGTTTTGCGCCAATGTTCAAGAAAATCCTCATAGCAAATCGTGGTGAAATCGCTGTGCGCGTGATCCGGGCGTGTAAAGAGATGGGCATCGCGTCAGTGGCCGTTTTCTCCGATGTCGATCGCGCCGCCCTCCACGTCAGCAAGGCAGATGAGGCTTATTCTATCGGTCCGGCCCCGGCTCGTGAGTCTTACCTGAATAGTGAAAAGATCATTCAAGTCGCCAAGCGGAGCGGAGCGGAAGCCATCCACCCTGGGTACGGCTTTCTTTCTGAAAACCCTCAATTTGCGCGCGCCTGTTCGCAGGCTGGATTGAAATTCATTGGGCCACCGTCTTCTGCCATGGAAACCATGGGTTCAAAGACCCGCGCCCGCCAAGCCGTTCAGGCAGCAGGGGTACCCTGTGTCCCTGGTTCAACCAAAGGCTTGACGTACACTGAAGCGGCGAAGCTGGCAGCTCAGATCGGATTTCCAATCATGATCAAGGCCGCCGCAGGCGGAGGCGGCAAGGGCATGCGCCTGGTGCATAGCAAAGCCGACCTTCAATCTGCCTTTGAAACCGCCCAGAGTGAGGCCCAACGGGCATTTAACGATAGCGAAGTTTATCTGGAGAAGTTCATTGAAAACCCCAGGCACATTGAAATTCAGGTCTTAGGCGATGAGCACGGCAACCTCATCTATCTGGGGGAGCGCGAATGCTCTGTACAGCGCCGGCATCAAAAGGTAATCGAGGAAGCCCCTTCGGCGATCGTTGATGATGACCTGAGGAGCCGAATGGGCAACGTCGCCGTCCAGGCGGCTGCATCAGCGGGATATACAAACGCCGGGACCGTCGAGTTTCTTGTCGATGCCAACCGCAACTTTTATTTTCTTGAAATGAACACGCGGTTGCAGGTGGAGCATCCGGTAACCGAACTGGTCACGGGCTTGGACTTAGTGCATTTGCAATTGCGGATTGCCGCTGGAGAAAAACTTCCATTGCGCCAGGAGGATGTCTCAATCCGCGGACACGCGATCGAGTGCCGGATCTATGCTGAGGATCCCACCAATAACTTCTTCCCTTCGCCGGGGAAAATCACCGCTCTGCTCCAGCCTTCCGGGCCAGGCATTCGCGAGGACTCCGGCGTGTATCAGGGTTGGACGGTACCTCTCGACTATGACCCGATGTTATCGAAGTTGATTGCCTATGCGCCCGACCGCTGCTTCGCCATCGAGCGGATGCGCCGCGCCCTGGATGAATATTTCATCGGCGGCATAAAGACCAATCTGGCGCTGTTCCGCACGATCCTCCGTGATCCTGATTTTATCGCTGCGCGAATCGACACTGGCTATTTGGACCGCTTGTTGTCCTCTGGACCTGTTGTTGTCACTCCAGAGAACGGCCTGGCCGATGTGGCGGCTGTTTCTGCCGCCTTGTTTGCCGCCACTTCGCAGATGCTCGATGGGCAATCCAGAAACGGCAGTTCGAGAACTCAGGCGAATGCGAAGACGAATAGTAACGGCAACTGGAAAAAATCAGCCCGAGCGGAGTCCTTGCGGCCCCAATGATCTACGAGGTCACTGTCGGCGGCAGCACGAGGCGGGTCGAGCTTATCCGTGGAGAATCAGGCTGGCGCTGCAAGCTCAATGGCCTTGAGTTTCCCCTGGATGTGGTCTCCACCGGCGAGGGCACGCTCTCCGTTCTGATCAACGGAAAGTCCTACGAAATCAAACAAGAAACCACGGCCACTGAAACAAACATTGTGGTGGACCATCAGCGCTTTAATGCGGTCGTCCGCGACCCACGCTCGCTGCCCTCACGGCGTCGCACCGATAGCGGCGTCGAAGGCGTCAAGAAAATCACGGCTCCCATGCCTGGCAAAGTGGTCCGCATTCTGGCTCCAGCAGGAACTGAAGTTGAAGCGGGCCAAGGCGTGCTGATAATTGAAGCCATGAAGATGCAAAACGAACTTAAGTCTCCCAAAAAAGGAATTGTCAAGAAACTAAACGTTACGCCGGGATCAGCAGTAGAAGCTGGGCAGGTGCTCGCGGAAGTGGAGTGACCACTTTCAAAAGAAATTGGTTTTTCACGTGAGGATTTGGTATCGGCGAACGCTGCACCCGGACTTCTTATGCCGGATGGGCGATCTATCCAGATGTGATTTTTATCGCAGCAGCGGGCTTTTGGTGTTACCGACTACCAACTCGGATCATTATGGCAAGTACCGGGGAACCCGCTGCACACGCACTAGCCCGTTGCCGTTGCTTCCTTCCGGACCTGGCGGGGTTGGCGGGATTGCGTCGCGCGGGACCCGGCACCATTGATTTTAGCACCTTTTGATTTCGCAAGAACTGAATATGGCTGCGTTCCTCATTAGTGCGTGTCCATTCAGAGCTTTCATCGGGCTGGGAATTCAAAGACAATAGGGATGTGGCTTCCACGCTGGCAATTCCGGTCCGTCCTGCGGGCAGCGCTGAAAGATACTTTCAGTGGTCTCTATACCTTCTGCTGGTCACTGGGTTTGCAGCCCTGGCGGGCACAGGCAAGCTGGATTTTCTCTCGCTGGCAGTCGTGACGCCAGCCTTGGTTCTGCGAGCTTATCACCTCCTCAAAGGAAAAGGCTTTACTATTGCCGAACGCTGGACCAACTATCTAACCCTTTTGTATTTGGCCGTCTATGCCCTGGATTACTTCATGTTGTCTCAGGGATTTGTCAGCGCCACGGTTCACCTGGTCCTATTCATCATGGTGGTAAAGATCTTTTCCGTCCATCGAGACCGGGACCTGGTCTACCTGGCGGTGCTCTCGTTTCTCATGGTTTTGGCCGCCGCAGTCCTGACCGTGGATACGTTATTTCTCCTGACCTTCGGTCTCTTTCTGCTGATGGCCATGTCCACTTTCATCAGCATGGAAGTGCGGCGTTCGGAGCGCAGCGCCCAGGCTGTGGGAGTTGCGATGCAGCAGGAGCGCAGGTTTAACCGGTCACTCTCCGGAGTTGCCGTGCTGTTGAGCCTTGCTACGCTTGCTGGAGCAACGGTTCTTTTCTTCATCCTCCCGCGCATGAGCACCGGCGGTGGCTACCTGAGAAACCTTGGCTTCCAGAGCAGCTTCGTAACCGGATTCAGCTCTGAAGTTCAACTGGGCGGCATCGGACAGATCCAGCAAAGCGACAGCGTGGTGATGCATGTACAGGTGCTGCGCGGCAAACTGCCTCCCGACATAAAGTGGCGAGGCGTGGCGCTGGTGAATTTTGACGGCCGGCGCTGGTGGAATACGGTACCCGAGACCGCGCTCTCACGGCCTCTGAACAACGCTGCATTGGACCTTTCGCAAGTGCGCGTGGGTGCTGGGCCGCTCTTCAGCACGGTGGCGACTTCTCGTTCTTCGACGCTCGCCTATCGGATCATCATGGAGCCGATCGGTTCTTACATTTTCTTTGTGGCCCCCATGCCTGTGAGAATCAGCGGCCCTTATGATCAGATCGTGGTCACTCAGCAGGGATCGCTTTACTTTAACTCCGACACGGGTAAGACGATCGGAGTTTACTACGCTGAAGCCGATACGCGCGATCCCGAGCCATGGATTCAAAACTCGAATTCGCGCGATTATCCTCCTGGACTGGAATTGATGTATCGTCAGCTCCCAAGCCGGCTCGATCCCCGGATACCATCGCTTGCGCAACAAATCACTGCATCCTCCGCTTCCAACTATGCGCGTGCTCGCGCCATCGAAACATATCTCAGGAAAAACTTTGGGTATACTCTCCAGCTTCCAGGCCGGGAAAATGATCCCATCGCAAACTTTCTTTTCGAACGGAAGAGGGGACATTGTGAATATTTTGCCTCTTCCATGGCTGTGATGTTGAGAACCCTGGGTATTCCGGCGCGCGTGGTCAACGGTTTTCGCGGCGGAGCATTCAATGATTTGAACAATTCCTACATCGTGCGGTCGAAAGATGCGCACTCCTGGGTT
>DASZFK010000196.1:0-17470 GCA_035939855.1 Candidatus Angelobacter sp.
TGGGGAATCCGGTAAAACCACCTGCATGACCATTCTCCGCGCCCTTTGTGCCCAGCCCTGGTGGGCCGCCGGCGTCTCCCCCTCCACCCTCACTCGTAAAATCATCGCCGATCGCCCCACCGTGCTGCTCGACAATTGGCATACCACCTTCCGCGGCAGCGACAAGCAACAGATCACCGGATTCCTGCTCAGTGGCTGCGCCAACCTTCAAGGCTTCACCCTCTTGGAGAGCGACTACCGTGGCGGCTTCTCCACCCGCGAGGTCGCCACCTTTTGTCCCAAAGCCTTTGCCGGTCTGGAATCCTTGCCTCCCTCACTCGCTCGCCGCTCCATTCCCATCGTGCTCCAGCGCCTCAAGTCGCAGGACAGCATCGCTTCTACCTTCTGGCTTTTCGTCCCGGAAAACACCGAACCCTTGACTTCGAAGATGCAGGCCTGGGTCAAGCAGCACTTCGACGAACTGACGAGCAAGTTCGAGGAATACGAGATCACGACTCCCGCGCTGCCCGGCCTCTCACCCCACCAGCAGGACTGCTCCAACGTGCTCATCGCCCTGGCCGACACCCTGGGCGGCCACTGGCCCCATAAAGTTCGCGCCGCCCTCCAGGAAATCTTCCGCCAGCAACAGGACCGTGAAGTCTCCCCCATAGAACTCCTCTCCGACATCCGCGACGCCTTCGCCCACCACCACAACCCGGAACGCATCTTCACCGCCGAAGTCTTGGACTATCTGCACAGCCTGGACCACCGCACCTGGCACGAATGGAACAAAAACGGCGCACCCATGACCGCCCACGCCCTCTCGCGCATGCTGCGCAAGTCCTTCAACATCTACAGCCGCAGCCAACGCCGGGGAAAAGACAAACGCCGAGGCTACCAGCAGTCCGACTTCCTCGAAGCCTGGGAAAGATACCTGCCCGCCCCCAATCCGCATCCCAGCCAGGAAAATCAAGCCTTGTCTCAATGTCCCACTTCAAACACAGAAACGACCGAACCAAATGCTGTAAACCATGTCGTCGACGACAAGCTGGAAAGTCCCACAGTGGAAATCACGGACAAGCTGGAAAACCCGGCGGTGGAAATCACGCATGTGGTTATCACGGATAAGGCAGAAAACCCCACAGCCGAATCCACCAAAAAGCAACGACGTAGGAATCGAGCCAAACCGCCCAGGCAATTACCCAATTCTTCAATAAAACTGCGGTCTGTCTCAATGTCGCAATCAAAGCAACATGCGAAAAAGCTCTTATCAAAAGCACATCGCGCATAAAAGAATTTGTCGGCAAAGCCGTTGGGATATTAAAAACCACTCGTCCAAGCCTTTGATCTTCAAATTAGAAATTAGAATTGAAAATTACAAATCTGCTTGTCTCAATGTCCCGGGTCAGAATGAAAAAATTAGAAATTAGGGTAATAATATACTTGACAACTCCATAATTTCTAGCTAAGATTTAAAGCATGGAAACGCCACTGAAAGCGCCAGTAACCCTTCAAGAAGCGATCGTCTACTTCTCCGATGCTGACCGTTGCCGCGAGTACTACGTTGCTCACCGCTGGCCCGATGGCGTCACCTGTCCGCAATGCGGAGAAAAGAACGTTGCTTGGCAGCCCAAGTATAACCGTTGGCAGTGCAATAACCGGCATGATCGTCGCCAGTTCACCGCGAAGACCGGAACAGTTATGGAAGACTCGCCAATCACTCTGGACAAATGGATGATGGCAATGTGGATGGTCTTCAATTGCAAGAACGGCGTTTCCTCATGGGAGATTCATCGCGCAATCGGAGTAACGCAAAAGTCGGCATGGTTTTTGAATCATCGCATCCGGTTTGCTCTGCATCGTGGCACCCTTGAAATGATGAAGGGTGAATGCGAAGCGGACGAAACCTTTATCGGCGGCAAGGCGCGCAATATGCACAAAGATGTCAAGGCCCGGCGCATTACAGGAACGGGAAGCAAAGACAAGACCGCTGTTATGGGAATCTTGGAACGTGGCGACAAAGAAAAAGGAACTCATAGCAGAGTGAAGACAACCGTTGTTCAGGATCGCAAAAAGAAAACCCTTCAGGCCGAAGTTAAAGCGAACGTTGCTGCCGGGTCTGCTCTTTACTCCGATGCGTTGCTTTCTTACGCTGGCCTTGATTCAGAATACGCGCATCAGGTCGTTGACCATGCAGTCGAGTACGTGCGTGGCAAGGTACACACGAATGGATTGGAAAATTTCTGGAGTCTCTTCAAGCGCGGCGTTAACGGAACGTATGTGAGCATGGAGCCATTTCACTTGTTTCGTTATTTGGATGAACAAGAGTTCCGCTTCAACAATCGCGGTACGCGTGAGAATCCCGTTAATGATGGCCAGAGATTCAGCATGGTGCTGTCAATGGTTGCCGGGAAACGGCTCACTTACAAAGAACTGACCGGCAAGACTCAGGAGGATAAATTACAATCGTTCTAAAATGGCATCTGGACGATTGCCACGCGGGAAACGGGTTAATGCCAATAAACGTTAACGAGATCACCGACAAACAACTCCAAGATGTGCTCTCATTTACAGAGGGGCACTTTCTGGATGTTAAAGCCAAAGAAATAAAGCCATCCAAGCTCACAAAGACAATTTCTGGATTCGCCAATGCAGACGGGGGTGAGGTTTATGTTGGCATTACGGAACGTGTTAGCTTGCCATTTCCCCACAAATGGGAAGGATTCGCAGACCCTGAAGATGCCAATGCCCATCTTCAGGTTTTTGAATCTTTATTCCCTCTTGGAGACGATTATCTCTATAGTTTTCTATCACATCCGAAGCAAACCGGTGTGGTTCTCCAGGTAATTGTTCGAAAGACCAAGGGCATAATCAAGGCCCACGATGGCATCCCCTACATTCGCCGTGGAGCACAGAACTTACCGGTAGATTCGGCTGCAAAACGAGCCATTCTGGAGCGCAATAAGGGGATTACATCGTTTGAGAATGAACCGGTGTCAATTGGTCTTTCGACTGTTTGCAATTCTGAGACAGCGATAAAGTTCATATTGAATGTTGTTCCCACTTCAGAGCCAGAGGATTGGCTTAGAAAACAGGAACTCATTAAGGAAGATAAGCCTACAGTGGCCGGTGTTGCCATCTTTGCGGATTTGCCGCAAGCGGTTTTGCCGAAGCGAACCGGTATCAAAATCTACCGGTATAAGAGCGCAGAAGCAGAGGGAACCAGAGATACATTGGTAGACATTCCCGCAAGCGTTGAGGGCTGTATTTATGACATCATCAAGCAAGCAGTAAAGATGACTAAGGACATTATCAGCAACATTCAGGTTCTTGGAACAAAGGGATTGGAGACTGTAGCTTATCCGAGTGAGACGCTACACGAAGTAATAACCAATGCTGTCTTGCATCGTGATTACGAGATTGCTGACGATGTACATGTGAGAATATTCGACAACAGAGTTGAAGTGGAAAGCCCCGGACGACTGCCAGCTCATATCACACCTAAGAACATCCTTAAAGAGCGTTTTGCGCGTAACGGAAATATTGTGCGCGTTATAAATAAATTCCCAGACCCTCCCAATAAAGACGTAGGGGAAGGTCTCAATACCGCCTTTGAAGCGATGAGGAATTTGCGTCTTAAGGCACCGGTAGTATTAGAACAGGAAAATTCGGTCGTCATTCAAATTAAACATGAAAAGTTGGCATCGGCGGAAGATATTGTCATGGAATACCTTGACAATAATGCCTTGATTACAAATCGTGTGGCGAGAGGCTTAACCGGTATAAGGTCTGAGAATTCCATGAAATTGGTTTTCTTAAGACTCAAAGGAAGACAGTTAATTGAGCAAGTGCCGGGGCGTGCAGGTTTTGCGTCAGCATGGCAAAAGAAACGGCGCAACGGCACTCGGAAAAGTCCAACGCCGAAATGACGGATATTCACTTAAACACCCTTCATCAATTCTGAAATCGTGATTTTGAATCCGTCTGCCAGCGTTTCCAGCATGGCAAGGCCGACTAACTTCTTGCCGTTCTCCAGATCGGAGACGTGGCCACGGTCAATGCCGAATTTGTGGGAGAGATCGCCTTGAGACATCCCGGCTTTCTCGCGCAAATAGCGGAGTCTCTTGCCGAATCTCTCTGCCACGTTTCCGCTTGACACTCCGCGATTGTCTCCTGTAGGCTCTGGCCTACCTATCGGCTGTGGCCTATGGGTAATCTCAGGAGACAACACAGCGAACGAGGTACATTATGGCTGGTCTAAATGGTAAAGAATTGCCAGAGCAAGAGACAAGCACCCGCTTTCCCGAAGCGGAAGGAAAGATCGTTGAAAGCATTGAACTCATTGCCGAATCCGGCTACTACGGCATCAATGTAAATTTCACCGACAACACGGCAATGGTGTTTTCTATTGAGCCGTCCGTTGTCGCGTTCCCCTATTTTGGAGACTGGACAGACGGAGAACGTAAAATCCTCAAGCAATATGAGCGGGCCAGAAGTGTTTCTCTCAAAACCGTGAAAGAGTAAAATAAAAACATGAAGCGAATGCCAGCGCCAGAGATACCCGGCGAGACGCCTTGGGAACGGATGAGTAACGGTCTCAAGGCGATTCTCAAGGTGCCTAAGGATGCGGTTGTCAAACAAGAAGCCAAGGAAAAACGGAAGAAAGAACGGCGATTGAAAGAGCAAAAGCGTGGCTAGAGCAAGCTGCTTTCGGTTTAAAATGTGCGGATTGGGGTTCGGGGTACGGTGATACCCCGCGATTTGTGGGAGGACAATTACAGTCCGCGCACCACGGGGCGCGATTAGCCTTCAATGGCCGAACCCCAACCAAGTATTATGAAACAAAAATGGTATGTCGTGTTTTGCGATGTTTGTACGGAGCCGATACCGCTAAAACCTGTAGGCAACGACCCTTTAGACGGCAGCGTGGTTATCGTCCCGTCTCTCGACCCGATACCGTGTAAAACCTGTGGCGCGTCCTGTCAATATGGTTCAGATAACGTAAAGGTTGCGGAAATTTAAGTTTTACCGGTAATCCCGCGATTTCCTGCAAAATCCCGTCATTTCCCGCGACTCGGAAATATTTGGAGTTGGCAAGTATATTATTACCGAAATTAGAATTCCCTGATAAAGATTCCTAAAAAAATTGCCCCTACAAAAAGGAGTATTGGATGCCGTGTCGTTCCCTACGATAGCGTGCACCGAATTTGACTGCGAGTCCTCAATGAGCCGCTGCCGGCCTATGGGGCGAGATGTCAATCTCAGCTTCAATCCGAGATGCGCAAAAATGCTTATTTGGAGGACAAAAATCAATGGCCGCTGAGACGCGAATAATACTGGAAACTATCAAATGTAATAACCCATCTGAACCGCTAGGCGATTCAATCTATATCAAGTACGTCATTGATAGCCATAGAGGACGGGCGGAGCGAGTTCCTTCTTCAAAAGGTATTGACCTGAAGAAAGGGGAGGTCTGGCCGATAAATCTTCCTCTCAACTTTAAGGAAACCGCTGTGGTCGAGTTGTATGAGTATGATTTTCCAGGTACGGACGAGCTTCTGGGCACTCATGTCTATGCGCCGTCTGATCCACAGCCTGAGACCGTGCAGATAATAAATCGGAATGGCGCCGATTACTCTCTGCACACGAAGAACAATAACAGCCGGTGAAACTTAAAAGCCGCTGCTCCCGGCATGGATTCTGAACGCAAAAAGAGCAGCGGCTTTCCGATTAGAAATTCAGCTTCTTTCTCTTCTATCTCATGCACAACCTCTACTACCGGCTGCCGCAGCAAACGAAACAGAAGATAGCCCAGCGCCAAAATCACCACTCCCAGGGCGACTGCAATCGATGGATGGTGACGGAGCAATGTCTTAATCATCGAAACAATTTCCGGACCAAAGACAACCGTGAGTATTGAAAGAACGCCGAAGCGGATCATAGGGTCCAGGAACACTGCGAAAAGAAAATGCAGAGTCTTCATCTCGAATACGCCTGCTGAAAAGACAAACAGCTTGAAGGGAGTTGGCGGCGGAAGCGTGGCTGGGATCATCAGTGCCAGGAACTCCTGCTTTTCAAACCTGTCGCGAATCCGCTTCAATCGGGCTTCGTTGATACGTTTCAGCAGGAAAAGCTCGCCACCAGCGCGTCCCAGCCAGTACGGTATCAAGCTTCCCAGAGCCGAGCCAACCGCGGCGGCCAGACAATAGGAAGACCGCCTTTGGCGGGCTGGAATAGACAAACCCTGCGACGAGCGGATCCATCTGGATGCCGAAGGCCGCAGCATCTCAGCATGGCAATCAGCAGCACGCCCCATGCCCCGAGAGCTTTAAGCGCAGCGATGATAGCGCCATATTTCAGTAGAAGTTTTTGTTTGAAAGGCAAGATTTCTTCTAATGGGCTTTGTACTACGAAGATTTTCGTTGACACTACGAATACCTTCGTAGTATGGTGTGGCTCTATGGCGCCCCAACCGCCTCAGAAGCCGACTTCGTCCGAGCTTGAGATCCTTCGCGTCCTTTGGGCGCGAGGACCCTCCACTGTGCGCGAGATATATCAGGCGCTTAGCAGCACCAAGTCCGTTGGGTATACCAGCGTGCTCAAACTGCTTCAGATCATGACCGCGAAAGGCAGCGTGCGCCGCAATGAAGATCAAAGAGCCCATGTATACGAAGCCTGCCTGCCTGCGGCGGAAACTAAGCGGCAGTTCGCGGGCGACGTGCTCCAGCGGGTTTTCGAGGGTTCGGCCTCCCAGTTGATGATGCACGCCCTTGAGGGACGGCGGATGTCGCGGGAAGAGATTGAGCAGTTGCGCCGCCTCTTGAATGAGCAGGAGAAGAAGCTGAAAGGAAACTGAGATGATCGATTTTGCCGCTTGGTTTTCACCGAATGTGTTGAGGTCACTGGGCTGGGCGTTAGTGCATTTTCTATGGCAGGGGCTGGCTTTGGCAGCGTTATCTTCCGCCGTGATGTCAATCTGTCGTAGCGCCTCTATACGCTACGCGCTCGCGCTGACGACCCTGTTGCTGATGCTGGCCGCTCCGGTTCTTACCTTCACCATGTTCTGGTATGGCGCAAGGTTTTCCGATCACGGCGGTCACCCGATTGTTGATGCCACCAAAATCCCCGCCGGAGAGTCACAGATTGTTCAATCCGGTCACCCGATGGCGGGAGCTGCTCTCCAGCACACTTATGCGTTGCGCGGTGATGTGTTGCCGTGGCTTGTGGAAGCATGGTTTGCGGGCATCGTCTTCTTTGGTTTGCGGGCCGCTGGTGGGTTGATGGTGGTTGAGCGTTTGCGTCGCAAGGAATCGACGCCGGTGAGCGCCGCGCTGCGGGAGAAGTGCTTGGCTCTGCAGCGGCAGTTGGGGATCGAGAAGGTCATCAGGTACTGCCAATCCCATCGGTTCGATGCTCCGGCGGTCATCGGTTGGTTTCGTCCCGTGGTCCTGCTGCCCATCACTGCATTGACTGGTCTCTCCGATCAACAACTTGAAACGGTAATCGCGCACGAACTGGCGCACATCCGGCGCAATGACTGCTTCGTGAACTTCTTCCAGATGGTCGCTGAAAGCTTGTTGTTCTACCATCCGGCGGTCTGGTGGGTCAGCAAGCGAATTCGTGTGGAACGGGAGAATTGCTGCGACGACGCAGCCATTCTGGCTACCGGCGGCGCCACGGAATATGCCCGCGCTTTGGCGCTCATGGAAGAATGGCGGGCCGCGCCGGCACTGGCCATGGCGGCCAACCGCCATCCTCTTCTGGCCCGCGTGGCTCGGCTGCTTGGAGTGAGCGATCTGCAGGGCGGAATGCGAAATGCAGGAGTGGCCGCCGGACTTCTTTGCCTTGCCGCGGCGCTGGCGGGAAACTCCCTTCTTGCTCTCACTCAAGGTCCTTCGACTGCGTCGTTGACAACACCTGCGGTATCACAGAATTCGGTAAAGAGACCAGCGGCGCAGCCTAGCAGCGCGGACGGCGCTCCGCCACGTGCTACGCACACTATGCCTAGGCCAGGCATTGAGATGGCGCGGGTTGCAGCGCCGGAGAACACCTCAGATAGCGTGCCCCGGACGGCCCCCACGAACGACTCCAATGACAATGCGCAAGAGAACCAAAACAAAAAGGTCCCTGAGAGCGGCAAACAAGAGTCGTTCATCGACGGCATGAAGGCCGCAGGCCTCGAGAACCTTACAGTGGACCAACTCATCATGCTCAAGATTCAGGGCGTTACACCGGAGTACGTGCGTGGTATCCATGAGTTGGGACTGAAAGCGGATGTCAATGAACTGATCGGTCTGAAAATTCAGGGTGTCACGCCCGAATACATTCGTGATATGCGGGCCCTCAGCCTCGACGGCGGCGGGCGCGAGTTTATGGCGATGAGAATTCAAGGTGTTACACCGGAGTACGTGCGTGGCATCCGTGATCTGGGACTGAAAGCGGATGTCAATGAACTGATCGGTCTGAAAATTCAGGGTGTCACGCCCGGATACATTCGTGATATGCGAGCCCTCGGTCTCGACGGTGGCGGGCGCGAGTTCATGGCGATGAGAATTCAGGGTGTTACGCCGGAGTACGTACGCGGCATGCGTGATTTGGGCCTGAAAGCCGATGTCCATGAATTGATCGGTATGAAAATTCAGGGTGTCACGCCCGAATATGTCCGTGATGTCCGCGCTGCCGGCCTGAAGCCCTCGACCCAACAACTTGTTGCGATGAAAATCCACGGAGTTTCGCCCGAATATATAAAAGCCTTGCAGAAGTCCGGAGTGCCGGATTTCAAGGATGATCCTGGCAATTACATCACTGCCAGGATCCACGGCATCACTTCGGAGTTCATCGAAAAAGCTCGCCAGCATGGATTTCAAAACCTGGATTTGGAGAAGCTGATCGCTCTAAAACGTACAGAAGCCTTTTAAGGATCGACAGTTGGCCCTCCGCAAGTTATGAATCAAAGCGCATTGGTCCGCTAGAGAGAGGTGAAAAAATCTTATGAAGCCACAACATCGTGTGATTTTAATCGTGCTTGCAGGCTGCTTGTTGTTGGGTCTTGCCAAGCCCTGGGCAAGCGAAAGTCAGAGTGGCGACTGGACGATCCGCCGTTCCGATACTCCCGGCAAGGTCCACTTCTCTCTGATGGACTCCGGTCATGAACATAGCTTTCACTATGGTTCCGACTGGCCGGCCAGCGAATTTCAGGGTGTGGATTTTTCCAAGACAGGCAGACAGGAGGTGCGCTTCACCATTTCCCGCGATGCCGGCAAGTTCGAGTGTCAAGGATTTCTCGATAATGGAGAGGGAACCGGGCTGTTTCACTTTGTGCCAGATCCGAAATATCCGCAAGAGATGAAATCGCTGGGTTTCGAGGGCGTGACCCAGGAGAATCAGCTTAGCATGGCCATCCATGACGTCTCCCTCAAGTTTGCACAGGAGATCAACAGCGAGCATCTTCGCGGGATGGATGCCCACAAGCTGGTTGCCTTCCGCATTCATGGCGTCTCGAAAGAATTCATCGAGGGTCTGCGCAGCGCCGGGCTAAGCGCCTCGGAGAGCGATAAGCTGATCGCCTTCCGCATTCATGGCGTATCCCCGGAAATGGTGCAAGCTTTGCACAAGGCCGGTTACACGCCCGACGAAGACATGCTGGTGGCGATGCGCATTCACGGAGCAACGCCGGAATGGATCGAGCAGCTCAACAAGGCCGGTTATGACCATGTCGATCTGCACAAGCTCATTGCCTTCCGGATTCACGGTGTAAGTCCCGAGTTCATCGCCAAGCTCAACGAGATGGGATATGTGCATCCCGACCCGGACAAGCTGATTGCCATGCGTATCCATGGCGTAACACCTGAGTACATTGCCGACCTCAGATCGCGTGGCATGAAAGACCTGAGCATAGACCAGCTGGTGCGTCTGAAAATCCACGGAATTCAATAGCACGATCACCTGTTGGCGTTTGGCAATCCGCGTATGTTTGGAATTGCGTAAAATGCTTTCAGGAGATTTTCTTGCCAAATTCACCTGCCACAGGACATCAACCTAACCCTTCGCTTATCTTTGAGACCGTTCAGGGATTCCAGCGGGCATTTGCATTGAAGGCCGCCGTGGAGATTGACCTGTTTACAGCTATTGCCGCAGGCAGTCACACGATAGAGGCAATTGCCCAGGCCTGCCGTGCTTCCCAGAGAGGAGTGCGGATCCTTTGTGACTGCCTCACGGTAATGGGCTTTATCGACAAAACAGATGGCGCGTACTCTCTGAGCCCAGACAGTGCTCTCTTTCTAGATAGCCGTTCCCCTGCATATTCGGGCAAGGCGCTCAATTTCCTCCTGCATCCGGACCAGCGCCGGAACTTTGAGCTGCTTACCGAAACAGTGCAGAAAGGCTCCCTGTCTGACGACGGACGCTCCACTCTTTCGGTGGAAGACCCAATGTGGGTTGATTTTGCCCGAGGTATGGCGCCTTTGACCACTCAATCGGCGCAGGCCATTGTCGACCATTTGCGGCCGGCATTGACCGGATTGCGCTCTCCTAAAATCCTCGACATTGCCGCGGGACACGGCATGTTTGGGATCGTTCTTGCCCGCCAGCTTCCAACGGCGCAGGTCTACGGGCAGGATTGGGGAATCGTGCTCCGAGTTGCGCACGAGAACGCTCAGGCAGCCGGAGTGCTCGATCGATATCATCAGATTTCAGGCAGCGCCTTTGAAGTGGATTTTGGCACAGGATATGACGCTGTGTTGATAACGAACTTCCTACACCATTTTGATCCCGCCACCAACGAGGCTCTTTTGAAAAAGGTGTTGGCTTCGCTCAACCCCGGCGGACAGGTTGTTATTCTAGAGTTTGTGCCGAACGACGATCGCATCTCGCCGCCACCGGCGGCCATGTTTAGCCTGATCATGTTGGCCAATACTGCAAAGGGCGATGCGTATACGTTCGCAGAGCTTCGAGATATGTGTAGCAACTCCGGATTGCGAAATCCCCGGCTGGTACCATTCGAACCAAGATTTCAATCGTTGGTCGTTGCGGAAAAATAAAATGTGAAAACTTTTCGCGTAAAATTTGACACAGACAACTTGGTTTACGATGTCTTTTCTCACAATTGAGTAAAATCTGACACGGTCTCAAAAGCAAAAATGCAAAGATGTGCCTGAATTCTGCCCTCTGCCCTTTACACAACATTTTTCCAGCAATTACACTAAGCGGTTTACCGTGTTGCATCGGTTGGAGTCGCTTATGCCCTCGATGGAGGGAAAGATCAAGCAGATCATTGTTGACCAACTGGGAGTCGATTCCGCCAACGTGACGGAGGGTGCTTCTTTTGTGGATGATCTGGGCGCCGATTCGCTCGACCGTGTGGAACTTATCATGGCATTTGAGGAGACATTCGACATCGAAATTTCGGACGAAGATGCAGAGCGGATTTCGACCGTACAGGATGTGATCGACTATGTGCAGAGACACAGCAAGGCGGTAAAACAGTAGCTGTCAAACCAAAATTCGACGCCCACCACGAGAGAGCAGTAGCGACAGGTCGGGACCGGTCAAAGAATTTGCAAACGCAAATGCACACAATCCATCGCAAAGATTTCAATCGGAAAATACAAGGAGCGTAAGCCAATGCCAACAGCAGTTGAAGAGAAAGTAAGATCGATTATTGTCGAACAACTTGGGGTCGATGAGGGGGAAGTTACCCCGACGGCTTCTTTCGTGGACGATTTGGGAGCCGATTCTCTGGACACCGTGGAACTGGTAATGGCTTTTGAAGAAGCCTTCGATATCGAGATCCCCGATGAGGAAGCGGAAAAGATCCGCACGGTCAAGGATGCGATCGAATACATCGACAAACATGCGAAAGGCGGCAAGTAGTTGGCTCGAAGAGTCGTCGTCACAGGTATCGGCCTGATCTGTGCAATTGGTAATACGAGCGCCGAGGTCTGGCCCAACATTGTCGCCGGCAAGGGCGGGGTCACCAGGATCACGCAATTCGATTCCACCAACTTTGCCTGCCAGATCGCGGCCGAGGTCAAGAACTTTGACCCGCTTAACTTTATCGAGAAAAAAGAACTGAAAAAAATGGGCCGCTTTATTCATCTGGCCATTGCAGCCGCAGATGAGGCCATGAGGATGTCGGGGCTGAAAGTGACTCCGGAAAACGAGTATCGTGTTGGCGTGCATATCGGCTCCGGCGTCGGCGGATTCGACGTGATTGAACGGGAGCATCAGGCCCTGCTTGCGGGAGGTCCTCGCAAGATTTCGCCATTTTTTATCCCTGCCTCCATCGTTAACCTTGCAGCGGGGCACGTAAGCATCCGGTACAAGGCCAAAGGTCCCAACGAAGCCACCTGCACTGCCTGCACGACCAGCTCTCACGCCATTGGAGACGCTTATAAGATCATCCAGCGATGTGATGCCGATGTGATGATCGCCGGCGGTTCGGAGGCGGCCATCACTCCCATGGGTGTGGGTGGCTTTGCCGCTATGCGCGCGCTTTCAACCCGTAACGACCAACCGGAGCGCGCCAGTCGTCCGTGGGATCAGGAGCGGGATGGTTTCGTAATCGGGGAGGGTGCAGGCATCCTTATTCTGGAAGAACTGGAGCACGCCCGGCGCCGCGATGCTCTCATACTCGCCGAGATCATCGGCTATGGTATGAGCGCCGATGCCTACCACATCACGCAGCCTGCCCAGGAAGGCGAAGGTGGATATCGCGTGATGATGAATGCCATCCGCGACGCCAGCCTTACGCCTCAAGATATTGACTACATCAACGCCCATGGAACTTCCACTCCCATAGGTGATGTCCTGGAAACTCTGGCTATCAAGCGGACCTTTGGTGAAGACACCAAGGTTGCAATCAGCTCCACAAAATCCATGACAGGGCATCTGCTCGGTGGCGCGGGCGGCCTGGAAGCCGGCATCACAGTGCTGGCGCTGCGCGATCAGGTGCTTCCGCCGACCATCAATCTGGAGCATCCCGATTCCGAGTGCGATCTCGATTACGTGCCCAATCAGGCGCGCAAGGCGACTTTCAATGTGGCTTTGTCGAATTCATTCGGCTTCGGTGGGACCAACGGTTCGTTGATCTTCAGGCGCTGGACGGACTAGAGGATTGGGTAATTTAAAAACCCCGGAGAAGCGCAACCTACACGCCTCTCCGAGGTATTGCATGAAGAAGCTTGTTAAACAAACTGCTGTTTCAGCGCTTTCTGCAATTCTTTCATCTGTTCTTTCAGTTGTTCCTGCAACTTTTTCTCGTCAAACTGCTTGTGAAAATCCTGGATGTGTTGCCGGTACTCCTGCATTGCCTTGTCAATTTCCGGCTTGATATTTTCCAGCTGTTTCTTCTGGTCATTGACCAGGCCGCGGATCTTGTCGGCATCGTAGAGTTTCTGGATGTCTTTCATTTGCGAGCGGTATTGTTCCAGGGCCTTCTCGATTTCCGGCCTGATCTTTTCCTGGTCAATCAAGGCCTTGTAGTCTAACTGCGCCAGCTCATTGCGGAGAGAATCGAGTGCAGGCAGGTTGATGATCGATCCGGAGTCGAGTGGTTTTTGCTCGGGAAGGTCCAGAGGGATGTTGTGCTCGTGCTTGTCCCGAATAATCCCGATGGTGATCTTGCCGCCTTTTGGATGGGAGCGCAGGCTGCGCCGCAGATCACCGCGATTGGTAATCTTGTCATTGTCGATGCGGACGATGACGTCACCCGCCTTGAGACCCGCCTTCTCCGCAGGGCTTCCCTTGGTAACCGATCTCACCAGAAGGCCACTGCCGCCCTTCACGCCCAAAAAATCGCCTAACTGTTCAGTCAAGCTTTCCACTTGAATTCCCATGGAATAGGTACTGCCCAGGTTAAGGTTTCCCAGGTCGATTTCCGGCCAATCCGGCATCGAAGGCATGACCATGATGCGGTCGCGGTTAACTTTTTGCCATCCCTCGGCAAGTTTGCTTCGGTCGCCCACTTGGACGTTGATGGTGGTCGGATTACCGTCACGGCTGATGCCCAATACGACCGTCCTGCCCGGAGGAGTTTCGCGGATCAACCGCCGAAGTTGTTCCTGTCCTTCGACCTTGGCGCCGTTGTATTCCAGGATGACGTCATGTTCCTTAAGTCCGGCTTTGCCGGCCGGAGCGTCCTGGTCGAGGGCGACCACTTCCACGCCCCGCTCCTCTTTCAGCTTCAGGGCGTTCACGCGATCCGGCGTAATGTCACGAATATCGATTCCCAGGTAAGAACCTCCGCCTGGAAAGAAGAACCCTTCGGGCGAATTGTTCCATTGGGAAGGAGCCTGTTCCCCTGCGAATGACAAGGGAAGCGACAGGCCCAGCAAAAGTAACGCAGTGCAAACCTTGTAGATCATTGGCATACTCCAAATTGAATTTTGGCGACCCCTTTTTATTTGTTTGTTGCTTTCTTTCTGAACTCGATGCGCCCGGCGGAAGTGTGAACGTGGAGCACTGGCCCCCCTCCATTCAAGCTGCCTTGCGCGTAAATCTCGCGCGGACCCCATTTTTCATTGCCGCGAGTAATCTGCAATTCAGAGAAATCGGTAATGATGCCCGGATCTCGAGCGAACTCAACAACGGCCTGTATCTTGATGCCTAAGCGCTCAGGAATATAAACGATCACGTCGCCGGTCGGCGTTTCGAGCCGGGAATCGCTGAATGTGCCGTGATCGGCCGACAGTTCTGCCACAATCGCGCCGCCACCCGTCTCTGCGCGAACCCCGCCCTTGACGGAAATTGCGCGAATTGCTCCACCGCCAGTCTGCGCCTGGGCCATTCCCTCGACATCATGCAGTTCAATGCTGCCGCCTCCCGTGGAAGCATGGACTGCTCCAGTGCATTTCTTCACATGGATAGCGCCTCCGCCGGTATCGAGTTTCATATTGGACCCAGCGCCAATGATCAAAGCGCCGCCCTTCGAAGAAGCGACGACCCGTCCGCCCGCCGAGCCAATTTCGATATTGCCGCCAACGGTCTCCACATGTACATCGCCGCCAACGGTTCCGATTTCGATGTCTCCCCCGCCGCTGGAAGCAAAAACCGAGCCGCTGATCTGATCCAACGTAATGGTCCCGCCTTTTGTCTCGATCTTCACCAGTGAGGTTTGCACGGGCAAGCGAACGTCGAAATCTATGGACCCATTTTTGGATCCTTTGTTCTCGCCAAGGATCCTGCTGGTGTTTCCGATCGCCGAGGTGATGAGACGCAACCGGCCGAACTCGCGTCGTGCATCACGCTCCGATCCCGCGCGAACGTGCTTACGAATGGTGTAGGTAACGACGTTTTGCTGAGTGCCTTGAAGATGAATGGGGCCAACGTCGGTCGTTACCCTGACTGCCCGGCGCGCCACCAGCGTGCCGCTGGTCTCTTCGATCCACTCGCTTTTGGAGCGATAGATGCGAGAAGAAGGCGCCTGCGCCAATGTGTAAAGGCTGGCTAGGATCAAAAAAACGACGAGTTGGAACCGTTTCCACGGCATTGAGTTTTTACAATTACCCAATTACTAAATCCCGATGACTAATCCATGTTGGGTGTGCTTACCAGAACGCGTTTGCATTCGGATCGAATGAAATCGTCTTTATCGTGCTGGGCAAGCATCTTTAGGGCTTCATGGACGCTGGTATCTGTCCGCACAGGATTCAATAGACCAAGCGCCGTGGTGCGCACTCCCGGATTGAGATCGTGTATGAGAGCTTCGACCAGAGCATCGCGCACGCGCACATCGCCGCGGACATAACCTTTCAGGCCTTCCAAAACCGCCAGCCGCACTCCCGGATTCTTGTCGAACCGCAACGATGCAACCAACGCTTCCCTAATATCGTCATTGGCCGACTTCGCATTCAATAATTCAATCGATTGCAGTCGCACATCGGGACGAAGAGTGCGTGTGCCCATGACCAGCAGGTCCTGAATACGTGGATCATCAGTTGTGCCTTCCGCGGTCTGCGAGGCTAGCGTGTTATATCGAATGACAACCCGCTTGCTGGTTTCATCTTGAGCAACGGAATCAATTCCCGCGATGTTGGCTTCCGTCACAGGAGCCGGGATCACAGGTTCGGGAGCGACACCCCGGTTGATTCCCAGGCGATAAGAAGTCAGTGCGCCTCCGGCAAAGCCGATCATCAGCAGTGCGACTGAAAGCGCGGGAGCCAGTTTGATCTGTTGCATCCATCCGGCGAGATCAACAGCCAGGCGATTCCATCCCCGGAGCTGTTGAGTCTCTTCCAGGCTTTCCTGAAGCTTCATGCGGCTGGAAGCCAGCAAGTTGGGTGAAACTTCCTGCACTGGGCGGGCCGCCATGCTGCTTTTGAATGCCAAAGCCGATTCGACCTCCTCTTTGCAGGAGGAGCACTGCCGCACATGATGCTCGAATTCATATTTGGCATCGTCAGCCAGCTCTTCATAGATATAGAGCACCAGGTTGTCTTTTATCCAATTGCAGTTCATGGGTTCTCTTTGTACCTCATCGCGTCATCGCATTTTGGCCAGAGCACTTCGCAGCTTCTGAGTGGCGCGAAAAAGGGTGTTCTTGGCCGTTTCTTCCGTGGTGTTCAGCATCTCTCCAATGGTGCGGAGCCGCAACCCCTGGTAATGCTTCAATTCAAAAACCATGCGCTCCCGGGGAGTCAACCGGCCGAGCGCCAGCAAAATCTTTTTGCCCAGCTCACGCGCCATCAAATCGCGCTCAGGATTCGCCAGAGCACGGTCATCGGAGACGCGATCCAAAAGATCAACTTCCTGCCCCGTCGAGTCGATCGTAACCGGGGCATCTTCCTTGCGGGTCTGGCGCTTCCGCAGATGGTCCAGGCAGAGATTGGTAACAATCCTGTAAATCCAGGTGTAGAAGGAGCATTCAAAGCGAAAGTTGCCTATGTGGCGATACGCTTTGAGAAAAGCTTCCTGGTAGATGTCCTGGGCGTCGGCCTCGGAGCCAGTCAGGTGCAGCGCGAGACGAAGCACAGCCTGGTCGTACTGTCGAACCAGGCTTTCAAACGCAACCCGGTCGCCGCGCTGGGCAGCGCGAATAAGATCGCTATCGTGGACCCTGCCTAGAACTTGGCTCACCATAACTCCCGCTAGATGGGAGATTGTCTTTTGCCCGTTAGCGCCAACCGTTGCCCGTAGCGCACCTGTCCCGGCCGGCATCTATTTTGTCTCCTCCAGAGTAACCTTTGATTCCGGTTATTTGGACGATACAAAAGACAATACGTAAGCTGAGACTACACGGTTTCAGGAAGAAATAGAAGGAATCGGGGGATTGGGTCATCTGGTGATCGGGTGATTGGAAAATCACTGATCAAATGGACGCAAAGAAACCAAGATCAACCGCAGAGGCAGAGAAAACGCAAAGAAGAAAGGGCTGAATTTAAGCCAAACCAAAATTGCAATAGAAGGCCTGTTTTAGGTGATCGAAAGCCCTGAATATTTGCCAAGGCGTTCCGATCACCCGATCACCAGACTGCACTGAGGTGTGCCGATGTGA
>DASZFK010000197.1:0-2828 GCA_035939855.1 Candidatus Angelobacter sp.
CGATTTCGTTCGCCGATGCCGTGACTATCGAGGGCCAAGCTCTACCCAAAGGAACCTATGGGCTACACATGATCCCCGGGGAGAATGAATGGACGGTCATTTTCTCCAAGAACGCGACCTCCTGGGGCAGCTTCACCTATAGCCAAGCTGAAGACGCGTTGCGGGTGACGGTGAAGCCGCAGCCGGCGGATTTACATGAAGCTCTGACCTATGACTTTGACGACGTGAAGCCAGACTCGGCGGTTGCCACTCTGCGCTGGGAGAAAATTGCGGTTCCGTTTAAGGTCAGCGTAAACGTCAACCAAATCGTCGAGGCAAGCTTGCACAACCAGCTCCGCACTTTGGCCCAGTACACATGGTGGGGATGGGATGATGCTGCAAACTATCTCCTCGCCAGCAAAGTCGATTTAGATGAGGCGCTAAAATACTCCGACAAGTCCATCGAGACGGAAGAGCGCTATGACAACTTGATGACCAAATCGCAAGTCTTGGAGGCCCTCGGTAAGAAGGACGACGCAACTTCTGCGAGAGACAAGGCACTTGGGAAAGCAAACCCGCTGCAAACTCACTTTTATGGTCGCCAGCTTCAGGCTCAGGGTAAGCAGGCGGAGGCCTTCGAGATCTTCCGTGCCAATGCCAAAAAGAATCCGAATGAGTGGTTTGTTCACTCCGGATTGGCGCGAATCTCCTGCGCGCAGGGTGACTTCGAAGGCGCTGCGAAAGAGATGAGGATCGCGCTTGCGGGCGCTCCAGACAACCAAAAGTCCTATGTTGAGGGTTTGGTGAAGCGTCTGGAGGCCAAACAGGACATCAACAAATAGCTGGAAGTGCGGCTGGGTGCCGGTGCCTAAGAGTTTGCCCTAGCCACCGGCATCTGCCGATCATCGCGTAAACGCGGCTGGTGATAAAGTGGGAGACTCCTTGATTATTACCACTTCCTTGCCCATGCGCCTGCCCACGTCGACGGCGGTTGCGAGGGTGTCATCGTCGGTCTCGAGCGCACGGACGATTTCCAGCAGGTTCATCTTGTGCATAGGATTGAAAAAATGCATGCCTACACATTTCTTGGCCCGATAGGTGACGCTAGCAATTTCGGTGATGCTCAATGAGGAAGTATTGGAGGCCAGGATTGTACCGGGGCGGCAAATTTTATCGAGCAGGGTGAAGATCTCGATCTTGGATTCCATCTCTTCCGGTACAACCTCGATCACCAAATCCGCTTCGCGGGCCGCTTCTTCCACGCTGGCGGCGTATTCCAAACGTACGAAGGCAGCCTCAGCGTCGCTAGTAGAGACTTTCCCCAATTCGACAGCCTTATCCAGATTGCCGCGGATTTCGCTCTCAGCTTTGCGCAGGGCGTTGGGAAACAAGTCTTCCAGGATAGTGCGGTAGCCTCCTAGCGCCGCCACGTGTGCGATGCCCCGGCCCATAGTGCCGGCACCGATCACCGCGATGGTCGAGACTTGCGCCACTACTGTCCTCCTTTTTCTAGATGCGCCAGAACGCCGTCGAGATTGGCTCGAGCGGCCCGCAAACTCTCTGACAAGCGCTTGCGCTCGTCCGGTTCCATGGCGGAAATATGGGCGCTGATGCGGCGCAGCGTGGTGGTGATGTCATCAACATAGTTGATCAGACGAATAAGTTCTCCAGTAGCTGCCATAAATAATTCCTGCTCCTGTTGCCCGGCGCCGGATGCTGCTGCCGGTCTCCGCGCCACGTTCCAGATTCACGCTGCGCGCCCTGGGCGAACCAGACCATTCTCAATGGTGCAGGGGATTTAGTAAAGGCGGAGTGAAACTCCAAGGGATATAGCCCGAAATGTGCGGCATAATTTAGCCCGGCACATTAAGGATGGGTAAGCGATTCTCATTCGTAATCCGGGCTATCGATCTTATTTGTTGGCCTTCTGGGCTGTGACCGAATCTAATCAATGGATGACTGATAAACCTTTGAAACGGTATCTTTTTGCTAGCGACTTCGACCAGACGCTCACCTTCAATGACTCCGGATACGTCCTGAGCGAGTTGGTCGGTATTCCGACAGCGGAGTTTGAGCGGAAATCGAAAGGAATGGCCGAACTAAACCTGGTGCAGCAAGGCGCTGAACTGGCTTATCTGCTCCTGCACGATCCCGAGTTTCGCGCTCGCGTGCGTCGGGAACACCTCTACGAGGTGGGCAAGAGAATTCGCCTGAAAGACAACATCGAGCTTCTCCACGAGCTTCTGGACAAGGGGATCGAGGGTCACCACTTTGAGTTTTACGTGCTTTCGGCGGCGCCGGTCGAAGTCATTCAGTCGGCCCTGGAAGGTATCGTCCCAAAAGATCATATTTACGGGACGGAATTCCGCTACACCTCTTCTGGCGAGATCGATACCATCGCTCGTTCCACAGCCGGCTATGGGAAGGTGGCCAGGCTCGATCAATTGCAATCCGAGCTGAAGGTCGGGCCGGCCCAGATCATATACACCGGCGATGGCAGCTCAGATGTTCACGTGATGTTGCATGTCAACGTGCGTGATGGTTTCACGATTGCGGTATCTGAAGCTAAACACGTTTCGCAGGTCGCCAAGCGCACGGTCCTGAGTACTGACGCCCTCGCTGTGCTGGCGCCTATTCTGGAAGATATCGTCGGTTGGGAACGGCTGCGCATTCGCGAGTATTTTGAGTCCTACGGAATGCTGATTCAAGAATGGGACCGGGTTCGCACCGATTGGTTAACTTTGCGGCGAGAGGGAGAGCAGTGGTCGGTTGCGGGAGCAAGCTGAGAATTGTTGCTGCTTTTGCTCTTGTGGCAGCGATAATATGTTTATGCTCCGTGACAAGAGTCT
>DASZFK010000198.1:0-22161 GCA_035939855.1 Candidatus Angelobacter sp.
TAGTGTTGGAAACCATTTAGCCACGAATATGGATCGGCAAAGTAGTTAGGTCAAGCGCTGGCTGGTAGGAGTCCGCATTCCCTAAAGCATTCTAATCATCTCTTACAGTGACTGACTTTGCCTAAGTTTACAAAATTTAAGTTGCAGTGGCAGGGCACGGTCTGGTTTCATAAGCCATGCTCCGGTTCTGGTCGAGATCGTTATCTATCGTATGGTTGCTTTGCGTTTCTGTTTTTGGGCAGAACACGTCTCCGGTGCAGGTTATAAGTGAAGTACCGAACGTGACGATTGCTTTCAACGGTCGCGAGAGCAACTCTTATCAGTTCCGGGTTTCCAACTTCTCGTCGCATAACATAACTGCTCTTGCCGTAAAGCTCGTTTCCGGTGGAACCAATCTTTCGATAGGCGACAATACGAACCCAGTTGTCAGAACATCGCAAGCGAAAGATCTGAAATTTGAGATTTCTTCTGTCGGAGTCGGCGACGTGATTGTGGAAGCTGCCGTCTTTGATGATGAATCGTTTGGGGGAGAAGAACATGCCGCTGCAACTCTGGTAGCCCGGCAGATAGGGAACCAGGCTGAATATGATCGCATCGTCTCTGCGGTAGAAGGAATTCTTGCCAGCCAAGTAGACAAGATTGAGAAGACGTTTCGTATTCGCCGGGCGCTTAGTGAGCTATCGGTGAATGTGGACGCGGCGATGATCCGCACCTTCGATCTCTGGTTTCCCGATCTAGTCAATTGCAATCAGGCATATGTGCGCCGGATGAAAGGCGCAGCCGTCGCGGAAAAAGCGAGTGTAGTAGAAGGCATTGAGCAGTTCGCCCACAGCGCCGACCCCGGCCTGCCTTCCCTGGAGCAGTGGTGGGCCTCTGCGAAACAGCGTCTCGCAAGTTTTGGTTGTAGTGGCTGCGCGGCCCAGGCTTCAAACCCAAAAACGCCGTCTAGCCAGCAGGCATCCGTACCTGGCTGCAAACCAGATGCCGAGAAACTAGTGCTGGTTTTCACTGCGGAACTCACCGACGATGGTTTTGCCAGCGATGCCGCCGACCTCAATAGCGAGCCCGATTTGGCCCCTGAGGATATGGCAGCCGCAGCCCTTGAGAATAAACCTGCCATAAACGCAAGGCCGGTCCCGCCGCCTCCGCGTGTAGCCCCTGCTGAAGCTGCAACCGTCGCAACTCGGCCGGAGACAAGAGAAGCCGATGTAAAACCATCATCCATGTCAGCGACTGTCTATCCGCTCACGCCGCAGAGGCCTGGAGCATTCGTTCGCACACCCGATGGCAGATTTTTGCTCTACCGTTTGCATTTTGACCATCCTGCACCTAACGATGATGTGTATGCCCAGTTATTTCGAGACATCGGCGAATTGGGTAACGACGCCCTGTACGAGGAAGTCGAGATCAGGGGAAGTGGCACTCAGGTTGTAGGCCATGATCCACCCGGAGGCGGCCTTGATGACGCTCAGATCAAGATCTTGCAGCAGGCCGCACTGGCTTGCAATCAGGAACTCGCCGCTTGGCATGAAAAAGAGGCGAAGCTGTATTCTGCGTATGCGGGCTTTCCGCCGGGCTGGGCGCTCTACGCGCCGCCACTCCCAGAGACACAGTGGCTGAAGGATCAGCGGACCAGGGTACTCAATCGATACATCAAGAACCTGCGCCTGCAACTTGGCGCAGCTTCGTCCGCAAAACTGGAAGGCTTTGCCCGCAAGCTCTACCACGCGGTCCCAGGCCGGATCGTGATCACACCTCCTCCAGATGACAGCCTTTATGTCTTTTTTCTTCGCTATATTAATATGCTGGGTCAGGTTCCGGCGGCGCAGCGGGAACTGGCAAAGCGGCAGCAGGAACTGGCCGCCCTCGGATTTGGGAAAGACGGTTGGGCGACCTTAAAGGAAGTAGCACTCAGCTTTGATCGAGCACGAAGCGATCAGGAGGCAAGAATTCTTGAACTGCAAACTAATCTCCAGCTACTGACGTATCGCCAAGCTCCAGGTAGTCTGGCTGTTTCTTCCGGCGCTCCTACGCCCGGCCCAGCATGGCCGCCAGTCAAGGCTGCGGGAGTACCGCTGGGTATGCCCTCAGTTGCTGCGGTTGGACAAGTTTCGCAGCCGAATGGTGTAACCGCGAGCACAGACGTTCGCGCGGCGGAACTCACTAAGCTTATCAACGAAGGAAAGCTGATCACTTCCGACCACATCAAACGATTGCAAGCTGATCTGGGAAAGGCAGATTTTCAGAAGCTGGATAAATATGTTCACCAGCTATATGCCCATGCAGGACGAGCAACCTATATTGCCACAAGCCCCCAGGCTTCGTCGGGAAATTCAGCCCAGCAACCTGCCATCAGAGCGACGAACTAAGCGCCTCCGGCGCTTGGCTCATCGTTTCATGTTCTGAAAAATGTCTTTGCCACATTGGTCCAGCGTGTCGCATCGGCAATTGGCCATTATTTTTTTGAGTAAGCCTCGAACAGCTCGTATTCCGTCCATCAATCGGTCAAGCTCCTCCAACTTTCTTTGAGAAAGTGTGCGCCAGCGTTCGGACGCGCGCGTGACATTTCGGAATCCGAAGAACAGGTGCCGGATTTCAGTCAACGTGAAACCAAGCTCGCGTGCTTGCTGAATGATGGCTAGCCGGTAGAGGGCCGTTGTGTCATATCGTCTCTGCCCACTCATTCGCATTGCGCGGGGAAGCAGTCCGATTTTTTCGTAATAGCGGATCGCCGATGGACGCAGTCCAATCTGTCGTGCCACCTCTGAAATCGTCAATCCAGGCATAAACAGATTTTTTCATAAAAAACCCTTGCCTTAAAGTCAACTTTAAGTTGTACCGTGATAAATAGGACGACAAAAGGAGAGGCACTCATGAAAGATCATGACATTCCAATTGCTTGCAGCTTATCGAATGCAGAATTGCGGAAACGTGAGGCTAGCCTTTTTGCCCTGTTCAAATCTGCTGTGATTGCTACAGAAGAGCTTTCCGATGGCTATCTCTTCCAGCTTCCAGGAGACAGCCGGTCGCTTACTGCGGTTACAGAATTGATCGCGGCAGAGCGTGAGTGTTGCCGCTTTCTGGCATTTGAACTAACGATGCCGCCGAACCTGGGGCCAATGACTTTGCGAGTCACTGGCCCTCCCGGCGCTAAGGTGTTCTTGAGCATAACGATTATGGGAATGCAAGTGTTGAAGCTTCTGCGTTCTAAAGGAACCGCTATCACACGCGCGTCGGAAACGGATTGCGTTCCCGAAACTGGCGCTGGTGCCAATACGGATAGGGCATAGTCACTGCGCTCGCGTGATCCAGCTTCTTTATCTCTTCCGGCGTAAGATTCCAACCGATTGCGCCCAAGTTATCTCTTAGCTGCTTTTCATTGCGCGCTCCAATGACGATGGTCGAAACCGTCGGACGGTGCAATAACCAGTTCAGCGCCACCTGAGGCACCGTTTTGCCGGTCTCGCGCGCCACTTCATCCAGCGCGTCAACCACTTTGTAAACATATTCGTCGTCTGCAGGCGGGCCGATGTCGTTCGACGCCTTCACAGTGCGCCGGCTTTCCGGCGGGATGGGCTGGCCCCGGCGAATCTTTCCAGTCAGGCGACCCCAGCCGAGCGGCGACCACACAACGGCTCCGACGCCCTGATCGATGCCCAGAGGCATCAACTCCCATTCATAGTCCCGTCCGATAAGCGAATAGTAGGTCTGGTTCGCGATATAGCGCGGCAAGCCATAGCGGTCAGCCACGGCCAGGGCTTTCATCAGGTGCCAGCCGGAAAAATTGGAAACCCCGATATAGCCGATCTTGCCGCTGCGGATCAGCACGTCCAGGGTAGAGAGAACTTCTTCCGGCGGCGTTTTCGCATCGTAGCCGTGCAACTGGAAGAGATCGATATGATCGGTGCCAAGTCGGCGCAAACTGCCTTCTACCGCGCGAGTGAGATGAAATCGCGAAGACCCAACCTCATTAGCGTCTTCCCCGGACCGGAAGGTGGCTTTGGTGGAAATCAGCACCTTGTCACGGCGGCCTTTGATCGCAGCGCCAAGCACTTCCTCAGAGCCACCGTTGGAGTAGATATCAGCGCTATCAAACATGGTGAGGCCATGCTCAAGGCATATATCGACGAGCCGTGTCGCTTCGTCCACATCGGTAGAACCCCAGGCCGACAAGCGGCCTTTCCCGCTAAACGTGCCGGTTCCAAAAGTCAAAACCGGAACACTGAACCCCGAACGTCCCAATAAGCGATATTCCATTGAAGATCTCCAGCGATGTCTATTTGATTTAAACCGACTGCGAAAACACCTGTTGCGTGAAGACGTTGATTTTACGATAAGTGGGGATGTCGGTGTGGCCAACGGCGGTAGCAGGATAGGATCAAGCAGAGCAGACGCATCTAATATAAGCTTTATTTCAACGAGCCTAAGAAACTGTTCATTTCGCGAAGGACATCCGTCTCGTTCGAGTTAAACACGTAGTGATTCGCGTGTGGTAATCGAACCACGCGCGCCGAAGGTATGGCGGTCTCGAAAGCTTTCGCTTGAGCGCCAGTCCTGGCCATGTCCAAGGCTTCAGCCGCAGCGCGCGCAGCAGGGTTCTTTGAAACCGGACCACCGGAGTGAGGAATAGCATAGATGGCAAGAATGGGAAGGTGGAAATTTGTATACTTCTGTTCGCCTGCGCGGATCGCGAGAGCAGAAGCCGGAATCCGAAAGGCTGGTTGATCGGCTGGTGCAGTTTCCAGGACCTCCAGGTATTCCTGCAGGTCCTTTTGTATTTGGGGGAGGCCGGTGTGCAGCAGCTCTTGCACGAGCTGCTTTTGCGCCTGCGGTGCAAGCCCCTGTCCCAATTGTTGCAGCTTCTTTTCCAGGTCCAGCGAGTCGATGTTCAAATCCCCACACGAACTGTCATAGAATGCATACGCATAAGCGGCATCGAGATAGATGAGCCCAGCGACCTTTTCCGGATGCCGTGTACCTACGGAACTCAGCTCCTCGCCTGCAATCGAGTGCCCTACCAAAACCGGCCGGTCTAGCTTGAGCGAGTCAATTACAGCAAGCACATCATCGCCGAGGCGATCCGCCGAATATCCGGATGCGGGAATACTTGACTCACCGAATCCACGTCTCGTAATTCCGTAGACGTGGTATGAGGGGCTGAGTTTGAGTGCGAACGTATCAAACACATGGGCAGTATTGCCCAGTCCGGCCAGGAGAACCAACGCCCTGCCGGAGCCACCCCAATCCAGCACTTCCAATTTCACGCCATTGTCCACGGCCACAAACTGGACAGTGTGCGGAGATGAGTCACGCTTCCACGCAGTCTCTTTGGTTGCACGGCGGAAGTCGAGCGGCAACGAGCGGAATTGTTTCCATGTGCCCCTGATTGCAGTCCCGTCCGCATTCAGTTTTCCCTCGTACGTGCTCCCGGTCAGATCAATACTCAATTTGAGATCCGAACCTTGCAGCACTACCGAAGTTATGGGTGTAGCATCAGGTCCTTGATCGATGCTGTACATCTTGCCAGTCCATCCACCCTTTTGGTCGCTTTCGAACTCCAGGATGACGCGCAAATCTTTGCCCGCTTTGACTGTTCCTTGCCAGACGCCGGAAATATCCTGTGCACAAAGAGTGATGTGCAAAAGTGCGGCGACGCTGATGATTTGCAGGACGCTCTTGATCTCTCTCATATTCCTTATCCGATGGCGGTCCGATGTCGTTGGATTCCTTTATGCTTCGCCGGATTTCTTTCGGTAGGGCTGGCCTCGCTTGGATTTTTCCTGTCAGTCGACCCCAGCCGAGCGGCGACCAAAATAGCCCAGGATCGCGCGAAGCGGAATCCTGGGAATACAGAAGAATTGAGCGCAAGTCCGCTTTGAGTTCTAAGTTGTTTGCGGGCTTTTGTCGGCCAAATGTTAGTTCAGCACTTCGTCTTGGCTTACATTCATTGCCCCGCGTGGATCATGATCATTTTCCCCTTACAATAGTGCCCTCCCGACAATATTTGCTCAAAACAACTTTTGATTTTGAACTTAATTTTAGGAGAAAACTGTGAAAACAAATGTTGCAGCTTTGATCGTCGCGATACTTCTGCTCGTCAATGGGCGCGATGCTTTCGCGGACCGAAAGCCAGCCAAGCAAACCAAGCCCAGCCATGCTGAGAACGTTAATGTCGTGAACAGCCCTAATGTGAATGTTGTCAATTCGCCGACGGTCAATGTTGGCAATTCACCCACGGTAACTGTCGGCAACACGCCCTCAGTCAGCGTGACGAATACGCCCAACGTCAAAATCTTGAATGATAACACCCAGCCCGCCCTTGTCAGCGCCACCGACGAGCCCGGCCGAATCGCTTATCAATCACAAGCAAGCAAGAGTGGCCAATGCACCGGGGTCGGAAGCTGTTTTGTTGAATTCGGTTCAGTTCCCGCCGGACATCGATTGGTGGTTCAACATGTTTCCGGCATCGTTAGTTTCCCAACCGCTCCCAACTCCGTGTGGGTGCAGCTCAACAACGGCAGTGGCGCTCCCGTCTCTACATTCTTTGCTCCGTTGGCTCCTTCTACGCTTTTTTCCGCTTTCGATCAGCCAGTTCAGGCCTACTTCGACTCAGCCCTCCACGGCGGAATCATCGAAGTTCAAATCGATTTGATTGGTGGAACCTTCACCAGCAGTGGCCCCCTCGTAACTTTGTCGGGTTACCTGTTGGATTGCAACGCCTCCCCATGTACGCCCATTGCGCATTGAGGGCCTTTACAGACCCTCGACCATGAGCGTCGTATCCGGCAACACGCTCAGGTACGGCAGCATTCGATCAGGGCGGGCCAAACGGCTGATGGCGTTCAATGCTGAGGCAATCGCGCCTTCCTGCCAGCCAGGCAGCGACGATACCTGATCGCCAACAATGAAGAAGCATGGCTTGTTTGCGCCATCCACACCCGTGCCCTGAATGATGTGATTGTAATGATGGACGCTGTTTTTGACGTTGGCCCACTGCGCCCAGCCGCCCTTGATGTGAGCCATGTTCTGCCACGCGATGGCGACGCCATGCTCCAGACCATCGGCGAACTCTTTGCTAAAAAGCGCTGCGCCCGCCCGAGCCTGGTCCAGCCGCTTCTCGACCGTCATCCTGCCAGAGTCGGCAGCGTTTTTCGAGAAGTTGTAGGCGCCGGTCAGAACTCCCTTGCGATCATGATAGGCCTCGGAGGGGTACCAGATCTGCGTGATCGCGTGTTCGGTCCAGGAGATTCCACCGTAGATCGGCACAACGCCGATCTCGGGGTCCTCGCAGGTTGTTACGAACAGGCCCTCGGAATCGGTGTGAGTGTGGAATGGCTTGCCTTGCCACAAGGTGCGGTCTGCCTGCCAGCCAACCTTGGTGGTGCATGCAAGGAATCGCTCGATCTGCTCGGGCTTGGCTTGCGCTTCGTAAACGGCGTGGAGTGCTTGCTTAAACTCATCTGAGAAGCCACCCTGTTCGCCAAGGGACTGCAGCCGCTTTGAGAGAATTCTTTGAAGGAAGGGGATCGCGGCGTTGCAAAAACAGTAATCCGCGCGAAACGGCTCCTCGTGACCCTCGGCGGAGATCACGAATTGGCGGGCGCTCTCGTCGTAATCGATGCTGGTTACCGGACTGTTCAGATGCACTAATCCACCGAGCGTCGCGACTTGCTGAGTGAACGCGTGCTGCACCCGATCCATTCCACCAACCGGCTGGAATAAGGTTGGCTGCCAAAGGAAATCGACGGGTTGATAGAAGCGGGTCTTCTTCCAATACTCCGATGCGAGCAGTTGATCGAGCGTAAACGCCTCGGCAATCTCACCGGGCCTGACTCCGGGCAACTCGGTGAAGCCCGCGCGATCGGAGACATCCACCGTGTCGTCTTCCCCAGGTTTACTGGTGCCGACGACATAACGCCCGTCCGGGGTCAAATCGCCGAAGGTCACCATCAACGATCGCAATTGCTCGACTCGATTCTTATCTTTCGCAGCATCTCCGAGCAGTTGTGCAGCGTGTTGGTACACCATCTGAGCGATCCAGCCGCGAGTGTTGTGCGTGAGCTGGCGGTTGACCACGGGCTTGTCCCCATCAGGGCCGCCGTGCATCTGAGTCATGTTCGATTCGCTGGCCATGACGTAGATCTCGACCTCAACGCCGAAGCGCCGCAAGTAGTCGAGCAGGCGCTTGTGGCTTGACGGGATGCGGCCCGGCCCCGCGTTGAGATAGGGCTCGCTGTCGCCGACTGGACGCTCGAAGCGAACCACTTGTGTGTTGCCAGGCGAGCTGTAGAGATCGCTGTTCTTGTCTTCGGTCAAAGTATCTCCGGTGCGCAAGGTCAAGCACCGTCCGCCGGTGCGGTCGCGGGCCTCGAGAACAGTTACCTCGACGTCGCTGTTGTGGGCGAGGAGTTCGTATGCGGTGGTCAACCCGCCGACCCCGGAGCCGATGACCACGACATGCTTTCCATTGAGGCTGTCTTGCTCGATCATGCACGGATCGTAGGTGACCCGCATCTGATCGTTCGTGGCACGGTCGAGCGCTGCCCAGGCACGCGCAGATCGGTGGTGGATGAGATATTCACGACGGCTCTCGTGCATGGGGAGCTCCTAATTTGGTGTGGGAATGCAGAATATGTTGGATATTTCTTCGCGTCAAGCAGTTCGGGCGAACCCTCCATTTTAAATAACCAGACAACTACCGGCCTCTTGTAGCAAAATGTCTATACCTGCAAAATCATGGAAACGACCACAACTGCAAGGCGCCCTCTTAAAACGCGGCAAAGAGAATGGGCCAAGGCCATTGCCGGGTTCTTGGTACGGCAACGGGTCCACCCGAATGTAATCTCTGTAATGAGTGTTTTTTGTGGGTCGCTGGCGGGGGTGGCGCTTTCGTCTTCAAGCTACAGCACCCCTCCTCATCGTGTGCTTCTCTTGCTGGTGGCTGTGGTTGGAATTCAACTGCGCCTGCTGTGCAACATGCTCGATGGCATGGTAGCGGTTGAGGGCGGCATGCAGACCAAGTCGGGAGAAATCTTCAACGATCTTCCCGATCGCATCTCAGATATTCTGATCCTTGTGCCTGCCGGTTATGCTGTGCCCGACCTGCCTTACGGTCCTCTTTTGGGATGGAGCGCGGCGCTGCTTGCGGTCTTTACCGCGTACGTGCGCCTGATGGGAGGCGCTGCCGGGTTGACGCAAAGTTTCATCGGCCCAATGGCCAAGCCTCACCGCATGGCCACGCTTACCGTTGCATGTCTGCTCTCCGTCGTCGAACTCAAGTTGCTCCATCCTGGCACTCTGATTTGGATCGCTCTGATCATCATCAATATCGGCTGCGTGATTACCATCTGGCGCAGGACGTTAAACATCTTTCGTGGATTGGAAAGCCGTTGAGTCATGACTGGGTTGCAGGCCTGATTGCCACATTTGCCCGCGGCCTTACAGGAGCTACGGTGCAGTGGGTGAATTGCGCTCCCGTCGCCAGCCAGCGCGTCTATTTTGCCAATCACTCCAGCCACTTGGATTTCGTGGTCCTGTGGTCGGTGCTGCCTCGGGAAATAAGAAGCCTGGTTCGTCCCGTAGCGGCCAGGGATTATTGGAGCTCTGGCTTGCGCAAATATCTTGCGGTCAATGTCTTCCATGCTGTGCTGATTGAGCGTCGCCGCCAGATCACCGCCAAACCCGATGATCGCCAGGAATCAGACGGACACCATGCAAACCAGCAAAAACATGGCGAGCACAGCCTGATCGAACATGCCATAGACGATCTGCTCAACGCCTTGGGAGAAAAGAATTCGCTCATTATTTTTCCGGAGGGCACGCGCGGGACCGGCGAGCTTCCAGGGCCTTTCAAAAGCGGGATATATCATCTGTGGCGTCATCGACCCAATGTAGAATTCGTGCCCGTCTACCTTGCCAACCTAAATCGTGTTCTGCCCAAAGGAGAGTTCTTGCCTGTTCCCATCATCAGTCGCGTCACCTTTGGCCCACCGCTCAAGCTTGAGCCGCACGAGACCAAGGAATCGTTTATCAGCAAAGCCCATCACGCTGTTGGTTCTTTGAGGGAAATATGATCTCCAGATTCGATCACCAGATGCTTTGGATATTTGCCGGCTTGCTTGGGCTGCTGTTGGTTGCCAGCCTTGCCGGATTCATTCTCTCGCGCACGGCCCGGTCCGAAGGCGCTCAAGCAACGGTAAAAAATCTGAATGCGCGCATCATTGCCTGGTGGAAGATGAGTGGCATCTTTCTGCTCACTTTATGGATGGGTCCGCACGGATCGATCCTGTTGTTTGCGCTGATCTCCTTTCTTGCTCTCCGCGAATACATGACTTTGATCCGCACCAGCCGCGCCGATCACAACATTCTCTTCTGGTCGTTTTTTGTAATCACGCCGCTGCAATATTGGCTCCTTTATATTTCCTGGTACGGGTTGTTTGTGGCGCTCATTCCCGTTTATGCCTTTCTCTTCATTCCCCTTCGCCTGGTGCTCGAGGGCGATACCGCAGGCTTCCTGGACCGTGCCGCCCGCATTCACTGGGGGCTTATGATCTGCGTCTACTGCATCAGCTATGCTCCGGCGCTTCTGATTCTAAACATCCCAGGATATCGCCAGGACGCCAAGCTTCTGCTGTTCCTGGTCATCGTGGTGCAGTTGAGCGATGTCTTCCAGTACGTATGGGGCAAGTTGCTGGGCAAGAGAAAAATTGCTCCGCTTATCTCTCCCAACAAAACCTGGGAAGGCTTTGTAGGCGGAATTCTAACGGCGACGGCGATCGGCGGCGCACTATGGTGGATGACTCCTTATTCTCGCCTGCAAGCCCTCGCCATGTCGTTATTGATCACCTTGCTGGGATTCGCAGGCGGCTTGACCATGTCGGCCATCAAGCGCGACCGCAGCGTAAAAGATTTCGGAGCCATGATCGAAGGCCACGGAGGTATCCTCGACCGCATGGATTCCGTCTGCTTCTCAGCCCCGATCTTCTTTCATGTGACGCGATTTTTCTTTGGGCATTAGCTTGTTAAGACTTAGCCATTAGTCTTTAGCCATTAGTCCTTAGCCTTTAGCGTGGGGATGATTGAAGCTCGTTGCACTGCGATCGGGAAAGATTTCAAAGCCGCAATGGAGACGAAGCAGAAGCAAGACGGACTATAGGCAAAATAATTTTATCGTCCAGTCTCTCGTATCACATACCCCTTCAGCGCCGCCATGCAGCCATTCAAGAGTGTAATGGCTGCAAAAATCAACAACACTTTATCGTGGGACCTGATGCCCCCCCAGACCAGGGCTACGCCGATGGCAAAAAAGATATACGACATGATCTTGTAAAACCTCGGCGAGGCTGATGGACGCTTTGGGTCAGGCATGAAGAATAATATTGGGATATTTCCGTATTCGGCTAATACAGTATTTCACAACTGATTATTTTTCAGAATCCGCCGTTTGACCATCACCCGCTCTCTCCCGTAGTCTAAAAAGTTTCCATGTCTCGACCTTTGATAGCAGAGAACATTACCGAACTGGTGGGACTGACTCCCATGCTCCATTTGCGGAGAGTTGTTCCCGAGGGAGCGGCAGATGTCTTTGCCAAGCTTGAGTACCTCAATCCTGGCGGAAGCGTTAAAGACCGCGCAGCCATCGGCATGATCAAGCGCGCCGCAGCAGAAGGGCGGCTCAATCCCGGGGCGACGATTGTAGAGGCCACTGCCGGCAATACCGGCATTGGTCTGGCACTTATTGGCGTAAACAGCGGTTATCGCGTGATCATGGTGGTTCCCGAAGGATTCAGCGAGGAAAAGGTCAAGATCATGCGGGCTCTCGGAGCAGAAATCATCCGCACGCCGGAGTCTGACGGCATGAAGGGCGCAATCGGCAAAGCCAAGGAGATATCAGCGAACATCCCCGGCTCATTCACCGCTCTTCAATTCGAAAATTCTGCCAATCCCGAGTTTCACCACGACACAACCGCCCACGAGATATTTGAGCAAATGCAGGGTCAAATCGACGCCGTGGTCATCGGTGTTGGCACCGGCGGAACGTTTAGCGGTGTAGCCCGCTTCATGAAGGAACGTACGGCGAAAATCCATTGCGTTGCCGTGGAAACCCAGGGATCGGTTCTTCAGGGTGGGACGCCGGGCCGCCATAAAGTCGAAGGCATTGGAGTAAGCTTTATTCCCAAGACTTTTGACGCCAGCGTGGCCGATGAAATCATTATGGTCAACGACGCGGATGCATTCGACATGGTGAGCCGCCTGGCCCGCCATGAAGGCGTCCTGGGAGGGTCGAGCGCCGGGGCCAATGTCTTTGCCGCGCTACAAGTCGCCAGGAGGCTGGGCAGAGGCAAGAAGGTAGTGACCGTGATTCCCGATTCGGCCGAACGCTACCTGTCGAAAAAAATCTTTGAAGGCGGAGCGGAATAGAGAATGAAACGAAGAGCACCAGGATTTGCCACCAAGGCCATCCACATTGGCCAGGAACCCGATCCTTCCACCGGCGCAATCACGGTTCCGATTTTCGCTACCTCCACTTACGTCCAGCAGGATTTGGGCAAGAATAAAGGGTACGAGTATGCGCGTGTTTCGAACCCCACCCGCACTCGTCTCGAGCAGAACCTGGCTGCGCTGGAAGGTGGATCATCCGCCCACGTATTTTCAAGCGGCATGGCCGCGGTGACGGCTGTCACTCAATGCTTTCTGAAACAGGGTGACCACCTGATTTGCGGGCATGATACTTACGGTGGCGTTCCACGTTTCTTCAACCAGGTCGTGGCCAATTATGGCGTGGAATTCAGCTATGTGAATACCTCCGACCCCAATGCCGTTAAGAAAGCCCTGCGGCGCAATACTAAAATCGTCTGGATCGAGACTCCCACAAATCCACTGATGGTGCTCACCGATATTCGGCAGGTTGCCAAGGTCGCTCACGATGGCGGCGCCGAACTGGCGGTAGATAATACCTTCATGTCTCCCTATCTGCAGCAGCCGCTGGCGCTGGGAGCCGATATGGTGATGCATTCCACCACCAAGTTTCTCAATGGACACAGCGATGGACTCGGTGGAGTCATCGTAGGTACCAAGCCTCACCATGCGGAAAAGCTGGCCTTCATGCAAAAGGCCTCGGGCGGGATTCTCTCTCCGTTTGAATGCTGGCTGGTGCTGCGAGGAGTGAAGAGCTTGGCGGCGCGTATGGTGGTGCACGACAGCAATGGAAGAGCCGTGGCCAACTATTTGAAGCAACATCGAAAAGTGACAAAGGTGCTCTATCCGGGGCTGCCCGAGCATCCGCAGCATGACCTCGCCAAACGGCAAATGAAAGGCTTTGGCTCCATGATCACCTTCGAAACTGGTTCCCTCAACAATGCGCGCAAGATGCTGCGCAAGGTGCGCATCTGCTCTTTCGGCGAGTCGCTGGGCGGCGTGGAGACACTCATCTCCCATCCGGCAACCATGACTCATGCCGCGCTGGGCGAGACCGGAAGAAAAAAGATCGGCCTGACCGATGGCATGGTTCGAATCTCGGTAGGCGTGGAAGATGCAGAAGACATAATTGCCGACTTGGACCAGGCGTTGGCGGCAATCTAAGGATTGGGCCAGTTTGATTGGGTAATTGGGAAATTTGGTAAATGGGTAATTGAAGATCAAGGCAAACCCTTTCGCTGCCGACAAGACATCAAAGCGGAAGATTTTCAATCACCCAATTACTAAATTACCCATTTACCAAATTCTTAAGCTTTCCCCGATCCACTTCAGATACTCCTCGCTCCCTCCGCTGACATCGAGCTTGATACATTCTGGAAGGTCGTAAGAGTGAAGTTTCTTGATCTCGTCTTGCACTTGGGAAAAATTCGTGTCCGTGGTCTTGATAACCAGCAGCCATTCTTCAGCCCTCTCGACCTTGCCTTTCCAGCGGTAGACAGACTCAATGTGCGGCACTACATTGACGCAGGCCGCAAACTGCTGCTCCACGAGGAAATGGGCGATCTTACGAGCCTCTTCCCGCGATCCTGCGGTAGTTAGGATGATACATGCCTGGTTCATGAATGAGTTCTCCGGATTTATTCTAGTGCTTTGACCGCATCGAAATCATGTTATCGGCACAGAGGGAACCGTATTGGGGCAAACGTAGCAAAGTTGGTTCCTCTTTGCTCTAAGCGCAAGGATTTCTCTTGACGCGACGAACGAAAGCGAAGTTCACTAAAAGAGTCAACATTGTCGCGAGGGAAAATTGTCAAAACTGATTCAGACAGGTCTTGAGTGGCTCTACCGCAGCAGGCGCAAAGTGGCAACATGCGCCGTGTTCGTGCTGGCCTCGCTTCTGGCCTGGCATGTGGTATTCGGAGCGAATGGTGTTTTGATCTATGCGCAAAAGCGCAAAGAGCAACGCGAGCTGCAACAGCAGATCGAAACGCTACAACGCCAAAACGAACAGCTCAACCAGCGAATCAAAGCCCTGAAGGACAACCCTCAAACCATCGAAAAAGAAGCCCGCGAGAAGTTTCACTACGCCCGGCCAGGCGAGGTCATTTACACCTTGCCCGCGACCAATCCGGTGGCGGTTGCAGCCAATCCGAAGAAGTAATTCTGCGCTGGATCCGGGACTAATCCGAAAGATTCTCTCGTTCGATGTTCAGAAACTAAGGCTTGTCTTGTGCACCGTGAAAGATGTGCAAGACCTCTATAGTTTCGTCGTATTTGATTCGATAAACGATAACAAAAGGTAAGCGAGTAAGAATCAATTCACGAGTTCCTTCAACGGCCCCAATGCGTCCGCGGTAAGGCAATGATTTCAAATTACGAATGGTCTCGTAGATCTCAAGAACTGTCGAGTGGGCAAGGCGTGGATCACGTTCGTTAAGGTAATCGTTGATTTGTTCCAGATCTGTCGCTGCTTCCGGTGACCAGCGGACACGCATTAAGAAGACAACATCCGCTTTACACGGGCATCCATTTCTTCTTCTTCAATAAGCTCGCCCCGGTCAGCTTGCTCAATACCTCGACGAACGGCGGCTCTAAAGAGAGTATCTTGCTCTAACAGACGTAGTGCCGCATCCCTGACCAGTTCCTCGGTGTGAATGCCTTCATGCGCGGCAATTTTAGAAAGCTGTTCTTCCTGTTCTGGCGTAAACTGGACTTCCATAACATGCAGTTTAAGAGCATGAAATAATCTTGTCAAAACAAAATCCGTCTACCTCACCAAACCCTGCAGCGGCGAGCTAGCCGTAGCATAAAGTTTCTTAGGCATTCTCCCCGCCAAATAAGCAGCCCGGCCCGCAAGCACGGCATGTTTCATGGCTTCCGCCATCAACACCGGATTTTCCGCGTGAGCAATCCCGGAGTTCATCAGCACAGCATCGGCTCCCAGTTCCATGGCAATGGCAGCGTCGGAGGCCGTTCCTACTCCTGCATCCACGATCAACGGAACATCGGTGATCATCTCGCGCAGGATCTGAATGTTCGCGGTGTTCTGGATTCCCATGCCGCTTCCGATCGGCGCTCCCAGTGGCATGATGGCGCTGGCCCCGGCATCGATGAGACGCTTGGCAACGACAATGTCATCTGAGGTATAGGGCAGAACAGTGAACCCTTCTTTCACCAGCACACGCGTAGCCTCGATCGTTGCCTGGACATCGGGATAGAGCGTCTGCTGGTCGCCGATCACCTCGATCTTGACCCAGTCGGAAAGTCCAACTTCGCGTCCTAGCCGCGCTGTGCGGATGGCTTCGTCTGCGGTGTAACACCCGGCCGTATTGGGGAGCAGGAAATATTTGTTGGTATCGATGTAATCCAGCAGTGACTCTTTGCTGCGATCCAGATTCACGCGCCGGACGGCCACAGTAACCATTTCCGCGCCGCTGGCCTCGATGGCGCGTGCTGTCTCTTCGCCAGATTTATATTTGCCTGTTCCAACGATCAGCCGGGACCGGAATTGCCGGTCTGCAAGAAAAAAAGAATCCATGCAATCTATTGTAATGAAACGCGGGAAGATTCCTTCATCCCACCGGCGCGATTTCCACCGCATGCGGTTCCTGGTAGAGTTCGTCGATCTGTTGCTTATATCTGGCTTCAACCACGCGCCGCTTCAGCTTCAGTGTGGGAGTGATCTCGCCGGTCGCAATGGAGAATTCGTCAGGCACCACGATGAGCTTCTTAATGGTTTCGAAATGGGCCAGGTTCTTGTTGAGTTCCTCGATGATACCCTGGTAAAGCTTGCGCACCTGCTGTTGCTGCACCAGTTCCGCGCGATTCGAGAAAGTCACTCCGTTGGCGCGCGCCCAATCTTCAAGAAGAGAAAAATTGGGGGAGATAATCACAGACGCATATTTACGTTTCTCGCCGATCACAGCCGCCTGGGCGATCAGCACGTTGTTCTTCAGGGCGTTTTCAATGGGTTGGGGAGCAATGAACTTGCCACCCGAGGTCTTAATCAGATCTTTCTTGCGATCGGTAATGGTCAGGAAGCCTTCACTATCGACTGTGCCGATGTCCCCGGTCCTGAACCAGCCGTCTTCGGTAAAAGCGGCCTTGGTTTCTTCGGGCATATTCCAATAGCCTTTGAAAATAGAAGGGCCTTTAACCAGGATTTCGCCATCTTCAGCAAGTTTCATCTGGATATGTTCCACCGGCTTGCCTACGGTGCCGACTTTGTATGCCGCCCGGCGATTGGAGGCGATCACAGGCGAGGTCTCGGTTAATCCATAGCCTTCAAAGATCGGAATGCCAACCTTCCCAAACCATTCCGCCATATCGTGTCCCAGGGGCGCGCCACCGGAAACATACACGCGGCTGTTTCCGCCAAACAGATGACGGACTTTTGAATAAACCAGTTTGTTGGCCAGCTTCCATACCAGGCTGGAAGGCTGCTCACCTCGCACAATCTCGTCTTTGTGCCGTTCCCCAACTTTAAGGGACCAACTCAAGATTCGCCGGGCCACACCGCGAGCGGCTTTGTGTTCCACCTCCTGGCGAATCTTTTCATAAACACGCGGTACGGCAACAATGATGGAGGGCTTGGCCTCCTGCAACATCACCGGAAGCTGATCGAAAGCCGGGCAATACGCAATGGTCACGCCATTCAGAAAGCAAACATAATCCAGATGACGCGCCGTAACGTGAGAAAGCGGCAGGAACGACAGATAGGTATCTCCGGCTTGCCATTCAAAATTCTTGACGGATGTGGCAGCGTTCGAGGTCAGGTTCAAATGCGTCAAGATCACGCCCTTGGAAGCCCCGGTGGTTCCTGAGGTGTAGATGAGAGTCGCAATATCATCGGGCTGGACCCTGCGCGCCTGTTCATCGAATACGGGGTCAGCTTCCAAGGAGGCATTTTTCAGAATGGACCAGAGAGGAACAACATCGGCGGCCTCGAGATCATCCATGACCACGATCTTTTCGAGCGCAGTTTGCTTTTGAATCGACTGGATTTTGCGAAGCTGCTCCTGGGTGGAGACGAAGATCGCCCGCGCTCCCGAGTTTTGGAGAAGATACAGCGTCTGCTCTGCGGTAAGCGTGGTGTAGACCGGGACATCGATGATCCCGCTGGTGACGCAGGCGAAATCGGTAATCATCCATTCCGGGCGGTTTTCGCTCAAAATGGCGACCCGGTCTCCTGGTTGAATGCCCCACTGCTTGAAGGCCCGCGATATGCCCGCGACGTAGCCATAGTATTGGCCGGCAGAGATGGTCTTCCACACTCCGCCACTCTTGTAAGCAACATGGCGCTCGAGCTTGTGACCCACGGAGGTAAAGAAAACGTCAACTAAAGTCTTAACTTCCATGGTTGGTTCCCGGCTCAATTCCTTTTAAGACAATATCGACAATCACATCCGCCAGGCTGAAGAGGTGATAATCGCGGTCGCGGTCCCGATCAGAGAGGATCCAGGTGGTGACGATCTCATCCACTGCGCCAAAGAAACAATGAGCGGCAACGGTTACCGACAACTCCGAACGAAAGACCCCTGCCTCCTGGCCTTCGCGCAAAACTTTCTTGATCAGATCAAAATACTCGACCAGCAATTTGTGGGAGAACTGGCCCAGGAACTTGGCGCTGTGGCGCAACTCAGTCTGAAATACGATGGCCAGATCGCGGTTCGAGCCCAGGGCCTCCAAGTGGAGATACGCCATTCGCCGAAGCTTCTGGCGCGGATCGGAGATATCGTCGAGCGCCGCCCGTGCCCTTTGTATAAACCGGTGAAAGGCCGAATCGATGGCCGCCATGAGCAGCTCATCTTTATTTTTGAAATAAAGATAGATCGTGCCATCCGCCACGCCGGCACGATCGGCAATCTCGGAGACCCGAGAATGAAAGAACCCATGCTCAGCAATCACCTCGATGGCGGCATCGAGGATGCGCTGATATTTGTCCGATGTCCCGCTAGCCAGTTTCGTGGCTGTCTCTGTTGGTCGTTTCACGGCGAAGTAAATGAATCTAATTGTATTTTCAGAGTACCGCAATGACAAATTTGAGGCAGGAGGCGAAGCCTCCTGCCTCAATCCTGAGCGGAGCGAAGGATCACCAGGCGAAGCCTCCTGCCTCAATCCTGAGCGGAGCGAAGGATCACCCGGCGAAGCCTCCTGCCTCAATCCTGAGCGGAGCGAAGGATCACCCGGCGAAGCCTCCTGCTTCAATCCTGAGCGAAGCGAAGGATCAATTTAAGCATAGATATAAATCGTCATCCCGAATGCCTGCTCGCGCGTAGCGCGGGCAGGCTTGAGGGACCTTGCGTTACATTCTTGGCCAGAAGCTCTCTTTAAGGTAAACGATACTAACTGGGTTTTGTCGTGAACAGCGCCCGAATGGGCTACTTCTAAAATGCCTTATCTCCTCTATACCATTCCAGAAACGCCCGAAAAGCTTTCCCCCGATGGCTGTATTGAGCTTTCTCGTCCGCCGGAATCTCTGCAAACGTCTTGCCCAGCTCAGGAAAATAAAACAGCGGATCATACCCAAACCCTTGTTTCCCGCGAGCCACGGTCAAGAGCTTTCCTCCAACTTCTCCACCGAAAACCTGGAGTGTTGTGGCGTCTTTGGCAGCGGCAATTACGCATACGAACTTGCCCCCGCGTTTCTCCTCGGGCAAAGCTTCCAGTTGTCGTATCAAAACCCGATTATTCTCTTCATCATCTGAGTTCTGGTGACCTGCGGAAGCGCCGTGCACCAATGCTGCGTAACGAGCCGAATGCACGCCGGGTGCTCCATCCAGAGCATCGACGGCCAACCCTGAGTCGTCCGCCAGAACCAGCTCTCCTGGCAGGAACCGGCTGTAATGCTCGGCTTTGATGCGCGCATTTTGCTCGAAAGTCTGGCCATCTTCAATCGCGAGTGGAATGTTCTTAAAATCTGGAAGGGGCCTTACTTCGACACCCACGCTTGATGCAGCGCCACGAAAGTCGCGCAGCTTTCCTGGATTCGAGGTAGCAATATAGATCGGATCAGGCATGTGTATCATCATAAATAGGAGCAGCGTGCAAGGAAGTGAGTGAAGAAGCGTTCTTCAATTGAAAGGATAACTGACACAATGTTGCGGTGGCTTTTAGACTTATTGTTAAGAAATGTTGCGCAACTAATCTCTAAAAGTGAGCGATCGACCTTGGCGTTGTCTGAGCGTCCGGCTCTCCCAATGGTCTTTCATTTCAAATATTTTTGCGTCGGTGTGATTGCGATCCTTCTGGCTCTGAATGGCTGCGTTATCTCCCCCCGGAGAGATAGTACTGGGGGTGGAAACAATGGCGGCGGAAATAACGGAGGTGGCGGCGGTTTCGGCAGAATCTATGTTACAAATGCGCCCAACAGTAGCATTATTCGTTTTGACAATGCTTCGACCGTAAGCGGCAACGCCACACCCGGAGCGACCATTTCTGGCACCGCTACCTTGCTTGTGTCGCCCAGTTATCTGTTTCTCGATGTGGCCAATAACCGCCTTTTTGTCGCCAATCAGGGGGGAGGCAATGTCTTGGTTTTTGATAATGCAACCACTCAAACCGGCAACGTTGCTCCCACCCGAACGATTGGGGGATCGAATACTCGATTATTCTCTCCTGTTGACGTGGCCCTGGACAAGACCAAAGACCTGCTCTACGTTGCCGACAACACCGCAGGAACGATCGTAGTTTTCACCAATGGTTCCACCGCAAACGGAAATATAAGCCCGGCGAGTTCGTTGACCTTGGGCTTTGTGCCTTCGGCGCTCTTCTCCGACGGCGCTAACAATCGGTTGTTCGTAGCCGATATCACCAACAATGCAGTCCGCGTATTCGACAATGCCAGCACCCTGACTGGCGGGGTCACTGCGTCCCGGATTCTGAGCGGGGTCACAACCCAGCTCAATCAGCCCACAGGTCTCCAGGTCGATAACGCCGGCCGCCTCTTGGTGACGAACTCAAATGGAGGCAATGTAACCATCTATTCCGGCGCGGCTTCAATTAATGGCGACAATGCGCCAGTGGCCACCATTGGTGGAGGAAATACCGGGATTGTGGCTCCAACTCAGATCATTTTGAACAACACCACCACAACCGGTGACCTTTACATTGCTGATGGAGCTGCGGGCAGTGTCATTATTTTTGCCAGCATAGGCTCCGCGAACGGCAATATTAATGCAACGCGCACCATCAGCGGATCCAATACTGGGCTGGCTCGTTCCGGCGGTGTAGGCCCCTTTACAGCGAAGGGGATTGCCCTGGACACTGCTCGGTAAACGGTTGTTGGTCAAGATGGCTGCCCAACCTGGTTGCCTTACCTTATGATTAAGCGATGCGACGTCTTTATATCGTAACGATTAGCTTGATCGTCCTCATTTGTGGCTGTGGTGGTGGCGGTGGCGGACCAGGTAGCACGCTGAATGGAAATCCGCAAACCAGCGTCGGCAAGATTTATGTATCTAATAACCCTGCCAACAGTATTGTCCGATTCGACAACGCGCTGACGGTTACCGGGAACGCTACTCCCGGAGCTACCATCTCTGGCTCCGCCACCCAGTTGTCTTCGCCGCAATACATGTTGCTTGACGCCCCCAATAACAGGCTCTTTGTTGCCAACCAAGGGGCAAGCTCGGTGCTGATTTTTGAAAATGCAAGCACCAAGACAGGAAACGTAACTCCCGAGCGGACGATCTCCGGCGCAGCCACCCAGTTGGCTTCGCCCGTTGATCTAGCCCTCGACAGCGGACGCAATCTGCTCTACGTTGCCGATGGCAGCAATATCCTTGCGTTTTCGAGCGCCTCAACCATCAGCGGGAACTCTCCTCCGGTGCGCACCATCGGCCTGGGATTCGCAGCTTCAGCGATCTTCTTTGACGGAACCAATGACCGTCTGTTTATTGCCGATAAGGCTGGAAATACAGTGCGGATCTATGATGGAGCAAGTCTACTCAACGGCGCCGTAGCCGCAAATCGGATTCTCTCCGGCGCAGCCACACAACTCAACAAGCCGGCAGGTTTGCAACTGGATACCGCGGGCAGGCTGATCGTAAGCAACAATGGCGCTCCCAGCATTACCGTCTATGCCAATGCGGCCATCATAAACGGAAATGTTGTTCCCACGGCCGCGATTTCCGGTTCGAACACCAATCTTGGCGCTCCAACCCAGATGATCTTAAACAACGGAACAACCGGCGGAGATTTGCACGTTGCAGATGGCAAGACCGCAGCCGTGCTGGTCTTTACCAACATCGCAGGCGCCAATGGAAATATTGCTCCTGCCCGCAGCATCAGCGGTTCCAGTACCGGCCTTGACCGCTCGGCTGGCGGTACGGGGCCTTTTACCGCTACCGGCATCGCTCTCGACACAACGCGCTGATTAAAGCACGACGCGGCGATTACTTGAGCAGCGTTCCCGCCAGGATCACCGCGATACCGGCAACCGTGCTGGCAAATGAAAGTTTCCAGTAGAGCTTGTCGTCGGCCAGCAGCGCGATTGAACACAGAACGATGGAAACCTCAAGAAACAACTCGCCAGCGTCGTAATAATTGGCGCGATGCTGGATCTGGTCTCTTTCGTGTTCGAGCTCCCGGGCCTGCTCTTGAATCTTCTTGGCTCCATCTTTGGGAGCATCGGCTTTTCCCGCCTTTTCGTGCTTTTCCGGGGAGGCTGCTGCGGAATCTGCTTCGTTTTCGGCCTTTGCCGATTTGTGCTCTCCGGTTTTTTCCGCTTTGCTCTCGCCCCAT